>DATGIA010000001.1:0-19440 GCA_035307465.1 Steroidobacteraceae bacterium
CTGCGGCCGGAAACGTTCGCCCTGCTGCGCTCGCGCCATGTCTCGCTGTGCATCGCCGACAGCGAGCGAGCCTCGACACCCCTCGAGATCACCGCGCCCTTCGCGTACTTTCGCCTGCGCGATGAAGGCTATACGCCTGCCGATCTCGAGGGCTGGGCGCGGACGATTCGCGAGCGCACCGCGCACTGCCGCGAGGTCTTCGTGTATTTCAAGCATGAGGAATCGGGCACGGGGCCGGCCTTTGCACGCATCTTCCTCGATGCGCTCGCTGAGCCCTCGAAGGCAACGCCGGGCCCATGAGCTGACGTTGAATTGTTCGAGGATATCGTCTCAAGTGGTTGATGTTACAACATAAATATCAGACAAAAAACTGCGTGCACCGCCGTTGCTGGCAAGCAGGCACTGCGCTTAAGCTAAGGAACTCATGAAGGAGCTGCTTTTCCCCATCGGCGTCAATCTGGTGCTCGGCGTCGTGCTGCTCGCACTGCTCCTGTGGAAGCGCCGTCCCGACACGGTCTGCTTTGCCGACGAGGCCGCAGCACTGCACGAGTTTCATCATCATTTTCCCGACGCGACCGGTACTGCGACCTTGTGCAGCGACGGACGGGCCGCGCTCATCGAGACCGCGACCGGCCTCGGGCTCCTGGTGCGCGACGGACGGCGCTGGAATGCGCGCATGCTGGCGGCGCACGAGCTCACCGCGGTGCGCCTGCGCGATCCGAGAACCCTCGAGCTGCGCTTCGCGGACTTCGGCTGGCCGCGCGCCCGGCTGCGCTTCGCGGATCAGGACCTCCTGAGCCGCTGGCGCACCCGACTCGAGACGCTCGAGCGCTCCCCCGGCAATTCCCACACGGATCTTCGCCATGCCTGATGCCGCCTACTTCCATGCGACCGATCTCGTGCAGCTCGGGCTCCTGCTGCTCATTCCACTCGAGCTCCTGCTCGCCTCCGCCCTGCGCGTGCGCGCCGAGTATGACCTGCGCGACACGCTGTCGAACGTCGCGATGAGCGTGGGCAGCATCTTCTTCTGGGGAATGTTCAGCGGCCTCTTCATGACGGCGGTCTGGTTCGCCTACCGGCACCGCATCCTCGATGTGCCCTTCAACGCGTGGTCCTTCGCCATGGCCTTCGTGCTCGAGGACCTGCGCTACTACGTGTGGCATCGCATCAGCCATCGCTCGCGCTGGTTCTGGGCCTCCCACGTCATCCATCATTCGAGTCAGCACTTCAATCTGTCGACCAATCTGCGCCAGAGCTGGACCTCGCAATTCAGCGGTCTCATCCTCATGAATGTACCGATGGCCTGGATCGGTTTTCATCCGGGCACCGTCGCGCTCGCCTTCACGGTGAATCTGCTCTATCAGTTCTGGATCCACACCGAGACCATCGACAAGATGCCGCGCTGGTTCGAATGGCTCCTCAACACGCCCTCGCACCATCGCGTGCACCATGCGAGCAATCCGCGCTATCTCGATGCCAACTACGCCGGCGTCTTCATGATCTGGGACCGGCTCTTCGGCAGCTTCGTGCCCGAGCAGGCCGATGAGCGGCCGCGCTACGGCATCGTGAAAAATCTCGGCACCGTCAATCCGCTGCGCATCGCGCTGCATGAGTACTTCGGCATCGCGCGCGACCTCAGGCGTCCGGGTCTCACAGTGCGGCAACGGCTCGGTTATTTCTTCGGGCCGCCCGGCTGGCGCCACGATGGCCAGCATATGACGACGGCGAGTCTGCGCGCGGCCGATGCGGCGCGCCGCGAGCGCTCGCAGCGCCCGCCAGCCGCAGCGGCTGAGCCCCGCGCGTCCGCGTCCGCGCCCGTGTCTGCGCCCGCGCCCGATCTAGCCTCCGCCCCGCTGGGCTGACGAGCAGAGAGCGGCGTTCTAGCCCTGGCCGCTCGGAGGGCGCGCGCGCGCCACCAGCGCCTTCAGTCCCTTCAGATCGACCACGCCGGGGACGATCTGTCGGCCCACCACCAGCCCGGGTGTGCCGCGCAGTCCGAGCGCGCGAGCCTCGGTCTCGCTGCGCGTGAGCAGAGCGTTGATGTCTGTCGCATGGCTCGCGGCGTCCTTCTTCAGACGATCCAGACTGATGCCTGCGCTCTCGAGAGCCCGATCCACCTGGGCCTCGTCCGACCAGCGCGGTCCGCGCATCAGCGTGTCATGCGCAACGAGATACTTGCCCTGCCATCCCGCGGCCAGCACCGCCTTCGCCGCGTAGACCGAGATGCCACCAAAGATCGGCCATTCCTTGTATACGAGGGCGACCTTGTGATCCTCGCCGATCAACGACTCGAGCTCGGGCGCGAGCTGCTTGCAAAACGGACAGTTGTAATCGAAGTACTCGACGAGGGTCACGTCCGGGCTCGAGGCACCCGCGAGCGGGGTGCCTGGGTTTGCGAGCATTTCCTTCTGTCCCGCGAGCGTGATCAGCTGGATGTCCTGCGCCACGGCACGCACCCCCAGCGAGCAAACCACCGCCAGCGCCAGGAGCACGGCTTTCACGGGCGGACAGACCTTGATGAGCTTGAGCATGCGCGCTGATCCCCGGGGGTTGTGCGAGGTGACCCTGCGTAGTGGAACGGGTCAGAGCGCTTTTCATTGCAAAAGTCTCAGCGATGGCTGAGCGCCCACACATAGGCCGAGACCGCCGCGACCTGTTCGGGGCTCAGTTGCGCCCCGCCCATGGGCGGCATCGGCGATCGATACTGCTTGGGCTGCGGCACACCCTCCGTGATGATCTTCTTGATGGCCGCATAGCTGCCATCGCCCCACAGCCATTGTTGACTGGTCAGATCCGGACCCAGCGGGGTGCCCTTGGCATCCCCACCATGACACCCGGTGCAGGTCGCCCCGGCCACTTGACCGTGAAAGATGCGATCGCCGAGCGCCACCATCTCCCGGCTCGCCCCCGGGGGGACCTTGAGATCCGCGGTATTCGCCACCGCACCGGCATCGGGGTGGGTACCTTCGGGCGGTTTGGCATCTGCAGCAAGGATTGCGCCGGGCGCTGCCGATGGGCTGGGACAGGGCGTGTACCGGGCCGTCGCGCTGGCTCCGCCCCGATAGACGATGCGGTAAATGCGCCCCCGGATATCATCCGATACGTAGAGCGCGCCATCCGGTGCGACCGCCACGCCCGAGGGCCGGTGCAACGCTTGACCGGGAGCCTTGACGGCGCCGGCAAATCCGTCGGCGAACACTTCGCACGCGCCCGAGGCGTGATCGCCCTCCAGGGCCTGGAACACCACGTTGTAGCCTTGCTGCGGATAGGGCGCGCGGTCCCACGATCCGTGGAAGGCGATGAATACACCGTTGTGATAGTGAGCGGGAAACTCATCCTTGTCATAGCGCGCGAGCCCGTTCGGCGCCCAGTGCGCGGGGAATGCCGCAATCGGAGCCCTCTTCCTCGCGCAGACCCCGACCTTCTTGCCGCCGTCGCCGCCGTACTCGGGCGCAAGCACCAGTTTCCCTTGAATCGCGTCGAAGTAGCACTCCGGCCACCCATAGTCCCCGCCCTGCGTGAGGAGCAGCAGCTCCTCGGCGGGCTGCGTCGCTTCCTCTTCCGGCTTGTACAGATCCGGCCAATTGGCATGCAGCTGATCGCGGCCATGCATGGTGACGAACAGGTGATGTCCGAGCGGATCGATGCCGAAGCCTTCCCCGTTGCGGATGCCGGTCGCGAAGCGTTGCGCTGTCGAGAATTTTTGGTGGGTCTTCCCGGCATCGAACCGCCAGGTTCCGCCGCGCGTCTCGAGCTCGGTGCATGGATTGAGGCCTTCGGACTTCGGGGTGCGATTTTCCCGCTGGCACGCGTTGGTTGCGCTGCCGACATCGACATACATCGCGCCGTCGGCGTCGATGATGAACGGATGCATCGGGTGATCGCCGCCGAGCGGCAGTCCGGAAACGACCGTTACCGGCGGATCTCGGGGCACGAGAGCGTTCGCAGGCAACGTATATTTGACGATCTTGTCGTTGATCTCGGCGAACAGCGCGCCCTGGTACAGCCCGATCCCCGTTCCTCCGGCGCCCCCGCTCGCCGGCGTCGCGCCGAAGCGTTGAATGACACTCGCCTTGCCCGCACCGGCTGGGTCTTGCAGGGCGACGAGAAAGCCGCCCGGATGCGGCGTGTCGTTGCCGTAGTAGCGGCCCGACCAGGTGTTGACGTACAGGACGCCGTTCGCGGCCACCGCCATCTGGCGCGCATGACCGATCCCGTCGGCAAAAATGGAGGCACAGAAGCCGGCCGGTAATGTGAGTCCACTGTCATCGTTCGGACAGACGCTGCTCGATGCCGACGCACCGGCGACGTCGGGCGCCTGAGCAAAGCCCACGGAGCTGCCCAGGCACAGCATCGCGAGCACCGCGGTCGGGGCCCAGACTTGAGATGACGAGAAGGAGGGCTGCATCGTGGTCTCCAAAGCTTTAAGGTGAGAGGAGGCGCCGGTCGAAAAAGAGCTGAAGCCTGATGGGACGAAATTACCATTGCGCGGGGATTTCATGCAGATCGCGCTCGATTTCAGGCGTAACAAAACGCGGCATGCGCACTGCCCTCGCTATGAGGAGTTAATGCGTGTTGCTGGATCGGGTGGCTACAATAGGCCGATGCACGAGGTAGCAGGCCCGCAACCCAGAGGAGCCTATCTGGCAGACAGGCTCCTAGAATGAATAAGGTTTCTCCCAGAGATTTTCGCGACGCGTTTCTTGCGGTCATGGAAGCGGAGCGGGACGAATTCAAGACCGCCACCGGCTTCGAGACGAAATCCTATAACTACTTCATGCGGTCCCACATCTATCCAAGGATCGCGCGACACCTGCGCTTGCTGTGCTGGAAGCACGAGTACTACACCCTCGACGGCATGCTCTATGAGGAGCGGGGCACGGACGACACGGGCAAATATGCGACCTACGCCAACTGGATCTCCGTTGCCATCGAGCATGAGAACGAGGCATCGCGCGCCCACGAGACGATGAACAAGCTGCAGCTGTTCAACGCGCCTCTGAAGGTGCTGATCACGTATGTCGCCGAGGGTCCCGCCACCGATGCGCTGCTGCGCAAATACGAAAGCATCATCAGCGCATCCGATGTGTTCAAGGACGTCGCCACCTTGCGGCAGCAGCTGGTGATTCTCGGTAACCCGCGCAGGGCGGGGCCCTGGCGCTTTTACGCCTACGAGAACGAGGGATTCGTATTGATGCTGCCCGCCTGAAGAGCAGGCGCTGGGGGAAGGGAACGCCCGGCGGGGGACCGCCGAGCGTTATCCCGGGAAATTCACTCTCCCGCGTGCGTCTGGCGCTGAATCTCGAGCTCGGCCACAGCCCAGCCGAACTGGGCGGGGCTCAGCCTGAGCGCGCACGCCGTGAGCGCGTCGATGGCCTTCGCCTCGTCCGGGGAGACGTTTTCCACGGTATGGCGAATCACCGTCGGATATTTCTCCATGCCCGCCCACAGTGCGAGGTAGTCGGCTTTTTGCGAGGAAGGGTCGTAGAAGAAGCGATATTCCGCCTCCGGTCCCTGCGCCTCTTTGCGATCCTGCTTGAGGTATTGACCGATCGCCGATCCATTCGCGGATGTTTCCAGAAACCGCGTGAGCTTGCGCTCCTGGTCGATCCGGTCGATCTTGTCGCTCACATCGTCACGCAGCCAGACTCGGTCGGTGGTGACGTTCTTGGGCACCTTCATCGCTTGTCCCTCGTTTGGGGTTGAAAAAGCCAGCGCATCATACTCCAAAAGAAATAAAATGCAGGAGTTTCATCAGTTTATTGTCAACTCATCTGGTAGGGCTCGAGGTTCCTTCTCGTGCAGGAACGCCGGCGCGGCCGTGCGCGCAGGCGTCAGCGGGGAAGAATGTTACCCCGCTTGCAGGACGAGGCCAAGTCGAAGTGCCGGCCGCTGCAGGCATGCTGCGGCTCACAGGCACGTATCGTCGTGTAGGAGGGTCGGCACGCCGGGGCGGCGCATGCTCCGACGCGCCGCCCCGCCGATTGGATCGTTTCCCTAGTGGACCGCCCCGCCCATGCGATAAGTCACATCGATGCCGTAGGTGAGCGGCTGTGCAATCGCCACCCGGTTGAAGTACGGCACGTTCACATTGATGGCCGGTGAGTCGGTCAGATAGGCCGTCCGATTGGCGACGTTGTTCGCGAACAGCGTCGCGGTCCAGTGACCGTTATCGAGGCCCATCCGGATGTTGGTGAGATCGTAGGGCGGCAGGTAGTTCGCCTGCGCGGTCGTGTCGATGCGCGATCCGACGTAGTTCGTATCGATACGACCGATGAGGGTCAGCCCCGCCCCGATCGGGCGCCGATACGAAAGCGAACCCGACGCCGTGACATCGGGCACGTTCTGCACGCGCTCATCGATGCTGGTCAGGGGCACGGCGTTTGCGATATAGCGCGCGTGCGAGAAACTGCCGTTGGCGGAGGCCACGAGGCCGGGCAGCAGCACGAAATTCACCTCGAGCTCGGCGCCATAGATATGCGCATCGCCCGCGTTGCTGGTGAAGGGGAACCCGCAGGCGAGCGGGATGTTCTGCTGGATGTGCTGCCAGTTCTCGAAGTAGCCCGCGGTATTCACCGTGAAGCGCCCCTCACCCTCGCGGTACTTCTCGCCGACCTCGTAGCTCCAGACCTTGTCCGGCTTGAATCCGAGCGGCGCACCGGTCAGCCCAATCGCCTCGAGATTCGCAAGGCACTGGGTGCCCAGAGCTCCCGTGGTCGGGATCGGCTGGTTGCCGCCGCCCGGGCGGAAGCCCTGAGCCACGTTGCCATAGACGAGGAGGTCCTTGTTCATCTGGTAGGAGATGTTGAGCTTCGGCGTCACGCCCTGATCGCGCTCGAACGTCGAATAGTAGTTAAAGGCGTTGGTCCCCGAGGAGCTCAGCCAGCCGGACACCGCGGTATTGACACTCCCGTCGTAGTAGTAGCGTCGCGCACCGACCGTGGCCGTCAGATCGGACCAGGTGTAGGAAAGCTCGCCGAACACCGAGTTCTGCAGGATCTTGGTGGGCTGATACTGCGTGAACCCGTCCGTGATCACGCCGAGCTGCTGATCCGGCGTGTAAACGAACAGGTTCCAGTCAGACTCGAAGTCCTGATAGAAGTAGCCGAGGAGCCACTTGAAAGGACCGTCCCCATTCGAGGTGAGCCGTGCCTCGCCGCTGTACTGCCGGGAGCTGTCATCCTCGAGCGACGTGGGGCGGTTCTGCCCCACCGCGTAAATCGGGGCTCCGATGACCTCGGCGATCTCCTCGTCACCCGCCTGGCGCAGATTCTCGTCGCGCGACCAATAGGAGCCCACGGCGGTGAAGTCGGCGAAGTCGAAATGGTACTTGACGTTGAGGCTGCCAATGTCGATCCGATCGAGGTACGGCTCGGGATCGTTGAACGGCTGATAGTTCGCGAACGTACCGGGCTGACTGTCGATGAGGCCCAGGCCATCCGCTGTGATCTCTTGGTACATGAAGGAAGGCTCGACCGACAATCGGTCGGTGAGCTGCACCAGAAGCGAGGCGCGCACGGTGCGCTTGTTCTGATCGTTGACGTCGCGATAATCGGCCGCCACCGGCGCGGCGAGCACGTTGCCCCGCGTGGTCGAATTGACCGGCTCGGGGAAATCGCCGTTGGCGATCACGACGCGATCAACGTAGCCGCTGTCGTGCTCGATGGTGCCGACGAGGCGCAGCGCCGCCTTGTCCGCAAGCGGCAGGTTCACCATGGCGCTCGTAATATGATTGAGGCTGTTGCCGCCATCCGTGCCGCCGAGGCCCGCCTCGAACGACATGTCGAAGGCTTTGGGATCCGGCGCATTCGGCACGAGCTTGATGGTGCCGCCCATCGAACCTGAGCCGTACAGTGTTCCTTGCGGTCCGCGCAGCACCTCGATTCGATTCAGGTCATACAGACTCGGATCGATCACCACCTTGCCGTTCTGCGCGGATGCCGGGGCGGAGAGCAGCACATCATCCAGGTAGAAGCCGACGACCGAGGAGTTGCCGCCGGAAGAGCTCAGGCCGCGCAGCTCGAGCTCGGTTTGGCCGGGGCCGCTGGTGCGCATCGACACGCCCGGCACCGACTGCACGATCCCTTCGATGTTCGTGAGGCCCTTCGCCTCGATGTCCGCGCCTGTCACCGCGGTGATGGCGATCGGCGTGGTCTCGACGGTGGACTCGCGCTTCTGCGCCGTGACGACGATCTCCTGCAGCGTGTCCGACTGAGCGGTCTCCTCGGCCGCCCATGCCTCGCCGGGGCCCGTCATGCTCAAAATCGCGATCAATGCCACGCCGCCGGCATGGCCGGTTGCAGTCTTCATGTGCTTTCCCTTCCCTTCTCGCGTTCGATTTTGCGGCCGGGCCGCAGCGTTCTTGGAGGGAGAATGCTACAGCAGACGAGGCCCATTTTACAAAGTTCGGACCGTCTCGTTGCTTAAAAACCACGGCCTTGGACGAGCTCCCCCGTCAGCCGAGAGCGCCGGCTTGGCCGGATCCGCCGGCACCGGCCGAAGCCGCTTGTCCGGCGCCCGCGCCCGCGAGGACCGCGCGCCGCGCCCGCCGGCGCGCCCGCTCAGGGCTCGCTCGAGAGCGGCGCGGCCGCGCCCGGCGCTGACTCCGAGGACGGCGCGGAGGTGCTCGCTCCCGGCGGCGGTGCCGGCCGCCCCCGCCAGTAGCCGCCCGCACCGAGCGAGCGCCACGCTCGAGGCAGCCAGCGCGAGAGCGCGAACGCGAGCCACAACGCCCAGAGCAGCATCGCGGCCTTGTACCACCCGAGCGGCAGTGAGAGCACCCAGGGCCTCGGGAGCAGTGTCTCCTCGCGATCGTAGAACCAGTGCAGCGATTGATCGAACGGGGACGCGCCCGCGATGCGCATGTCCGGATTCGCGAGCAGGCCATACGGAATCGCAGCGACGAGCGCGACCAGCGCGACGATCGAGAGCGTGAACAGGGCGAGCTGCAGCGCTTGAAAGCGACTCGCATCGAGCATCTCGAGGCGCGCGCTCTCGCGCCAGCGCAGCGCGAACATCCATAACGCAAAGAGCAGCAGCACGCTCCAGGAGAAGGTGCTCAAGCCGAGACCGAGCAGCAGCCAGTCGCGCACGCCGAGCGGCGTCCCCCGCGCGCGTCCGAGCACGATCGCGATGGCGATGAAGATCGCGAGCTCTCCCCAGTACAGGATGACCGGCCCCACCCCGGCGCCGCCCGCGAGCAGCACCCAGCGCGAGTCGGGCAGCAGGATGCCCACATCGACGTTGCTGCTCGCAGCCTCGAGATCGATGCGCGGAGCGCGCGCGATCAGGCGAGCACCCTCGCTCGATTCCCAGGTGATGTCGATGCGGTGAGCACCGGGCACGAGCGCGAGCGGCAGCTCGTTCTTCTCCATGCGGATCGGGATGGCGCGCCCGTCGGCGCTCAGGCCGGTGACGCGTACCCCCTCGGGCAGCGCGAGCGCGTGGCGCCCGCCCTGCGTGCTGCGATAGCTCAAGTGCAGGCTGCCGACGCCGCCGCGCCGACCCACCTGCTCGAGCAGCGTGACCTGATCGATCGCGAGCGTGCTGCCCGCAGCGGCGGGCGGGCGCGAGACCTTGAGCGAGAGCGACTCGCCCGGGCGCGGGTGATACTCGAACACCCAGCGGCGGGGGTGCGGATCCTCGGGCAATACGACCGGCAGACCCGCGAACTCGACGTGCCAGAGCGGACTCACCGCGAAGCGCCACACCTCGCTCTGCGGCGCATCGCGCGGTGCCGTGAGCGTGAGCGCTGCGCTCTGCGGCAGGGCCGAGCTCCAGTGAAATTCGTGCGCCTCGGAATCAAAGGTCGCGATCACCCGGTTGTCGCCGGCGGTCGTCACGCCGGCAGTGAGCACCCGCTCGCCGGGCAGCAGCCCGATGGGCACGGTGAATCCGCCGTGCTCGGGCGCGAGCCGCTCGACCGTGGTCTCGACGCTCCAGTCGAGCCCGAGATGCAGCGTGCGCGAGACACGCACGAAGGGCGCGAACTGCGCCGGCGCCTGCTTCGAGGCGCCCTCCTGCACCCCGGCGCCGCGCCGGCGCACCAGCGAGAGCGTGTTGCCGAGCAGCCGTCCCTCATGCGCCCCTGCGCTATCCCAGCCGCTGCCCTGCACTTGGATCGCGTGCGGTATCCAGGGAAAGAGCACCTCGACCGCATCTGCTCCCGGCATGACCCCGGCCATGCGCAGCCGATGCGCGCCGGGCTCGAGCGCGATCCAACGCCGCGACTGCTCATCGCGATACACCCCTTGCACCGGCTTGCCATCGAGGCTCACCGCATCCGGCTCGAAGCCCGCGACCACGGGCAGCGGCACCGCCACGGCGGCGAGCGCCGACATGTCGAGCTCGACCTCGAGCCGCCCCGTCGAGGCCGTCACCACAGCGCGCATCGCATCGGCGCACTGCGGAGCGCACGGCGGCGGCGCGGTGAGGCGTGATTTGAGCTCCGCGAGAATCTCCGGCGCAGGCGTGTCGTGCGCGCGGCTCGGCGTGCTCGTGAGCACGCCGGCGGCGCCCAAAAGCATCAGGAGCGCGGCGGCGGAGCCGCGCGCCCACCAGCGGCCGGGGAGCGCGAGCCCCGGGGTGCCCGCGCCCCGGCCGAGGCGCACGAGGAGGAGCGCGAGCAGCACCACGTCGAGCACGCGCCATGTGCTCAGCGCGAAGGGGCGCACTATCCAGAAGTGCACGGTCTGCGTGCTCTCGACCGGACCGCTCCAGCCGAACTCGTACGCCAGGTAGCGCCAGTGCGGCACACCGGGCCCGGCTTGCAGCACGGTGCCCGGGGCATAGCGCTCCTCGCCCGGCTCGGCGGCCTCCTCGCGCGTGCGGCGTGCGGCTGTGACCATGACCTCGCTCAGCCCGTAAGGGTTCGCCACCCCGGATTCTTTGTGCAGAGGCCGCGGCGGGCGCATCGTCGACTGCGGCTCGGGCGCAGCGGCGGGTGGTGGCGGGGCGCTCGGTAATTCGGGAGAGGGCACGTCCGTGTCCGTGAGCGGCGAAGCCATCTTCGCGGAGAGCCCCATGGGGGCCGGCTGCAGCTCGGGCGCCCACGCACCGATGTGCGCGAGCTGGGGATAGAGTGCGAGACGCAGCTGCTTGAGTGCGAACGGCACGGCGGTGAACAAGAGCACGACCAGCAGGGCGCACTTGAGCACCTTGAGCGCCGACTGGCCCCGCCCCGACGGCACGGCGCGGGTAAGCGCTGCAAGCAGAAGCGCGAGCAGGATCAGCCAGGTGAGGGCGTGCTCATCCTGATGCGTGAGCGCGATGGTAGTGAAGGTGATGAGGCCATAGGGCCAGCCGAACAGCCGCAGCGCCACCACGCTCGTGAGCAGCAGCAGGAACACATCGAGCAGCCGCCAGCGCTCGAGCCACGCCTGCGGCGCTCGATCCGCGCCCCACGCCGCAAGCAGGCGGTGTCCAGGCGGCAAATTGAGCGTCCCATGCACCTCATCGAACCGCGACAGCCAGCCGGTTGCGGGCATCTCGCCGCGCGTCGCGCCGAGACGCGCGATGGTTTGTAGCGCGAGCTCCGGGGCGCGCACCTCGAGACCGGTGCGCGCGCCGGGCGTTTCGGTGATGAGCAGCGCCTCCGGACCGCTGCTTGCATGCAGCAGCCGATAGGGCGCCTGCATGTCAAGGCGCCAGCCGGTGCGCATCGTGCCCGAGATGTCATCGACGGCCGTGTATCCCGCGTGCGAGAAGTCGAGGTACAGCGTGCGCTCGAGCCGCAGATGATTGGTCTCCAGCGCCGAAGCACCGCGCGCGCGCTCGACCAGGCGCACGGGATGTTCGGCGAGCACTCGATAGCTCGGATCCGCGCGCCACTCCTCGGGCACGTTGGCCTGGGCGGGATCGATGGGATCGGCGCCCTCGAGCGCGGCCACGCGCAGCCGCGCATCCGCGACGTAGCTCCAGATCTCCTGCCGGGGCCAAGGCGCGGGCCGCGCCGGAACGGCCAGCGTGCCCACGTCGCCCACGGCCCGCGCGCCGATCGACACGATGTAGCTGCCCGCACGCACCTGCACGTGCAGCTGCCCGTCCGGATCAAGACGCACCGGCAACGCGCTCTCGAGCGTCATCGGCACGAAGCCTTCCGGCAGCACGCCGGGCAGCGTCTCCTCGCGCACTGCGCCCGCCACCTCGAGCGCAAGGCGCGTCTCGAGGACGACGGGAATGCCATCGCTCAGGCGTCGATACACCTGAACCGCGAGATGCTGCGCGACATCGGCGCTGCGCTGCTTGCCGAGCCACACCGCACTCTCGGTGCGCTCGATGAGGTCGACAGGACGGCCGTTGAGCGTGAGCGCGACGAGGCCGACCGCCGGCGGGACCCCGAGGGTCTCGGGCCGCCGACTCCAGGCAAAGCGTCCGGCAAAGCTCAGCGAGCCCTCGCCCACATGGACGCACGGCACGCCGGCGCAATTCACGACCGCCGCTGGTGCACCGTTCAGCGTCACCTCCTGCGGCCAGTGCTCGGCGTCGCCGGGCAGCGGAATCCAGCCCGGTGCATGGCTCACCCAGGACTCGGTGAAGCGGGCGCCCTCCTCGCTCACCGTGAGCTCGAGACGGCCCGGCCAGGCGCAGATGTGTTCGGCGCGGCTGGTGCCCGAGGTGTTACCGAGGAAGGGGCAGCGGCGAAACTCCTCCCCGTGCAGCGCCCAGTCTCGCCACCCTTCGATCTCGGCCGGGATGCGTTCCTGCGCAAGCGCCCCTGCGGCCACGAGAAGCGCCAGCAGCGATGCACGACTCACCCGCTTCCCTCTCGAGCCGCCCATCGGAGCCTCCCTCGACTGTGGCGCAAACATCACGACTCCCCGAGCAACCTCGGGCCGAGCCAAGATCCAACCGCCCCGGCGCGACATGACGCGAGGGCTCCTCTCCTTGAACGTCCCGCCTCACGTCGCGGGGTTTGCGCCTGCGGGCGGCCCGGTCAGGGCCCCGTGCCGTACACCACTTTGCCGCCGAACATCGTCCAGATCACCTTCACATCGCGCAGCTCCCGGGCCGGCACGGTGAGTACGTCGCGATCGAGAAGCGCCAGGTCCGCGAGCTTGCCCGCGGCGAGCGTGCCGATGCGATCGAGCTGATTGAGCACGCGCGCCGATTCGCGCGTATAGGCAAACAGCATCGCCTCCCGGGGCATGCGCTCGCTCGCCAGCAGCACCCCTTGGGGGCCGCTGCGCGTCTCGGCCTGATAGATGGCGAGAAACGGATTGGCGGTGCTCACCGGCCAGTCGCTCGCCCCCGCAATCACGCCGCCGCTCTCGAGGATCGAGCGCGCCGGATACATCGTGCGCCAGATCGCCGGATCGATGTAAGGCTTCACCTGCTCGTTGGTGCTCGGATCGGCGATCGCCCAGAGCAGCTGCAAGGCTGCGAAGACATGCAGCTCACCGAAGCGCGGCACGTCCTCCGGATCGGCGAACTGCACATGAGTGATCGTGTGCGGCAACGTGCCCGATGGATTCGCCGTGCGCGCGGCGGCGAACGCATCGAGGGCCGCCTTGACGGCCAGATCACCGATTGCGTGCACGTGCACGATGAGGCCGCGGCGATCCGCCTCGGTCACCAGCGCGTTCATGTTTTTCGGCTCGAAGAACAGCGGCGTCATGCGCCCGGTATCACGATAAGGTTTTGTGAGCGCCGCGGTGTGCGAGGGCACTTCCACGACACCGTCGGCGAACACCTTGAGGCCGGGAATGATGAAGTTGGGCGCCACCTCGAAGTGCTGCTTGAGCGACTGCACCACATCGATCTGCCCCACGCCCGCATCCGGCTTGACGACGGGATAGGCGACCACGTGCGCGCTCAGCTCGCCCGTGCGTGCAAGCGCCTGATATACGGGCAGCACTCCGGCGTCATCGGCCCGAGCCGGATCGAGGCCCATGAAGTTGCTGGGTGCGGCGTCGAGCCAGCCCGTGATCCCGTACTGGTGCATGTAATGAAGAGCGGCATGTCCGGCTTCGATCCATCGCTCGCGCGAGGGCTGCGGGACGCTCGCGTCCAGCTTCTCGTGCCCCTTGTCGACGACGAAGCCGTTCGGGTTCAGCTGCGCATCGGCGCCGTAGTAGCGGCGCTCGTCGGCCGAAAGGCCACGCAGGTACGCCGCGGTGATGCCGGCGCGCTCGAGCAGCGCCCGGTTGCCCCAGGCCGTGTGGCCGTCGGAGCCGTAAAGCACGAGCGGCTGGTGCGCATAATCGCCCTGGCTGAAAGCCGCATTGAGCTCGGCGATGTGCGTCCAGAAGCCGAGGTCGAGCCCATTGATGATGAGGACGTCTCCACGCATGCTGTGCTTGCCCGCGGCCTGCTGCGCGACGAAGCGCGCGAGGTCGGGCACCGAATCACGCATGTCCGGATAGTTCGCCTCGAGGAGCGAGAGGCCTCCATCGAGCGGATGCGCATGCGCATCGATCATCCCGGGCATGAGAAAGCGCCCCTTGAGATCGACGCGCCGGACGCCAGCCCCGGCGCTGCGCTCCACCTCCGGCAATGCCCCGACCGCAAGAATGCGATCGCCGCGTATCGCCACTGCATCCGCGTACGGATGCTCGGGATCGCCGGTGAAGACATGTGCGTCATAAAGGAGCGTCGTGGACGCATTCGCGGTCGCGGAAGCTCTCGCGGCACTCGAGGCCGGGGCGCCGGGTTTCGAGGCGCCGGGCTGCGCGAAAGCCCCCGCGCACAGCATCCCTCCGAGGAGGGCCGCACACATTGCTTTACCTGAGATTTGAGCTCCCATGTCATTCCTCTTTGTTTGACGCACGTTCAGCTCGTCGGAGCCTACACGATGTGCACGGCCGGGGTCACTTCTGCCTCTCGGGCGCCCAAACGCAAACTCTGACTCAGCGGCTGGCTGCGCTCGGTGCGGCCTTCAGTTGCCACGCCTGATCGATAAGGTAAGCATGCACGGCGGCGGCATCTGCGGGCGAAAGCACATCATCGAATCGCCCCATGCCTTTGGGCGCATACAGACCCTGAAGCACGATCGCCTCGAACAGGGCGTGGGTCCCGGGGTCGAGCCGGCGCAGGTCCGGCAGGTTGCCGCGCCCGAAGACATGACAGCGCGAGCAGAAGCGATTGTAGAGAACCTCGCCCTGCCCGATCTGACGTGAATCGGTCGGCCGCGCGGGCAGCTCCGCAAGAGGCGCGTCGGTGCGCAGCGGCGGCAGCGCTGGGACGGCCCCGTCGAGTTTCATCGCAATGATGCGCCCCTCGTTTCCGTAGCGGTAAGCCGCCGTGGCGGGATCGAGCGGCGCGCCTTGGATCACACCGCCGCCGCCGTAGCCCGCGACGACGGCAATGTACTGCACGCCGTTCACGCGATAAGTGATCGGGGCCGCCAGCATTGAGGTGCCCAGATTGAGGGCCACCTTCCGCTCGCCCGTATCGGCCGCATAGGCGTTGAGATAGCCGTTGGGATCGCCCTGGAATACCAGCCCGCCGCCGGTTGCCAACACACCGCCGATCACCCCCAGGCTCGCGACCGCGGGCACTTCCCATAGAACCCGATGCTCCGGCACGCTCCAGGCGCGCAGAAAGCCGCGCGATTCGGTCTTGGTCTTCATCCCTCGCGCAAGCTCCTGCAGCGCCGGCACCTGACCGTAAAGCGAGCGCATCTCTTTTGGGTCATAGAGCTCGAGCGGGATTGCGGGCGTGGTGAATTGTCCCTCGACCAGTCCTGCGCGGCGCTTGCTCGTCTCGAGAATGACGTTGCCCGCCTCGATCACCGGGATGTAGGTCACCGCCCGTGTTGGATCGAACGCCATCGGCTCCCAGCTGTGAGCGCCTGCCTCCGAGGGAAAGATGAGCGCCGGGCCGCGATCGTAGCTCGAGCTCGGATCCAGGATCGGTCTGCCCGTCTTCGCGTCGATGCCGCGGGCCCAGCTCACGAAGGCGAAGTTGTGCGCCGACAGGAGCGCGCCGGTCTGCGCATCGAGCACGTAATAGAAGCCGTTCTTGGCCGCCTGCATCAGCACGTGGTGCCGCTCCCCCTCCAGATCGACATCGGCGAGTATCAGCTTCTGCGTGCTGTCGAAGTCCCAACGATCACCCGGGGTCGTCTGATAAGCCCAGGCAAAAGAGCCATTCGCGGCGTGAATCGCGACGATCGAGGCTGCATAGAGCTCATCTCCCCCGCGGCGTCCGCCCAGGTGCATGTTATAGGGCGCGGCGTTGGCCGTGCCGATGTACACGAGATCGAGCTTCGGATCGTAGGCCATGCCGTCCCACACGGTCCCGCCTCCTGCGCCCTGATCCCAGGGATGCCGCGCATCCCAGGTCTTCAGCGCCGCTTCGAGATGAGGCTGATCTTGTGCGCCCTCGGCGGGATTGCGCGGCACGGTGAAGAAGCGCCAGCGCAGCGTGCCCCGGGTACGATCGTAGGCCGAGACGTAGCCGCGCACGCCCGCGAAATCCGCGCCGCCGTTGCCGATGACCACGAGGTCGCCGGCGAGCAACGGCGCACCCGTGATGGTATAGGGCCTGCGTGCATCGCGTGCGATGAGTGTGTCGACCTTCCAGACGAGCGCGCCGCTGCGCGCATCGAGCGCGTGCAGCCAGCCATCCAGTGCACCGACGTACACTCGACCCTCGAAGGCCGCCACCCCGCGATTCACGGCATCACAGCACGGATAACGTGCCCAGGCTCCGTCGATCTGCGGATCGTACGTCCAGCGCTCGCGACCGCTTGCGGCATCGAGCGCGTAGACGCGCCCGAAATTGCTCGAGGCATACATGATCCCGTCGATCACCAGCGGGGTCGATTCCTGACCGCGATGCGTCCTAAGGTCGTAATCCCAGGCAAACCCGAGTCGCGCAACGTTGCCGGCGTTGATGTCCCCGAGCGGGGAATAGAACGTACCGTTGGTATCGCGACCCTGGGAAAGCCAATCATCCGCCGGCGCCGCTGCAAGCCGTTGGGCATCAACCGCCGCCGCCTGCGGCTCGACGGGCGGCTTGACCGTGGGTGGCGCGGCGCTGCGATGGCAGCCGGAAATGATGAGCGCGCTCAAGCCGAGGCATGCCATGCGACGCATCGATCGATGGCTGATCAGGGAGTGCAACATCGACATCGAGCTTTTCTCCGTGCGTCATCGGGGCGCGCCCCTGAAGTGACGGCGAATTATTGCACGGATGATTTCAGCTGAGCCTGCGTCGGTGGGATCAAGACGAGGCAGGCCCGCTGATCCCGGCGAGCTCGCCACTTCGATCCAACACTCAGACCTCGAGTCTCGAAGCGAGCTCCTCAAGCGTCCGGGCGACGACATCGACCGGCACCCCGGGCTGCGTTTCACCCACTGTCGGTGCCTCCCGGGGCCTTGGAATGAACGCCGTCGCCATGCCCGTGGCGGCGGCCGCTCGTAGATCGCTGCTGTGCGCCGCGCACATCATGCAATCCCCCGGTCTCAAGTTGAATGCATCGGCTGCCGCGAGGTAGACGATGGGCTTTGGCTTGAAATCGCGCGCCAGATCCGCGCCCAGAATGGCGTCCCACGAAAACCGGTTGCGCCTCGCCAGATCGGACATGAGGGCAATGTTGCCGTTCGACACCGGCGCAATCAGGCAGCGATGTCGCAATCGCTCGAGACCCGGTGCGACATCGTGCCATGCGTCGAGACGGTGCCATGCGAGGGTCAGCTGCTCGAGCACACGTTCGCCGAGCTTCTCGAGACCAAAGTGCGGCAGGATGGTGTGCAGCATGCGCCGATGGATGACATCGAGTTTCACGTACGGGCTGCGGCCCGAGCGGATCTCCTCCATGGCCGGCTCGTACTGTTGTCGCCAGGCATCGGCGAAGGCGAACGGATCCAATGAATGACCCAGCGGCCCGAGGATGGACTGCGCCTCCCGCGCGACCCCTGTGCGCCAGTCGACGAGCGTGCCGAAGACATCGAAGAAAAGGGCCTTCACCCGGCTTATGGACATGGCAACCCGTCGGTCGAACACAATCCGACGACCGTTGTCGTCATTCGCGACCGGCTGATGTATAGGCGCTCATGCCGGTCCTGTCCAATTGAATCTGCTCCTCCCGCGGGGGGCAAGCGGCGGCCGGGTGCCCCTCAGCTGCGGGGCGGTGGCTTGCCCGGAGGCCGGTCGCGCTCCTGGCCCCTCGGGGCGTTGCCCGAGGGGTTCGGCTCATCACCCGTGCGGTCGTGCTCAGGCAGATCATCGGGCTGGGGATGGCGAGGATCTTCTTTGCCCATCGAAGCTCTCCTAGGCAGGGTGGCCTCGATACTCACCAGCGGCCCCGCGCTGCGCCGTCAGCGCACGGGACAACGCGTTGTCGGGCAATCAGGCACCGTCGAGGCCGAGCGATCCGATGGATGAGCGGGGCGCGCTTCAGATGCTCGCGGCCGTGAGCCCGGCCAAGGGCTCCGGCGGCGCCTTCTGCAGGCGCCGTATCCGATCGGCCGTCCGGCAGACCGCATCGAAGGCGACCGTGTAATTCGGGCCGTCGCCGCTCGCGAGCGAAAAGCACGAGGTCCCTATCTTCGCGTTGAGGGGCGCCACGATCGACTGCAGCACGAGATGCGCCGCGCCTTCATCGCTGGCCGAGAGCTGCGCATCGAAGAGCACGTCCGAACTCGCAGGGACCAGCACTGCGCTCAGGACATTCAAGTTGCCGTTGATCTCATCGAGCACGCGCGAGGACAGATCGGGCGGCAGAGCGGTAAATCGCAATCGCACTCGCATCGGCCGGAAGTCGAAGTACTGCAAGAAGAAGGTCGGCGAAAACTCACCGCCGATGAGATTGCCGATGTCCGCAAGCGCCAATTCCTGCGTAGCCCAGCTCTGGCGTTGCGGAATTTTCGTGTTGTGATAAACCTCCTCTCCGCTCGTTGCATCGACCGCCTTCACCGTCCAGGAAGTGAGCACGTATTTCTCGATGGTCAGGCCCGATGCGGCAAGCCTCGCAGAGAGCTTCTTGAAGCGCACCTCACCGTCGACGTAGAAATCGGCCGGCGGCCGTGCCTGTTCGCGGTCGACGATCTCAAAGCCGAATGAACGGATGCGATCCTTGAGAATATTCTCGGCGACCGCCGAGCGCTGCGCACCGTCCTCGAAGCTCTGGCTCGGATCGAAAACACGGATGCTGACGGCGATGCGCGGGTCACCATGATTGCGGATGAACTCGACCCGCTCATCGTGGGATATCTGGTTGAGAGCCTTTTGCACGTCGCGCACGCTCACCGCTGCCCACAACGTGCCGACGATCGAGCCATCCTGCACCGTCTCGGGCTGACCCTGTCGCAGCACCGCCGTGATGAACTGGTCCGGTTGCGCCAACAATCGGGTCCGCAGCAGATCATAATTGGCATGCAGGGAGCGGGGCTGCACGTAGAGAGCGGCCGCCTTGGCAATGAGCTGGCGGCGCGCCTCGCCCCACAGTGCATGTTCGGTTGCGGCGCCATCGCGGTCCTGCTCTCCCGCGCTCGG
>DATGIA010000002.1:0-4836 GCA_035307465.1 Steroidobacteraceae bacterium
CCGGGAAAACGCGGACGACGACCGACCGGAGGTCGACGTCGAGGGATGAGGGGCGGCGAGGCTGCGGGCTCGCGGTATACACTGTGCGCCTGCCCGCATGAGCCAGCACCCAGCCTCACACGCATCACGACCCTCGCGCCGCTCGCCTGACCGGGGCGTGCGGCGCATTCGGCTCGGCGAGCGCGAGTTCATCACCCGCGGACTCACGCGACTCGTGCTCCAGGATCTCTACCATTTCTTCATGACCGTGACCTGGCCTGTGGTGTTCGCGACCCTGATTGGCTTCTTTCTCATCTTCGACACCCTGTTCGGCTGGCTGTACTACCGGGTGCCCGGCTGCATCGCGAACCTGAATCCGCCGGGCTTCTGGGGCGCCTTCTTTTTCAGCGTCGAGACGCTCGCGACCGTCGGCTACGGGGACATGCACCCCCAGACGCCCTACGGTCATGTCATCGCGATGATCGAGATCTTCGTCGGAGTCATGATGCTCGCGCTCATCACGGGCCTCATGTTCGCGCGTTTCTCGCGCCCGCGGGCGCGCTTTCTGTTCTCGCGTGTCGGGGTCATCCGCCCGATCGAAGGTCGCCCGACTCTGGTGTTTCGCACGGCGAACGCCCGCCAGAACGTCGTGCAGGATGCCTCGGCGCAGCTGCGCATGCTGCGCGATGAGGTGACCCGCGAAGGCTACCAGTTACGCAAGATCACCGATCTGACGCTCGTGCGCTCTCAGCATCCGGTGTTTGCGCTCACTTGGACGCTCATGCATGTCATCGACGCCTCGAGTCCGCTGCACGGGGAGACCGAGCAGTCACTCAACGCCGCCGCCACCTCGTTCATCCTCTCGCTGACCGGCACCGACGAGACGACGGGACAGGTGCTGAAATCACGTGCCGACTATTCGAGCAGCGCGATCAAGTGGAATCACTCCTTCGCCGACATTCTCGAGGAACGCGAGGACGGCACCCTCTCGATCGACTACCGCCATTTCGATGACGTCAAGCCGCTCACGGAGGCGTTGCCTTCGAGCGCATGAGCTCATCGAGGCGGGAGGTGACATCGGGCACCTCGATCAGGTCCATCACGCCCGGCTTCTCGATCTTGACCCACCACGGCAGCTCCTCGGGCGACCGCCCCATGAACCGTTGTGCTGCCTCGGCAAAGCGGTCGACGCACCAGCGCCTGCTCAAGTAGGGGCCGCTGCGCTCCGGGTTGGTCGGCGCGTACAGCCCGATGACCGGTGTGCCCATGGCGGTCGCCATGTGCGTCGGCCCCGAATCGGGTGATATCAACAAGGTTGCCGCACCGAGCAGCGCAAGCATCTGCGGCAACGTGTCGCGGCCGATCTGATTGATGAGCGGCACGCTCGTCTGCGCGACGATGCGCTCCCCCATCTCACGCTCGGCGCTGCTGGGACCACCGCACAGCACAATGCGCATCCCCCACACGCGGGCCGCGTGCTCACACACCCGGGCGTAATACTCTGCTCGCCAGTTGCGCAGTGGATGGCTCGAGCAAGGGCTCATCAGCAGCGTCGGCCGAGCATCCGGGATGAGGCCTCGCGCGTACTCGAGAGCAGCCGCAGGGAGCGCAAATCCCCACTCGAGTCGCCGCTCGTGGATGCCGAGTGCCTCGGCAAAGCCCCAGAAGCTGTCGAGCACATGCTCACGTGGGCGGGGCGCAATCTTTCGATTGGTGAACAACCATTGAAAATCCCGCGCCCGCGGCCGATCGAACCCGAGCTTGATGGGCGCGCGCACCAGGGTGCTCAGCAGGCTTGCGCGCAGGCTCACGTGCATATGCAGCAACACATCGAAGCTGCGATCGGCCAGCTCGGAGCGCAGCCGGCGAAGCTCGGCGCCGAAGTGCCGCTTATCGACCGCGAGCAGCTCGATGCCGGGGAGTAGCGAGATGAGACGCGATTCGGCCTTGCCGATGATCCAGCTGATGCGTGCATCGGGCCAGCGACGCTGCAGCGCATGAACCAGCGGCACCGCGTGGCACGTGTCGCCGATCGCCGAGAGGCGAATGATGCAGATCTCTCGGGGGGGTGGGTCGAGCACGAGGGGAATGTGGGAATTCACCGACGAGGACCGTCAAGAGCATGCGACGTCAACCCGGGGAACGGGCGCTGCGTTACCGGGTCCGGAGAGACGCAGCGAGGAGGAAACAGCATGTTCATTCGAGTGCGCTTAACGGCCCATGCCGCGGCACTGGCGGCCGTGGGAATCCTCGCAAGCGTGCGGCCGGCGGCCGCGCAGCCCCCGCAATCCTATCCGGCATCGCCGCCGCAGCCCTACCCGGGACAGCAGTACATTCTCGTCAGTCCCCCGCCGCCGACCGAGCCGCGGGTGCACGGCTTCATCGATGTGGGCTACAGCGACCCGATCGACAACACGCAGAACATCCTGCAGGGGGGCTACACCGTCGGCGGCGGCCTGTTGGTGAGCGTCGCACCGGCCAGTCCGCTCGATCTTCGCTTCGACTTCAACTACACGGAAAATCACGTCACGCAGTCCTTCCTCGCGCAGAACGTGCCGAGCAGCGCGACTTACGCCCGCGGTGATCTGTACCTGTGGGATGCGACGCTCGATCTGCAATTCAATCTGGGCGCCCGCGGCCGGGTGAATCCGTACCTGTTCGGCGGCGGCGGTGCCTACAACACGGACTTCTACTTCAAGAGCATCACCTACCCTTCCGGCGGCTTCTGCGATCCGTACAGCGGATTTTGTGGCTACGCGAGCGAGACACGCGATCACTCCAGCATCACCAAATTCGGATGGAACGCGGGCGCGGGCATCGAGATGCCGCTCGCTCCCTGGGGCCCGAAATTCTTCATCGAGGGGCGCTTCACGCGGGTGTTGCAGGGTAATGGCCAGCCCCCTTTGAAGTTCATCCCGATCACGGTCGGGGTACGGTTCTGAGCCCATCCCTGTGAGCTCCGCTGCAATTATGCAAGCTTGTGGTCTCGTTATGTAAATTCATCGCCGCTGCCCAGCGGGTTCGAGCTAGGGTGTCCCTCGACCCTGCCACATGCAAAGGACCCGCATGTTGATCGACAGCACGGCGGATGCCGACTCAAAAGCTCTCAAGCAAAAGACGCGGGCGCGTCGCCGATGGCACGCCGTCATGGTCGTGCCCCGAGGCGAGGGCTGCGCCGCCTCGCAGGCGTGCCGGAACAAGCGCTTCCTGGCCTCGGAGGCGCCGCGGCTGCCGCTCGAGGGCTGTGATGCCGCCAGCTGCGGCTGCCGTTACCGGCATTATGACGATCGGCGGGGACCGCCGCGTCGCCAGGACGATGCCGCTGCGGCTGTGACCGCACGCAGCGAGCGCAATCGGCGCACACGTGCGGGACGCCGGGCCACCGACGTTTAGCCGCCGCCACCGACCGATCAGCGCAGCATCTCACCCACCCCGAGAGCGAGCGCTCGCGCATGTGCGGCCGCGCCCGCGGCCAGATCCTGGGCCGCAAGACCAAGTGACTTGTAGACGGTAATGTCGCTTGCCCGGGTCCGGCCGGCGACGAGCCCCTCGAGCACCGCCCCGATCTCGCCCAGGATGCAATCGGTCGTGACCGCACCGCTGGCAATGGCGTGCTGCAGCTCGCCGGCTTGAGGCAGAGCGCTCGAGCGCTCATCGACAAAGAAGCGCGCGCGCCGCACCACCTCGTCATCGGCCTCGCGGGCCGCCGCCGTGCTCGCGCCGACGAGGTTCACGTGGGTGCCCGGCTCGAGCCAGGCCCCCTCGAGAATGGGCAGCGGCGCGGCGGTCGTCGTGCAGACGAGATCGGCGCCGCGCACCGCCTCACGGGCGCTGTGGACGGCGATCACCTTGAGAGCCAGGCGGCTCGATTGCTCGGCCGCGAGTGCCGCGACCCGTGCGGGATGCCGGCCCCAGAGTCGCACTTCCCTGATCCCGCGCACGATCGCGAGTGCCTCGATGTGGCGGCGCGCCTGCTCGCCGGTACCGAGGATTGCGAGCGTGCCTGCTTCTTCGCCTGCGAGGACGCGCGTCGCCACCGCACTCGCAGCCGCGGTACGCAGCGCGGTGAGCTCGGTGGCATCGAGCAATGCCACCGGCTCTCCCGAGTGCGTGTCGAACAGCACGACGATTCCCCGATGCGAGGGCTGCATGCCGGCCTGCACCGCGAGCAGCTTGGCGCCGAACACCGCCGGCTCATTCAGCACCCCGGGCATGCAGCCGAAGAGCAGTCCGGGCTGCACGGGCAGGATCTGGCGCAGGGGAACGCGCGCCTCGCCGCGCGCGAGAGCGCGCATCACCCGCTCGATGACCTCGATACAGCCCCGCATGTCGAGCACGCGGCGAATCGTTCCCGCATCGAGCCAGCACAATGACATCCCTTCCTCCGCATCCGTCATAATAGGCGCATGGCGCTCCGCGTTGTACGTCTCGGCTCCCCGCGCGCGTCGCACGAGGGACTGAGACTCGGCACCGTGCGGCGCCCGCCGCGTGGGGTGCCCAAAAGCCAGTATGCCGAACGGAATTTTTTCGATGTCTGGCTGCCGATTCTGGCTCCGAGCGCGGACGCCGTCGCGTTGGCTCTGAAGGCCCGCTCCGAGGGCGACTGGCGAAGATTCACCCGCCGCTACCGGCGTGAGATGGCGCAGCCTGGTCCGCGCGAGGTTCTCGCGCTCATCGCTGCGCTTTCGCGAAGCGTCGATCTGTCGGTGGGCTGCTACTGCGCCGATGAGCGCCGCTGCCATCGCTCCATTCTGCGCGCGCTGTTGCTCGAGCAGGGCGCCGTGCTCGATGGGTTGGACTCGGCTCCTAGAGAAGAGCCTCGAGCATTTGTAGAACCGCCCAGAACGCGGCCGCCCA
>DATGIA010000003.1:0-16625 GCA_035307465.1 Steroidobacteraceae bacterium
CCGCCATGTGCACCCCCCAACAGTCATCGTGAGCATCGCCGCGGCGAGGCTCGGCCGCTTTTTTTTCCCTGCTCCGCGCGCCCGCTCTCCCATCAGGCGGGCGTCACCGAAAGTAACAAGGCGGCGAGAGGGGTGTCAAACGCGAGTCGAGCGCCTGGTGGATGCAGGCGCACGAGCCGCTAGAAGGGGATGTCGTCGTCGAAATCCTCTTTGCCTCCGGCCGGTGCCGGTGACTGGTCGAACTCATCGCGCGCGGCCGCGCTCGAGGCAGCGCGCTCCGCCCCGCCGCTCCCCGCACCGGCGCCGCCCGCGCGGCCGCCCAGCATCTGCATGTTGTCGGCGATGATCTCGGTGGTGTAGCGATCGTTGCCGCTCTTGTCCTGCCACTTGCGCGTGCGCAGCTTCCCCTCGACGAACACCTGCGAGCCCTTGCGCAGGTACTCCGCCGCGATCTCGCCCAGGCGTCCGAACAGGGCCACGTTGTGCCATTCGGTACGCTCTTGCTGCGCGCCCGAGGCCTTGTCCTTCCAGGACTCGCTGGTCGCAATGCGGATGTTGGTGACCGTCATCCCGCTCGGCATCGACCGGGTCTCCGGATCCGCCCCGAGATTGCCCACCAGAATGACCTTGTTGACTCCGCGCGCCATGGCGAACTCCCGACTAAGTTGAGGCCGCCTATTGTACACGCCGCCCCCCGCCCCCATGTTCCGTAAATCGCGGCGGCTCGAGCAGAAACGGGCGCGCAGCGCACGGCACCCAGGCACCCCGCGACCCTGCCGGGGCACGGGGCCGCCCTTTAATCGACTGCGCCGTGGCGCCGGAAGACTCCGGCTTGACGCCGCGCGTATAGTGCTTGGTTGCATGCAAAGTATCCGCATCCGGGGTGCCCGCACCCATAACCTCAAGAACATCGATCTCGACCTGCCGCGCGATCGGCTGATCGTGTTCACCGGGCTTTCGGGCTCGGGAAAGTCCTCGCTCGCATTCGACACGATCTATGCGGAGGGGCAGCGCCGCTATGTCGAGTCGCTGTCGACCTATGCGCGCCAGTTCCTCTCGATGATGGAGAAGCCGGACATCGACACGATCGAGGGACTCTCACCGGCGATCTCCATCGAGCAGAAATCCACCTCGCACAACCCGCGCTCGACCGTGGGCACCGTGACCGAGGTGTATGACTACCTGCGCCTGCTCTATGCGCGAGCGGGCACGCCTCGCTGCCCGGATCATCACATCGAGCTGGCCGCCCAGACGGTGAGCCAGATGGTCGATACGGTGTTGCAGCAGCCCGAGGGCACCGCGCTCATGCTGCTCGCGCCGGCGGTCGCGGAGCGCAAGGGCGAGCACGCCGAGCTCCTCGAGGAGCTCAAGGCGGGCGGGTTCGTGCGCGCGCGCATCGATGGGCGGGTGCTCGAGCTCGACGAGGCGCCGAAGCTCGATGTGCGCCGCAAGCACACGGTGGAGGCGATCGTCGATCGCTTCCGCGTGCGGCCCGATCTTGCGCAACGGCTCGCCGAGTCCTTTGAGACCGCGCTCAGAATCGGCTCGGGCGTGGCGCGCGTCGCACGCATGGACGATCCCGAGCACCCCGAGCTCATCTTCTCGAACAAGTTCGCCTGCCCGATCTGCAACTATTCCCTGAGCGAGCTCGAGCCGCGGCTGTTCTCCTTCAACAACCCGATCGGCGCATGCCCGAGCTGTGATGGCCTCGGCACGCAGGACTTCTTCGACCCCCAGAAGATCGTCGCAAACCCGCACCTCTCGCTCGCCGGCGGCGCGGTGCGTGGCTGGGACCGGCGCAATGCCTACTACTTTCAGCTGATCCAGTCGCTCGCCCGCCATGCGAAGTTCGACATCGAGGCCCCGTTCGAGACCTTGCCGGCGCCGATCCGCGACCTGGTGCTGTTCGGCAGCAACGGCGAGCAGATCGAGTTCAAGTACCTCGACGGCAAGGGCGGTACGATCAAGCGGCGGCATGCCTTCGAGGGAATCGTCAAGAATCTCGAGCGCCGCTACCGGGAGACCGAGTCGGTCACGGTGCGCGAGGAGCTCGCCCGATTTCGCTCCTCGCGGCCCTGTCCGGAATGCGGCGGCACGCGCTTGAATCGCGCGGCGCGCAATGTGTTCGTGGCCGGGCACAGCATTCCCGAGGTCTCGGCGCTCTCCGTCGACCGGGCGCGCGAGTTCTTTTCCCATCTGACGCTCGCCGGCTGGCGCGGCGAGATCGCGCAGAAGATCGTCAAGGAAATCGGCGACCGGCTCGGCTTTCTCGCGAACGTCGGCCTGGGCTATCTCACGCTCGATCGCAGCGCCGACACGCTCTCGGGCGGCGAGGCGCAGCGCATCCGGCTCGCGAGCCAGATCGGCTCGGGCCTGGTCGGCGTCATGTACATTCTCGATGAGCCCTCGATCGGATTGCATCAGCGCGACAACCAGCGCCTGCTCGATACCCTGGTGCGCTTGCGCGACCTCGGCAACACGGTGATCGTCGTCGAGCATGACGAGGAGGCCATCCGGCACGCCGACCATGTCGTCGACCTGGGTCCCGGGGCCGGCGTGCACGGCGGCCGGGTGGTCGCGCAGGGTAGCGCTGCGGAAGTCGCGGCCAATCCCGATTCGATCACCGGTCAGTTCCTGAGCGGGCGGCGACGGATCGAGCTGCCGCCGCTGCGCCGCTCGCCCGATCCGAAGCGCATGCTGCGGGTCCTCGGCGCGACCGCCAACAACCTCAAGAACGTGAATGCGGCCTTCCCGCTCGGTCTGATGACGTGCGTCACCGGTGTTTCCGGATCGGGTAAATCCACCTTGGTGAACGATACGCTGCTGCGCGGTGCGGCCACTCAGCTCAACCGCGCGGCGCCCGGGTCGGCGCACTTCGACCGCATCGAGGGGCTCGAGCACATCGACCGGGTGATCGAGATCGATCAAAGCCCCATCGGCCGTACGCCACGCTCGAACCCGGCGACGTACACCGGACTGTTCGCGCCGATCCGCGAGATCTTCGCGACCGTGCCCGAATCGCGGGCCCGCGGCTATGAGGCGGGGCGTTTCAGTTTCAACGTCAAAGGCGGGCGGTGCGAGGCCTGCCAGGGCGATGGGGTCATCAAGGTCGAGATGCACTTCCTGGCCGATGTCTTCGTGCCCTGCGATGTATGCCAGGGCAAGCGCTACAACCGCGAGACGCTCGAGATCCGCTTCAAGGGCAAGAACATCCACGAGGTTCTCGAGATGACCGTCGAGGAGGCACTGCCCTTCTTCTCGGCCGTCCCCGCGGTGGCTCCCAAGCTCAGGACGCTGCTCGACGTGGGACTCTCGTACGTGCGTCTCGGCCAGAGCGCGACCACGCTTTCGGGCGGCGAGGCGCAACGCGTGAAGCTCGCGAAGGAGCTCTCCAAGCGAGCGACCGGCCGCACGCTCTACATTCTCGATGAGCCGACGACCGGCCTGCATTTCGCCGATATCGCTCAGCTCCTCGCCGTGCTGCATCGGCTGCGCGATGAGGGCAACACGGTGATCGTCATCGAGCACAGCCTCGATGTGATCAAGACCGCCGACTGGGTGGTCGATCTTGGGCCGGAGGGTGGTGACGGCGGCGGCCGCATCATTGCCGAAGGCACGCCCGAGGACATCGCCCGCGATCCGGGCTCCTATACCGGGCGCTACCTCAAGATCGCGCTCGAGGCTCATGATGCGCGCTCGCGCACGCCGCGGGTCGAGCGCGATGCCGAGCGCCGGCGCGCCTGAGGAGCCTTGGGGCCGCAGCCCGCTGCGCGGCGTGACCGACCCTCACCGGGCGGTCGCGTTGTACTTGCGCCGAACGGAGATTTCTTTTTCGCCCGTGGGCCGCGCGCTTCGGAGTTCGCGGCTGGCTCGCGCCTTCGATCGCAATGCGTCCGACGGCGCCGACCCGTGAGGTAAACTCGAAGCCTCTCACGGGGAGCGGCCGTCTCTTGCAGCACATCCTGGTCTACTCCGATTCCGCCTCCTGGGGCATCATTCCGCAGACGCGCCGGCGCCTCGCCTTCGAGGCGCGCTGGCCGGGCGTTCTCGAGCGCACGCTCGCACCCGAGAGGGCGGTGCGCGTCATCGAGGATTGCCTCAACGGCCGGCGCACCGTGTGGGACGATCCGTTCAAGCCGGGCCGCAACGGACTCGAGGGGCTTGCACAGCGTATCGAGATCCATTCGCCGCTCGCGCTCGTCATCCTCATGCTCGGCACCAATGACTTTCAGTCCGTGCATGAGCTGACCGCGGCCCACTCGGCGCAAGGGATCGCGACGCTCGTGCGCGCGATCCGCCAGGCGCCGATCGAGCCCGGCATGCCCGTGCCGCCCGTGCTCGTCGTCGCTCCGCCCCGCATCGTGAATCCGAGCGGGAGCATGGCGGCCAAGTTCGCGGGCGCGGGACGCAAGTCCGAGGGTCTCGCTGCCGCTTTCCAGGCCGTCGCCGTCGAGCTCGACTGTGCATTCTTCGATGCCTCGAGCGTGACCGGACCGAGCCTCGTCGACGGCACGCATCTCGATGCCGATCAGCACCTTGCGCTCGGCCGCGCCCTGGCCGCGCACATCGAGCGCTCGAGCCTCCTCGGGCCGACGCCGTGACCCTCGCGGGTGCCTTGAGCCACGCATCGCTCCCGGTGCTGCGACGGCTCGAGGCGGAACGCGCCCACGATCTTGGGCTCGCGGCATTGAAGCTGATTGCCCCGCTCCTGCCGATGCGCGCCACCGCGGGCGCGCTCAACCGCAGCTGTTTCGGCCTCAAATTCGCCCATCCGCTCGGGCTCGCCGCCGGCTTCGACAAGAACGGCGACTATCTCGATGCGCTCGGTGCCCTGGGCTTCAGCCACGTGGAGCTCGGCACCGTCACACCCCGACCTCAGCCGGGCAATCCGCGCCCGCGCCTGTTCCGCGTTCCCGCACAGAGGGCGCTCGTCAATCGCATGGGCTTCAACAACCGCGGAGTCGATCACCTGGTCTCCCGGCTCGAGCGCAGTCGCTTCACCGGCGTGCGCGGCGTGAGCATCGGCAAGAACGCGGACACGCCCCTGGAGCGCGCGGCCGAGGACTATGTGACCTGCCTCGCCCGGGTGTATCGCTACGCCGACTACGTGGCCGTGAACGTGTCATCGCCCAACACCGCGCGGCTTCGCGAGCTGCAGGAGCCGGCCGGTCTCGAGCGCATCGTCGGTGCACTGCTCGCCGAGCGCGCCACGCTCGAGCGGCGGCATGAGCGCCGCGTACCGCTGCTCGTGAAGATCGCACCGGATCTCGACGATGCGCAGGTGATCGCGCTCGCATCCGCGGTGCGCTCGCTCGGGGTGGACGGCCTCATCGCGGGCAACACGAGCGCGGACCACTCGGCCATCGCGGGCACGCCCGCGGCGCTCGAGCAGGGTGGATTGAGCGGCGCACCGCTGCGCGCGCGCGCACTCGCGCTGATCACCCGGCTCGCCGCCGAGCTCGGCCCGAGCTTCCCTCTCATCGGGGTCGGCGGTATCGTGACCGGCGAGGATGCGCGCGCGATGCTCGCGGCCGGGGCACACCTCATTCAGGTATGGACGGGCTTCGCTTACCGCGGCCCCGCGTTGATCGAGGAGATCTTGAGTGTGATCGAGCGCGACACCCCGCACGGCCGCGCGCCGGCCGTGAATGCGCCGGCGGGAGCCCGCTGACGTGATCGATGCGGCACTGATCGAGCAATTTCGGCGCGACGGCGCGGTGCTGCTGCCGAAGCTCATCGATGCGCGTGAGCTCGCACTCCTCGAGGCCGGCATCGAGGAGAACCTCGCCCACCTGAGCCCGCGCGCCAAGATCGCGAGCGGCGCGAGCGACCCCGGGCGCTTCGTCGAGGACTTCTGCAACTGGCAGGACAATGCGCACTATCGCCGCTTCATCTTCGAGTCCCGTCTCGCAGAGACCGCGGGGCATCTCATGGGCAGCCGCTCGGTGCGGCTCCATCACGATCACATGCTCACCAAGGAGGCCGGCACCCGTCAGCCGACGCCCTGGCATCAGGATCAGCCGTACTACAACATCGAGGGGAGGCAGAACGTGAGCTTCTGGATTCCCGTCGATGCGGTGAGCCGCGCATCGACGCTCGAGTTCATCGCAGGCTCGCATCGCGGTCCGTGGCTGATGCCGCGCTCCTTCATGGACTCGCAGGCGCGCTGGTTCCCCGAAGGCAGTCTCGCCGATCTGCCGGACATCGAAGCGCACCGTGAGGACTTTCCGATCCTCGGCTGGGCGCTCGAGCCGGGCGATGCCGTCTGCTTTCACATGCTCACGCTGCATTCCTCGCGCGGAGCCGACCGCCGCCGCCGCGTCTTTTCGGTTCGCTTCCTCGGCGACGACATCACCCACGCGCCGCGTCGCTGGAAGACCTCGCCCGAGTTTCCGGGTCTCGCGCAGGAGCTGGCCGCGGGTGCTCCCATGCACCACCCGCTCTTTCCCGAGCTGTGGCGCGCGAGCGCATGAGCGCTGCTCCGATGCGATCGGAGGGGGCTGCACCGCGCCCACTCCTCGCGGGCGCGCTCGCGCTGCTCGCGCTGCACGACACGGGCGCTGTCGCGAAAGCCTCCGCCGCACCCGCGACCTCGCCGAGGTTCTCTCACGTGTTCGTGATCGTGCTCGAGAACGAGCCGTACGAGGAGACCTTCGGCGAGGACTCACCGGCCCCCTATCTGTCGAAGGAGCTGCCGAGCCGCGGCGCGCTGCTGCGCGAGTACTACGGCATCGGGCACGCGAGTCTCGACAACTACATCGCGATGATCAGCGGTCAGGCGGCCACTCCGGAGACGCGGGATGACTGCGAGACCTTCACCGATTTCAGCCTCACCGGGATGACGCCCGACGGCCAGGCGATCGGGCGCGGATGCGTGTATCCGGCGAGCATTCCGACAATCGCCGGCCAGCTCGGCGCCCGTCACCTCGCCTGGCGGGCCTACATGGAGGACATGGGCAACGATCCGGCGCGCGAGGCGCGCAGCTGCGGGCATCCGCCGGTGGGCGCGCCCGATCCGACGCAGTCGGCCGAGGCCCCGTCGGCACGCGTGCCGCAAGGCGATCAATACGCCGCGCGACACAACCCGTTCGTCTATTTTCACTCGATCATCGATGGGCCGGGCTGCGCGAGGAATGTGGTGAGGCTCGACGAGCTGGCGCACGACCTCGGATCGGCCGCGCGCACTCCCGCCCTGGTCTTCATCTCACCGAACCTGTGTCACGACGGTCACGATGCGCCCTGCAAGAACGGCGAGCCCGGCGGCCTGCGCTCGGCCGATGCCTTTCTGAAGGTCTGGGTACCGAGGATTCTCGCCTCGGCTGCGTACCGTCAGGGCGGCCTCCTCGTCATCACTTTCGACGAGGGAGATGTCAAGGCCGTGCCGGACGGCGCCAATGCCTATCGCATCGACTACGCGGGCGCCAAGTGCTGCAACGAGCAGCCCGGACCGAATCTCGGCCCGTTTCCGCAGACCGAGCACTGGCAGAACTACACGCTCGTTTTCCAGGATTTCGGCGGCGATCGCACCGGCACCGTGCTGCTCTCCCCGAGAATCGCCCCCGGCCAGGTGGCCGCGACCCCTTTCAATCACTACTCGCTCTTGAGGAGTCTCGAGCAGGCGTTCGGCATCGACTCCTACCTGGGCTACGCGGGACAGCCGGGACTGACCGGGTTCTTCGAACGCGGATCGGACATCAAGCTCCGCTGATCGCGTTCCAGGCGTTCCGCTGATCGCGTTCCCAGCGTTCAGGCTCAGCGGGTCGTCAGCTTCTTGAGGAAGTCGTAATAGAACTCGACGTCGGTGGTGTAGGAGGTCACCGGCAGGCGCTCGTCGCGGCCGTGTGCGCGCACATCATCGCGATCGAGCGCGACCCCGCTGATGCCGTAGCTCGGTATCCCCGCCATCATCGTGTAAATGCTGTCCGAGGCGCCGGTCTCCATGATCGGCAGGACCGGCACGCCCGGCCAGAATTCGCCGGCGACGCTCGTGAGGGCCTGCATGACGTCGGGCCGCGTGGGGGGCGGCTTCATCGCGGCTCGGTCCGAGCCGTGCTCGGCCAGATCGCCGCTGTCGGCTCGATAGCGCACCGTGATCGCGGGATCGTTGAAGACCTTGACGAGCTCGAGCCGGATCTCCTCCTGCGAGTGACCGGGAAAGATGCGGCAATTGACGTTGGCCTCGGCGCGCTGGGGCAGCGCGTTGTAGGCATGGCCGCCGCTCAGCATCGTCGGCACGCAGGTGGTGTGCAGCGTCGAGTTGTAGCGCGGATCCTTCGAGAGGCGCGCCGCGGCCGCCTGATCGAGCGGGCTCGCGAGCACCGCGCGCAGATCCGCCGCCACGGCCGGCGGCTCGATCTTCGCCATCGCCGTGAAGTACTCGCGGGTCACGGCGTTGAGCTCGATGGGAAACTGGTATTTCTGCAGCGCGCCGAGCGCATCGGCGATGTGATAGATGGCGTTGTCGGGCCGCGGCAGCGAGCTGTGTCCGCCCGGATTGGTCGCGAGCAGGTCGTAGTCGCCATAGAGCTTCTCGGTGGCCTCGAACTCGACCGAGATCGCCTTGCCGTGATCGGTGACGACGCCGCCGGCGTCGGGATTAATCACGTACTCTGCGTCGACGAGATCACGGTGGTTCTTCAGCAGCCAGTCGACCCCGTTCGAGTGTCCGCCCTCCTCGTCCGCCGTGAGCGCGAGAATGATGTCGCGGTCGGGGACGTAACCGGCTTTCTTCAGGCGGATGAAGTCGGTGACCAGCACGGCGTCGCTTTCCTTCATGTCCTGCGTGCCGCGACCGTAGTAGTAGCCGTCCTTCTCGGTGAACTTGAAGGGGTCGGTGCTCCAGTCCTCGCGCTTCGCCTCGACGACATCCAGGTGGCCGATGAGCAGGATGGGCTTGAGCCTCGAGCCGGGCTTGCCGCGATAGCGCGCCACGAGGTTGCCCTTGCGGTCGTTCGGGCCGAGCACGGCGAGGTCGGCCGGCGCGAAGCCGGCAGCGCTCAGCCTCTCGGCCATCGCCCGGGCCGCCACCGTGGTACTTCCGCTAGAATCGGTGGTGTTGATCTCGACCAGCTGCTTGAAGATGTCGAGTGCGAGGGCACGATCGGCATCGCTCAAGGCGGGAGCGGCGCCCGCCGAGGAGCTCAGCAGATACGACACCGCGAGGCCGATCGATGATGCGCGAAGCATGAAGGTCACGAAGCTTTCCCCCGACTCGTTCCTGTACGTTCGATCAACGAGGATCCCGCGGATCGTGATCCCCGTCAATCGCTGCTTGCCGGCGTGCCTCGCCGCGCTCACTCTCCTGAGTGCGGCGCCAGGCGCGAGCTCGGCGACGCGCGCCGCGCAGCTCGATGCGCCCGATCTCATCCTGTATCACGGCACGATTCATACCCTCGATGCAGATGACTCGACCGTGCAGGCGATCGCGGTCGCGCGCGGCCGCATCGTCGCGCGCGGCACCGACCGCGAGATGCTCGAGCTCGCGACGCCGACGACACGCAGGATCGACCTCGAGGGTCGTGCGGCGACCCCCGGTCTCATCGACAGCCACGCGCACATCGCCGATGCCGGCGTCGGGATGCTATACCACGTCTCGCTGAGCGATGCGCACACGGTGGGCGAGGTGGTGGCGCGGGTGCGCGCGGGCGTCGCGAAGCTCGAGCCCGGTCAATGGCTGCAGGGCGAGGGCTGGGACGAGGGCAAGCTCGCCGAGCATCGCTATGTGACGGCCGCCGATCTCGATGCGGCCTCGCCGCGCAACCCCGTCTGGCTCTTGCATACCACCGGTCATTACGGGGTCGCCAACACGCTCGCTCTGCGCGAGGCACACATCGAGCCGGCCAGCAAAGATCCACCGGCCGGGACGATCGACCGGGATGCCGCGGGTCGTCCGAGCGGCGTGCTCAAGGAATCGGCGATGGACGCGGTGGTGAACCTGATCCCTCCGCCGACCCCGGCGCAGCGCCGTGCGGGGATCCTTGCGAGCATCGAGCTCATGCATCGCGAGGGCATGACCGGCGTCAAGGACCCGGACATCGACCGCGCCACCTGGGATGCCTATGCCGAGCTCCTGCGGCAGGGCGCGCTCGCGGCTCACGTCTGCGTGCTGTGGCACGCCGGCTCGACGCTCGAGTCGGCGCGCAGCGCCCTCGCCGAGATCGTGCAGCACCCGCGCCCACCCGCCTCGCTCGGCGAGGGGCGACTCGTGTCCTGCGGGGCGAAGATCTACATGGACGGCAGCGGCGGAGCGCGCACCGGTTGGGTCTATGCGGACTGGAACCGTCACTTCAGCGAAGTCGACACGGGCAACCGCGGCTATCCGGCCGAGGATCCGCAGGTGTATCGCGCGATGGTGCGCCTGTTCCACCACGCCAAGGTGCACGTGGGAACCCACGCGGTTGGGGATCGCGCCATCGACTGGGTGGTGGACAGCTATGCACAGGCGCTCACCGAAGAGCCGATCTCCGGGCTGCGGCACAGTATCATCCATGCCAACATTCCGACCGATCATGCGCTCGAGGTCATGGCCACTTTGCAAAAACGCTACGATGCGGGCTACCCCGAGCTGCAGGCGCCCTTCATGTGGTGGATCGGTGACACCTACGCCGGCAACTACGGGCCCGAGCGCTCGCCCCGACTGGTGCCGCTGCGAACGATGGTGTCGCGGGGGATCCGCTTCTCCGGCGGCTCGGACAACTTCGTAACACCGCTCCCCGCGCGCTACGGCCTGTGGGCCTCGCTCGAGCGCGAGACGCTCCAGGGCACCTACGGAGCGCACCCCTTCGGCACCGCCGAGGCAGTCGATGTCCACGCGGCGCTGCGCTCCTATACCCGCTGGGCAGCACCGCAGCTCTTCCTCGAGCGGCAGATCGGCTCGCTCGAGGTGGGCAAGGACGCGGACGTCGCGGTGTGGGAAAGCGATCCGTACACGATTCCGGGACGCGATCTCAAGAACCTCAGATGCGCGCTCACGGTGTTCGAGGGCAAGGTCGTCTACGATGCTCACGCCTCGGCGGGAGAGCGGCGATGAAACGACGCAGCAGCGCGCCGGCCATGGGGCGCGGGCCGCTCACGCGGGACCGGCCTGCGGTCACGCGCGCGGCGGCCGAGGGAGCCGTGCGCACGCTCCTCGAGTGGGCGGGCGATGATCCGGACCGGGAGGGGCTCGAGGACACGCCGAAGCGGGTCGTCGATGCATACCGCGACTGGTTCTCGGGCTACGAGATCAATCCGAGCGAGTACCTGCGGCGCACGTTCGAGGAGGTCGAGGGCTACGATGAGATGGTGGTCCTGCGCGACATCGCCTTCGAGTCGCACTGCGAGCATCACATGGCGCCCATCATCGGCCGCGCGCACGTCGGCTACCTGCCGACCGACCGCGTGGTCGGCATCAGCAAGCTCGCGCGCGTGGTCGACGGTTTTGCACGCCGCTTCCAGGTGCAGGAGAAGCTGACCGCGCAGATCGCGGCGTGCATCGACGAAGTGCTGAAGCCGCGGGGTGTGGGAGTCGTCGTCGATGCGGTGCATCAGTGCATGACGACCCGCGGCGTGCACAAGCGGGGCGTGTCGATGATCACGAGCCGCATGGTCGGCACGTTCCGGGCCGACGCGAGCACGCGCGCGGAGTTCTTGCGCTTCATCGATATCGAGGGAAGCCACCTGCGCTGAGGAGCGCCTCGCCGCACGCCGCGGAAATCGGTTTCGGCGGCGCGGGCTGGGGTGGCGCGGCCTACTTCGGTTTCGGCGGCGCGGGTTTCGGCGGATAAAGCGGAGCGCGAGGCGGGGCGACTGCGGGCTTCGGCGGCACCACCGGCACGGGACGCGCCGCCGGAATCACCTCGACCGAGAAGCTCACGTGGTGCCGCTCGCCCGGCTGCAGCGCGCCGACACCGACCACCTGCCGTGTGATGCGCTCGCCGCGCTCGTTGCTCACCGAGATGACGACGCAGTACTCGCAGGCCTCGGCGCGGTTCGCATGCGCGATCGAGCCCTCGATGCGCATCGCCGGGATGCCCCGTGATTGCGGCTCGGCGGCGTTTCCGGCATTGAAGCGCAGATGATGCTGGCAGCCCGGGCAGACGCTCGCGCTTTGCAGAACCGTGGCCTTGCAATGCGGGCAGACTCGGGTTGCGCCGAGGCTGCCCGGACGCGCGCTCATCGAGGCGCTCCTAGTTGCCTGATCCCGTCAGCTTGACTGTCTTTTCCTCGTCCCAGCCAAACTCCACATGGCCGCGCATGCGCGAGCCCGCGGCGACCGTGATCGATCCGGCCTTGACGTCGCCGACGATGACGCCGCCCTCGAGAACATCGACCCGCTTTGCGTTCTCGATATTCCCCTGCAACTCACCGCCCACCACGACGACGGCGGCGAGGACCTGCCCGGTGAGATGCGCACCCGGGTCGATGCTGAAGTTACCGTCGATGCGCACATCGCCCTTGAAGCGGCCGGCCATGCGCACGTTTCCCGAGCCTTCGATCTTGCCCTCGATCGAGAGGTTGGCGGCAATCACGGATTCGCCGCCCTCGGCTCGCGCATGCGGCGCAGGGGCCGGGGCCGGCGCGGGCCGGCGCACGGCCGCGAGGCTCGCATCACTGCGATCCTGCGGCGCCCTCTCGGGCGCGGGAGCCGGGCTCAGGCTCGGCTGGCCCGGGGTCGGCGTCAGCGGCTCGCGGCGAGCGGCCGGTGCGGACGTGGGTTTCTCGTTCCAAAGTGCCATGAGTCGTCTCCACCTATTTGCTGAGGTCAAGAGAGTACACGCTAACGGACGCTGATGTCAGCCAGCCACTGTCTTGGAATGGAGACGCAGTCCTACGGGAGTGTCGAGACGACGCCGAGCCGCACAGTCCCTGCGGGCCGCTGCGGGCATCCCGCAGAGCGGGATGCGGGAGTGCTCGACAGCGTCTGTGACCCACGTCTCAAAACGGGTAACTGATGCCGGTAAACACGGCCGCGCCTTCCGAGCCGTAGCCGATGTCGACGAACCCCACCACGAACGGTGCGGCGACCCCGCGAAAGCCGACACCCCCGACCTTGTGCAGGTGCGACACCGGCGAGTCGTGCGAATGCTGAAACACCTCGCCCAGATCGATGAAGGGGGTGACCTCGAGGTTGATGTGAGTCGCCAGCGCATCGAGCGAGAGCACCCGCTCGCGCAGCTCGAAGTTCGAGTCGAAGGAGTTGCGCCCGTAGAAGCGGCCCTCGCCGAAGCCGCGCAGCGGCTGCTCCTCGCCGATGATGCTGCGATCTCCGCCGATCTCGGAGAGGCTCCAGAACGGCACACCGGTCACGCCCGGCATGTAGCGCAGGGCGACATGCGCCGCGAGGATGCTGCCCGGGCGCAGGGGAAAGAGCTGGCGTGCATCGATTCCGGTGGCGCTGTAGAGATTCGAGTCGAGGAGGCCGTTGCGTGCAGCGACGCCGCCGTAGATCACGTATTGACCGCCTCGCGTCGGCACGCTGAGGTCATCGCGCGTGTCGAAGATGATCTCGAGCCGGTTGAGCGACTCGTGATTCACACCGACCCCGAGAATGTTGCCGAACCGCCTGAACAGCGATTCGATGTGCACGAGCGAGCCGGGCTGCACGTCGACGTCGCGTGCGCGAAATACCCACGCCAGCTGCCAGCTGCGGGTGAGGTTGTAGCCGAGGAGCGTCTGCAGGTATTTCTGCTGCAGTGTGTAGTTGGTCTCGGCGTAGACGGGCGAGTTGTTGCCGATGCCGTAGAAGCGCGGCGTGCCGCTGCGATCGTAGACCACGCTCGCATCGAAGCTCAGGGCCGTGTCGCGCAGCCGCCCGGACTTGAACTCGTAGTCGAAGCTCCGCTGCACGAGCTGCTGTGCGCCGCCTTGCACCGACCATTGCGTGTCCGCCGAAGGGAAGGAATAGATGCTGAGGCTGAGGCCCGCGCCGAAGTAGGGGTTGTGATCGATGGTCGGTGAGACGATCTTGTGGATCTCGCCCTTGTCGTTGGTCTCGAGAAAGGTCGGTATCAGTCCGAGTGTCGTGCCGCTGTTCGGATCGACGTCGATCTCGGGAATCGGGATGAAGGGTGCGGTATCCGGATCGAGGAAACGCAGCAGTCCCCTGCGGGGCGGCGCGGGCGCCGGGGGCGGTGGCGGCCCGCTTGCCGTCGTGGCCGTCCCGCCGCCGTTCGGCGTGCCGGCGGCCGGCGGCACGATGGGCGCCGCATTGGGCGACGGACCCGGATTGGTCTCGGCCTCGGGCGGGCTCACCGGCGGCTCCTCGGCGCCGGCCATGCCCGCGAGCAGCGCACAGGCGAGCGCAAGCGACGCGAGCCCGCGTGGCACGCCGCCCGGGCCCGGATGGGCGGACTTCGAAATGCGCACGAAGGCGTCGACTATAATCACCGCTGTTTTATCTGAGGCTGACCATCTTGTTGCAAACTCTGGACCGCTTGAGCCCCGACGCCATTCTGGGGTTGATGGCCAGCTTTCGAGCCGACCCATTTTCGCAAAAAGTCGATCTCGGCGTTGGTGTGTATCGCGACGAGCGCGGCGCGACGCCCGTGCTCGAGGCCGTGAGGCGCGCCGAGCAGCTCGTCCTCGAGTCCGAGACCACCAAGTCGTATGTGGCCGCTCCGGGTCGCGAGGAATACAACCAGGCCGTCGAGGAGCTGGTGCTCGGGAACGCGCATCCCGCGCGTCGCGCCGGGCGCGTGCGCACCGTGCAAGCCCCGGGCGGCTGTGGCGCGCTGCGGGTGGGCGCCGAGCTGATTCGTGCGGCCGCTCCTACCGCGACGGTGCACGTGAGCGATCCCACCTGGGCCAATCATATCCCTCTGCTCGGCAGCTCAGGGCTCAAGCTCGAGCGTTATCCCTACTACGCGGCGAGCGCGCACCAGCTGCGATTCGAGGCGATGCTCGAGCGGCTCGAGGGCGCACGCGCGGGAGACGTCGTGCTGGTGCACGCGAGCTGCCACAACCCGTGCGGCGCGGACCTGTCGTCCGATCAATGGCGGGCGCTCACGGAGCTGCTGTCGCGGCGCCGGCTGGTGCCGTTCCTCGACCTCGCGTACCAGGGATTCGGCGTCGACCTCGAGAGCGATGCGGCGGGCGTGCGCTGGGTGAGCGAGCACGTGCCCGAGGCGCTCATCGCCGTATCGAGCTCGAAGAACATGGGGCTGTATCGTGAGCGGCTCGGCGCCCTCATCGTGGTGGCCGAGGACAGCGCACGCGCCGAGGCGGCCTACAGCCACGTGCTGCAGATCGCCCGCAGCATCTACTCGATGCCTCCCGATCATGGCGCGGCGATCGCCGCGCGCATCTTCGCAGACCCCGCGCTGCGGCTCACCTGGCTCGAGGAGCTCGCGCTCATGCAGCAGCGGCTCGCCGGCATGCGCACGCTCCTCGCTTCGGAGCTGCGCGCGGCGACCGCCGGCCCGACCTTCGACTTCATCGCCGCGCAGCGCGGAATGTTCTCGATGCTCGGCGTCTCGCCGGAGGCGGTTCGGATGCTGCGCGAGCGGCACCACATCTACATGATGCTCGACAGCCGCATCAACGTCGCGGGCATCACGCCCGCAAACGTGGGCTACGTCGCGCGCGCGATTGCCGCCGAGAGCGGACGCTAACAGGCCCTAAGCGCCGAGCGCCTGGCTGAGCGCCTTGATCTCGGAGGCCGAGTCCATGACGAGCGCGCGCATGCGCGTCTCATCGAGCCGCAGCCGCCGCGTCGCCTCGGTGCCCTCGAGCGCGGCCACGAGATCGGGGAAGCACGAGGCGTGCTGCGCCATCACCACCGAGACGGCGAGCACGTCGGAGAGGTCCGCCGCCGCGGGCTCCCGGCGTGAGAGATCGTGCTGATCACCGACGGCCTGCGCGAGCGACTCGGGAAAATCCCAGCTCTCGAGAATGGCCTTGCCGATCGCCGGGTGCCATTCCGCCAGGATGTCCGCGAGCTGTTTCTGATCGGCGAACAGGTCCGGATGGGAGGCGGCGCGGGTGAGCACGTAGAGCTTGCCGATCCCGTGCATCATGCCGGCGAGCAGCGCCTCGTCCGGATTCACGCGCGTCGAGGCGCGCGCGAGCACGAAGGCGAACGCCGCGACGCGCGTGCTCGCCTGCCACAGTGACTCGAGATGACCCTCGAGTCCCTTGAGCTTGTTGCCGTTTCGTATCTGCGCCATGGCGAAGGAGATCGAGGCGCTGCGCACCATGTTGTAGCCGATGCGGCTCACCGCGGTCCGCAAATCCGAGATCTGCTTGCCGCTGCGGTTCATCGAGGCCGAGTTGGCGATGCGCAGCAGCCGCGCGGCGAGCGCCGCCTCGGAGCCCACCACCCGCACCACCTGCTCGACGGAGGACTTGGGATCGGCGAGCACGCGGCGCACTCGCACCGCCACTTCGGGGAAGGAGGGCAGGTCGACCTTGCCGCCCGACAGCTCGGCGGCCAGTGAACGGATGAATGTGAAAGCGACCTCGGACGGCGCCGGCGTTGTGATGCTCGTCAATTGGCACTCTCTCGAGGGGGCTTGCAGAGTCGGCCGCCCGATGCCGGCTAAGTCGGCCGCCCGGCGGCAAACTTGAGCCAAGGGGAGCGGCGCCGGCCCCGCGCCGGAGCTCGGCCGTTGACGTGGCTGCACTCGCGCGGAACGCGATCCTGGGAA
>DATGIA010000004.1:0-26194 GCA_035307465.1 Steroidobacteraceae bacterium
GCGCGGTCGTCGGGCACTATGACAAGGTCGAGCTCCTCGCCTTCGGTGAATACATTCCCGGGTTGAGCCTGTTCCCCTGGCTGCGCAACATTCTGCCGGCGGGCGTGGGGGGCTACACGCCGGGTGCGGGCCCGGCGGTGCTGCCGCTTTCGGTCGCCCGCGGACCGAGCTGGTCGTTGGGACCCCTCATTTGCTACGAGGACATCCTGCCCGGCTACGTGCACCGGGTCGGGCGGCTGCACCCCAACCTGCTCGTCAATCTCACGGTCGACTCCTGGTACGGCGCGCACGCCGAGCCGTGGGAGCACCTCGCGCTCAGCGTGTTCGCCTCGGTGGCGGTGCGCACGGACCTGGTGCGTGCCGTGAATTCCGGCGTGTCGGCCCTGATCGATGCGAACGGTCGGGTGCTGAGCGAGACCTACGCCGACGATCCTTACCGCCACCCGCTGCCGCCCGACGGCATCGTCGTGACGGCAGCACGCATGCCGGGCGGCAACACGCTCTATGTGCGCTTCGGGGACTGGTTCGCAACGCTCGCGGCGCTCGGCTGCGCCGGGCTCATCCTCCTCGCGTGGCGCAGGCCCCGCGAAGCGGCGCGCTGACCGGGCGCGGAGATGCCGGACGGGCGGGGCCTCGGGCGCTGATGGCTCAGCGCGCCTCGGGTTCCTCGAGCAGCGCCGCCTCGTCAGGGGTCGCATGCCGACCGAGGATGGCGTTGCGATGCGGAAAGCGGCCAAAGCGATCGATGATCTGCTGGTGCGCGATCGCATCGCGGGTCCACGCCTCATCCCCTAATCGCGCGATCAGCTCGACGGCCAGGGCCTGATCTTCGCGATTCTCGCTGTGCTCGAAGGGCATGTAGAGAAACAGCCGCTCCTGCGCCTGCATCGACAGATCGAACCCCCGGCTGATCGCGCATCGGGACAGACGGCGCGCGATGGCATCGCTCGCGAACGCCCGCGGCGTGCCACGAAACAGATTACGGGAGAATTGATCGAGAACGATGACGGTGGCGAGCAGCGTGCGTGGCATCGCCACGAGGCCCCCGTAGCGCTCGGCCAGTTCGTGATGCAGCGTGAGGAACCGATCGCGGATCTGGGCGTCGATGTCCGTGCTCTTCGCAAACCAGTGCGGCGCGCCCAGTTCGTTGAACCAGAAACACAAGACCTCGGTCACCCAGACCGGCTCGATGGGGCCGTCGCCGACGCTCATTCGGGCAGCCCGGCAAGGCGCAGGGAAGAAGCAATCTCCTCGGCGTGGGCCGCGATCTTGAAAGGCTCCTTCCTCATGAATTGCGCAATCGAGAAATCGGGCCTCATGGACAGGCAGTCGAGCACGCCGGCCCGGGCACGCTCCATATCGCCCAGTCGAGCGTGACATGCGGCGGTCAACGTGACGTTCCTGTACAGATGACCGCGCGCCTGGCCGAGCCTGAACAGCGCATCGGCGTAGCGGCGCAGGTTCATACAGGCCAGAGCCGCCTCGCGCCAGTACCAGGGAACATCGAAATACGGGTCTATCTCCCGGGCCTTCGAGAACCAAGCCAGCGCTTCCTCGGGCTCGCCGGTGTAGACCAGGCAGGATCCAAAATCAGCCGCGTTCCATTGATTGTTCGGATTGATCTCGACGGCTCGCCGCATGTACTGCTCCGCCAGGTCGTGGCGCCGCTGTGACAGGCACACATGACCGAGGACTGCCTGACACGTGCTCTCGCTGTCATCGAGCTCGACGGCCCGTTTCGCGTGCATATACGCCTTCTCCAGCTCACTGTCCGGGCTGTGCAGGTCGTTGTGCCATTGCCTTCGAACCATCACGGCGAGCAGCGCGTGTGCGTAGGCATAGCCCGGATCGAGCTCGATGGCCTTCTCGAACAGCCGCAGGGCCTCGGCTGCACCGAGCGGATCGTCCCAGGACAACGCGTTGCCCTTCAGCACGCATTCGTACGCGGCCAGGCTCGTTGGAGGCTGGCGTTGCGCCCGGTCGGCAGCCGAGACCTCGACCCGACCGGCGAGTGTGCTGACGATTTTCTGCACGACGCGGTCCTGGGCCGCGAAGATGCCGTCGATTCCGTGATCGAATTTTTCGACCCAGATGTCGCTTCCGGTCTCGGCGTCGACCAACCGCACATTGATGCGCACGCGCTCAGCCATCCGCCGCACGCTGCCTTCGACGACGAAGCGGACGGCCAGCTCGCGGGCGATCTGCTTGATGTCGACCAGAGCGTCTCGATAGCGAAAAGAAGCCGAGCGCGAACGCACCGCCAGCAGTCGCCAGCGCGACAGCTCGGTGATGATGTCCTCCGTGATGCCGTCGCTGAAATACCTCTGCGCGGGATCATCGCTCAGGTTGAGAAACGGCATGACCACGATCGACGGTTTGCCGGGGGGTGCTGCAGCGGCATCCCCGCTCGGATGCGCAGGCGGCCTGTCCCATGCCGAGACGGGTGCAATGAGGCGATAGCCCCGACGCACGACGTTGACGATGTACCTGGGGTTTTTCGGATCGTCGCCGAGCGCACGACGCAGAGCGGCCACCGCCGCGTACACCGAATCCTGACTGACGACGACATCTTTCCAGACCACATCGAGCATCTCATCGACGCTGACGACCTGGCCGGCGCGCTCCGCGAGGCACATGAGCAGCTGCATCGCCCGGGGCTCGAGCTTGATCGTGCGGCCGTCGACGGAAATCTCGCCCAGCGACGGGTCGACCGCCAGATCCGCGATCCGCACCCAGGAACGACCTTCTGAACCGAGCGTTGGCATCGTAACTCGCCGCTCCGCTGGAGTCCTCCCCTCGCAGAGGTCGCGTGTCGCCGCGATGGGCGATTCTACACAGCATCGGCCGCGGGCGCGGTTGCGCCCCGGCTCTCTGCGAACGAATTCAGACAATCCCTAGCTCATCCCTAGGTCTCTTTCAGGCCGCCCTCAGGACTTCCGGGCGCACCCCACGGCATTGTCTTCCTCGAGACAGCGGCCAGAAATTTCTGGCCGAAACGTGCAACGAATCGTTCAACACTTAGGAGACTCTCATGAAGACCGTCATTGCCTCCACCTATCTGGCCATGGCCGCGACCCTCACCCTGCTCGCCTTCAGTTGCGGCGCGGTTTGCCTCGCGGGCGACAAGGGCGACGTGCCTCAGGCCGTCGTGAAGTTTGCCGATCTCAAGCTATCGAGCCCTGAGCAGATGGCGGTGCTCTACGCCCGGATCGCCGGCGCCGCCGACGAGGTTTGCAAATCCGTCGACACGGACAGCCGCCTCCAGCCCGATCTCAGCAGAATGATCGAGTGCGTTCACGCCACGGTCAGGGATGCCGTGGCCAAGATCAATCGACCCGCGTTGTCGGCGATCTACAATGCGAGGAACCGCGACCCTCTGCCGATCACGCTGATGGCAGCGCAGCGCTAGCAGCTCTTTGGGCGGTGGCTTCGCCACCGCCCGCTGATGGAAGCGGCTAGGAGGATCCCTCGAAGTGCGCCAAGCCGGGCTGCACCGGCTGCCATTCGAGTCGATGGGAGAGCCACACTTCGCGGCTCGGCGCGAAGCGATTCGGCTCATCGAGCGAGGCGGTGGTGACGTCGATCGAATCCTCACGCACGAGCTCGTAGGTGAGCGGACTGCCGCAGCGGCCGCAGAACTGGCGCAGCACGCCGGGCGATGACTCGAAGCGCTCCGGAGCGCCGGCAACGATCTCGAACTCAGAGCGGGCGAAGGTGACCCAGGCGACGGTCGGTGCGCCGCTCGCCCGCCGGCAGCTGCGGCAATGGCAGAGCGCGGATGACCGAGGCTCGCCTCGCACACGATAGCGCACGGCACCGCACAGGCATCCGCCCTCGTCCGGGCGCGGATCGCTTCTCACCCTAGACCCCGGGACCCGCTCCCGTCCGGTGCTCGACGTTGTCGGCGCGGATCTGCATGGCGCCCGCCACGGTATCCACCGTGAACGACACGTTGCCGAGGAACGTCTGGGCAGCGCGCCGCCCGTGCACGCTCTCGCTCGAGCGCGAGCGGATCGAGGTGCCCGCGGGGTGCGGCAGCTCGAGCGGGGCCGGCGTGCTCTTCTCATTGGCCGTGAGCTCCAGCAGCACGTTGTCGGCGGTGATGGTGATGGGCTGGCGCTGCCCGATGACCTGGATGCGAACGTCGCCCGAGAGGCGCATGGACTCGACCTGCGGGTCGGAGCCCACCAGCGCCTCCGCCGCGTTGGCGGAAAAGTTCGACACCGCACCCACCGGGATCATGACCGTGGCGACGTGGCCGCTCCGGCCGTTGTGAATGATGAAGGTCTCCGGCTCCGGTTGGGCGGCGCTGGCCCAGCATGACGCGGCGCACAACAGCGCGCCGGCGAAGAAGTGGTTCATTGTGTTCCCCATGTCTTTGAAGATCGATCATCCCCGGGGGTATGCGTGGGTGCAACGGCGTTGGAGGCAAAGTTGTGTAAAGCCGCTGCTGCTAGGTTCCCGCACGGCTCCGCCTCCCGGTGTCGGCCGCGCGCGCGTTGTCACGTGGGAGAAGCGGGCGCGTCGGGCGCGCCCCTGACCCTGGGCGCGCGGCGGAGGGTATATTGCAAAGCAGCACTTTGCTGGAGCGCCCCGCCCCTTGCACGGGTTCGCGCCTCAGCGAGCCCGTGACAGGCGCTCGCGCAGGTGCCCGAGAAGCTCGCGCAGCTCCGCGATGCGCAGCGCCGCGCCGCACGCCAGAAAGACGACGCCCGCCCCGGCGATGGTGATGAGGAGCCTCGCCGTCTTGGCGATCGAGGGCGCGCTGGCCCAGTCGGCGAGCCAGGTTTGCATGGCCCAGGCGCACACCGCCGCCATCGCCGCCCCGGCGAGCGACACCTTGATCAAGGTCTTGAAGAGACGCTTTGACTCAAGGCCTCGCAGGTGATGGCGCATGAGCGCGTAGAGCAGCAGGAAGTTGCAGGTCGCCACCAGACCCGTCGAGAAGGCGAGGCCGCGATGCCCCCACCCCCAGCGAAACGTGAACAGCCAGTTGAAGAGCAGATTCAACCCGACCGCGAGGAAGCTCACCAGCATCGGCGTCTTGCGCCGATCGAGCGCATAGAAGGCATTCACGAGCACCTTGAGGGAGGCATAGCCCGCAAGTCCGATCGCATAGAACCGCAGCGCACCGGCCGCCTCCGCAGCCTCGAGCGCATTGAATCGCCCATGCTGGTACAGCACCGAGATGATGGGCTCGGCCAGCATCATCAGGCCGATCGTCGATGGGATCGTGAGCAGGAACATGAGACGCAGGGCGTGCGCCAGCTCCTCGCGAAAGACCTGCATCTCACCCGCGACCACCAGGCGTGAGAGCAGCGGCAACGTCACGGTCCCGAGCGCCACGCCGAACAGCCCGAGCGGCAGTTGCATGAGCCGAAAGGCGATCGCGAGCCAGAAGATCGCCCCGTCCCCCAGGGTGGAGGCGAACATGGAGTTCACCAGCACGTTGAACTGGGTGGTGCTCGCTGCGATCACCGAAGGGCCCATCAAGCGGAGGATCGCGTGCACGCCTGCGTCGCGCCAGCGAAAGTCGGGCCGGTAGCGATAGCCGAGCTCCAGGAGCGGCGGGACCTGCACGAGCAGCTGCAACGCCCCGCCGATGAGCGTGCCGATGGCAAGACCGATGAGCGACTTCCAGCCGAAGGTGGGATCGATCAACCACCCGAGCCCCACCCCGCCGACGATCGAGCCGATGTTGAAGAAGCTCGAGGCCATCGCCGGTCGGCCGAACACGCTCTTCGCGTTCAGCATCCCCATCACCAGCGCGGCGAGCGACACGAGGAGGATGAAGGGAAACATGATGCGCGTGAGCAGCGCGGTGAGCTCGGCTTTCGAGGTGTCGAAACCGGGCGCAATCAGCGCGACCAGCTGGGCGCTGAACACCATGCCGAGCACGCACAGCGCACCGAGGACGAGGAGCGTGAGCGTCGCGACCTTGTTGGCGAGCCGCCAGGCAGCCGCATCGCCCTCGCGCGCAATCGTCTTCGAGAAGGTGGTGACGAAGGCGGTCGAGAGCGCACCCTCGGCAAACAGATCGCGCAGCAGATTGGGGATGCGGAAGGCCGCGGTGAAAGCATCCATCATGCCGCCGCCGCCGAACAGCGCAGCGCACACCTGCTCGCGCACCAAGCCGAGGATGCGGCTGCACATCACCGCCAAGCCGATGATGCCGGCCGCCTTGGTATTGAGCCGCTCGGTCTTTTTGTCGGGGGCCAGCGCTTCGCTGGCGGTCGAGTCCGGGTCCGTGGTTGAAGGCGCGGTGTCCGGCGGGGAAGTCGGGCTCATGAGCGGCGGGTAGTCTACCGCGTCGCCGTGGCGCGCGACGCGGCCGCTCGCCCGAAGGCTTTGGGGTCGGCCGACGCCCGGGCCCCCGCTCGACAGTGAGAGCGCCGCGCTAGGCCGCCTGCTTCAGCCCGGGCTTGAGCACGACCTTGGTGCAGTCGTTCTGCTGCTCCTTGAACATTTTGTAGCCCGTCGGCGCGCGCTCGAGCGGCAACCGGTGACTGATGAGGAAGGTCGGCTCGAGCTTGCCCTCGAGAATCATCGCGAGGAGCTTCTCCGAGTAGCGCTGCACGTGAGTCTGGCCGGTCTTGACGGTCAGGCCTTTTTCCATGAGCGCCCCGATCGGGAACTTGTCCGCCATGCCGCCATAGACCCCGGGAATGGAGACTCGGCCCGCCTTGCGGCAGGCCAGGATGACCTGGCGCAGAGCGTGCGGGCGATCGGTCCCGAGCTTGACCGCGGTCTTTATCTCATCGACGACGTTATCGAGGGTGAAGCCGTGGCTCTCCAGGCCGACCGCATCGATGCAAGCATCGGGGCCGATGCCTCCGGTCATCTCCACCAGTGCCTCGCGAACCCGCACCTCCTCGAAATTGATCACCTCCGCGCCCTGCGACTTGGCGAGCTCGAGGCGGTGCGGATAGTGGTCGATGGCGATGACGCGCTCGGCCCCGAGCACGAACGCGCTTTGAATCGCCAGCAGCCCCACGGGTCCCGCACCCCACACCGCCACGGTGTCGCCCGGCTCGATGTCGCAGTTCTCCGCGGCCATCCAGCCGGTGGGCAGGATGTCGGAGAGAAAAAGCACCTTGTCGTCGTCGACGCCGGGCGGGATGACGATGGGACCCACGTCCGAGTACGGCACCCGCACATACTCGGCCTGTCCTCCGGCATAGCCGCCGGTGAGATGCGAGTAGCCGAAGGCGCCGGTCATCGCATATCCATAGAGCATCTCGGACATGTCCGCGGTCTCGGCCGGATTCGAGTTGTCGCATGCGGAATAGAGCTGCTTCTGACAGAAGAAGCAATTGCCGCAGGCGATGACGAACGGCACGACCACGCGATCTCCCACCTTGAGCTTCTTGTTGGCCGGGCCCACCTCGACCACTTCGCCCATGAACTCGTGTCCGAGCACATCGCCCGACTTGAGGGTCGGAATGTAGTGGTCGTAGAGGTGCAGATCGGAGCCGCAGATCGCGGTCGAGGTCACGCGCACGATCGCATCGCGCGGATTGACGATCTGCGGATCGGGAACGGTCTCGACGCGAACGTCGTGTCGGCCTTGCCAGGTGAGTGCTCGCATGGAACTTGCCTCGATGTCTGAAGTGGAGCTGATCGGCGCCTCAGGCGGCGCGAGGCGCGGCCTCGGGCGGCTGCGCCGTCGCCACCTCGCCGGTCTCCATCAGCTGCTTGAAGCGGCGCAGATCCTGGCGGGTCTGAATCTTCGGCTCGCGCGCGAACAGCTTCGCCACCAGCTTGCCGAGCGCCCCCAGGGGCGGATCGTAGACGATGGTCGCCGTGACCTCGGTACCGCGGCCGACCGGGGAGTCGCGAAATTCCACGCGGCCGCTGTTGCGCACGCTGGCATCCCCGGTGGAGCACCATGCGATCAGCTCGCCCGGTACGTCCGCGGTGATGGTCGAGTCCCACTCGACGGTCTTGTGCCCGGGCGCGAGCACCACCCAGTGCGATCGCCGCGAATCGATCCGGTCGATGCGCTCGATGTTCTGCATGAAGCGCGGCAGATTGCTGAGCTCGCGCCAGAAGCGGTAGAGCTCCTCGCGCGGTCGATTGATCGTCACCGTGCGGCTCACCACCTCGTCGTCGCGGCGCGGCGTGGCCGAGCCCTCGGCCCGGGTGGCGTCGGGGTGTTTCGCGCTCGACAGGGGTGCATCGTCGTAGCTTGTGCGCTTGAGGAATTCGGTCACGACACTCTCCGGCTGCGTTCAATGGAGTCTTTCGAGGCGAGCGCGGGCGCTCGCCAGCCGTCACGCTACTCAAGCGCACGCGCGCATCGCTGTCGCTGCGCGCCGAGCATCCTGCGTCAGACTCGAGCGAGACCTCGCTCGGGCACGATCCGACTGCTGTAGGCGCCGTCCGTCATCCGAAGCCCCGATCAAGGAGCGCACAGCCACGCCTCCGGACGCTGGGGAGGGCGACGCGCCTTCTCGTAGTGTCGACGACTGCTCGAAGCCGCGAGCGCCTCGAGTGGCTCGAATTCACTTCAGCATGCCGCCGCCGACGGAGCATCTCGACTATCTGCGCAGAGCGCACGCGTACCGCCTGCTCGACCTGCGCTTGTGCGCACGCACGCGCTTCTTCGCGGCGGCCGCCGTGATCTGCGAGGCGCTCGCGCATCTTTCGGTCTCGCCGGCCCGCTGGGGTCTGGGTGGGGCTGCGTGGCGATTTCTCGCCGTGCTGAGCACGGAGCTCGAGCAGGTCAACCGCGGCATCGCCGAGCACATCGAGGGGCATGCGGTCTTGCGCCCCCCTCTCGATGCCTGCATCGTGCGGATCGAGCAGCTGCATGTGCAGCGCGAGCTCGATCGCTTGCAGCAGCATTGTCGCGCCGACAGCGAGCGGCTGCTCCTCGACTGCAATCGCCTGCTCAACTGCGCGCACTGGCCGGGACTTCCGGGCCTCAGGCGGCTGCGCGTCGAGCCGCGCGCGCCCGCGCTGTTACGCTGCGTGCTGCAGGACCTGCGGCATCACCGGACGCGGACGCTCGACTTCGCGAGGCAACGCGACCGCGAGGACATCGGGCTCGGGCTCATCGCCCGGGTGCGCGCTGAGCTCGAGTGATCTTCTGGATGGCTGCCTTGAGCGAAGCCGCGCCGGCGTCGTAATCACCCCACGCCTTGCTGCGCGCGACGAGCGCGGCGGCGCTGCGGACGGTGTACTTCTGCGGGTCGAGACCGCTCTTCACCTCGCGCCAGGAGATCGGCATCGACACCGGCGCGCCGCTGCGCGCGCGCGGTGACAGCGGCGCGACCGCGGTGGAGGTGCGATCGTTGCGCAGGTAGTCGAGGAAGATCTTGCCGACGCGCTCGCTCTTCGACATCGTGTCGAGGTATTTGCCCGGGCTGTCGTGCATCATCTGTGCACACACGACGTGCGCGAAGTTCTTCGCCACGGGCCACTCGACGGCGTATCGCGAGCCGGCTTTGAGCGGTGTCACCACATGCAACCCCTTTCCGCCCGTGGTCTTGCAGAAGGACTCGAGCCCGAGCGCCTTGAGCCGTGCGCGCATCTCGAGCGCCGCGGCGATCACCGCGTCGAACGGGACGTCCGGCGCAGGATCGAGATCGAACACCAGCCGCCCGGCGATCTCCGGCTCATCCGGCGCGCAGTTCCAGGGATGCAGCTCGAGCGCGCCGATCTGCGCGACCGCGGCCAGCGCCTCGATGCGGTCGATCTGTACATAGGGTGCGCGATCGCCCTTCACCTTCACCATCGACAAGAGCTTCGACATGCCGGGCATCGCATGGCGTTGGAAGAACTGCTGACCGCCGAGCCCGTCGGGGGCGCGCACCAGGGAGCAGGGGCGCCCTTTCAGATGGGGCAGCATCCACTCACCGACGCTCTCGAAGTAGCGCGCAAGCTCGAGCTTGGTGATCGGAGTGCCCCCGCCGCCGTCCGGCCAGAGCGGCTTGTCGGGATGCGAGATCGTCACCCCGAGCACCACCGGATTGCCGGTGCGCGGCGCAGCCCCGCTCGCCACCGGCGGATCGCTGCGCGCACCGCGGCGATTGACCGTGCCCGCACGGCCGCTCGCACCCGCGCTTCGGCTCGCGCCGCGGGAGGCGCCGCGGGACGCACCGCTCTTCGCGCGCGGCTGCGCTTTCACGGCCGCCCGATCGGCGCGTGCCGCGGCCAGCCGCGGCACGCTCTCGGCCGCCGTCGACTCGCTCTGCTCGAGATGCACCGGCCGCTCGGCCACGACCTCGCTCGCCTTCTTGTCCTGGCGCAAGCCCTTGAACGCGGCCTGCCGGACATTGCCCGCATCGGTCCAGCCGGCAAACTCGATCTCCGCGACCAGCGTGGGCTCGAGCCAGCGGATATTGCTCTTCGGGCGCGGCGCCTCGGGCCCGGTGAAGGGGCTGCGCTCGGTGGTATGTTCCTTGAGCGCAGGGAGCAGCTCGCGCACCGCCTCGTGGCCGAACCCGGTGCCGACCTTGCCCACATAAACGAGCTGGCCGTCGCGGTACACGCCGGCGAGCAAGGAGCGCACCGTGCCCTGCTCCGTGGTCCAGCCGCCGAGCACGACCTCGTGTCCGGCGCGGCACTTCTCCTTGCGCCACGCATCGCCGCGTCCCGAGCTGTAGGGGGCGTCGAGGCGCTTCGACATGATGCCCTCGAGTCCCATCTCGCAGGCCGAGCGCAGCATGTCGACGCCGCTCGACTCGAAGTGCTCGACGTAGCGGATCTGCTCGCTCGGATGCGCCTCGAGCAGCGCCTCCAGATGCGCCTTGCGCTCGATGAGCGGCAAGGCGCGCAGATCCCGCCGGCCCTCGAACAGCAAATCAAACGCGAAGAAGACCAGGTTCTGCGATTGATCGGCCGAGAGCGCCGCCTGCAACGCCGCGAAGCTCGGGCGTCGGGCGCGGTCGAAGGCGACCACTTCCCCGTCGATGAGACAATCGGGCAGCGCGCGCGCCGCGGTGGCGATCGCCGCGAATCGCTCCGTCCAGTCGAGCGCATTGCGCGTACGCAGCCGAGCTTCCCCCTCCACCACCCGCAGCTGCAGGCGGTAGCCGTCGAATTTAACCTCGTGGGCCCAGCCACTGCCGGCGGGCGGCGCATCGACCAGACGGGCGAGCTGCGGCTCGACGAAATCCGGGATGCGTCGCGCGGGCGTCCCGGCATCGCGCTTGAGGGGGAGCGGTGTCGAGCGCGGTGCGAGCGCCGCCCCGGGCGATGTGCGCAGCGACCCGGCGGCTGCGCTGCTGCGCTCGGCCGCCGCTCCGGCGGAATGCCACACGGCATCCGCGCGCGCCGCCTCGCCGCCCAGCATGAAGGGTCGCGGGGAGCGGCCCTGACCGGCCGCGATCTGCTCGAGCGTACGCCCGGAAGCGACGGACGTGTCGTTCGCAAGCAGCGCAGGGCCCCCGTCTTCGCGTGCCTCGGCGTCGCGGTGCTTGATCAGCAGCCAGTTGACGCGCTTGCCGCCGCTGCGATCAGTGCGCAGTCTCACCAGCACCCAGCTGCCTTTGAGCCGCTTGCCCTCCAGTGTGAACTTCAGATCCCCACCCCGCAGGGCCTCCTCGGGCGTCTTCGCGCCTTCGGGTCGCCAGTAGCCGCGGTCCCAGAGCTGCACCGTTCCTCCGCCGTACTCGCCCGCGGGAATCGTCCCCTCGAAATCGCCGTACTCGAGGGGGTGGTCCTCGACCTCGACGGCGAGGCGTTTGTCCTTCGGATCATTGGAAGGCCCACGGGTCACCGCCCAGGACTTGAAGACGCCGTCGAGCTCGAGCCTCAAGTCGTAGTGCAGCCGGCGCGCGGCATGCTTTTGCACGACGAAGCGCAGCCGGTCGGAGGGTCGTACACCCTGCTCGCCGGCGGGCTCGGCAGTCTTGGTGAAATCGCGCTTCTGCCGATAGCGCGTGAGCGCCGCCTGGGCTTTTTTTACACCGGCGCCGCCGCTGCGCGCCCGCCCGCCCGCGGCTGCGCGCCGCCGTGCTGCAGGTCGCGATGCCGCCTTCGAGGCGGACTCGCGCTTCCTGGAGAGGGGCTTTTTCCGGCCGGCCACGCCTGAAGGCTAACGCACCCAGGCGTCGAGACGAAACTCTCCATCGCGAGTGCCGTCCCGCCAGTGCAGCGGCAGGTGCTCGAGCAGCAGATGGTGCACGGCATCGCCATACAGTGCCCGCCGCCCCCCGCCGTCACGCGTGCCGGCGGCGCAGCCGAGCGCGTGCACCGCGACGAGCTCGCCCCCCGGAGCAAGCGTACTCACGAGAGCGCCCGCCGCCCGCACCAGATCCGCCGGGTTCCGGTACGTGTCGAAACCGCTGACGATGATGAGATCGAAGGCACTTTGCGCGGCCGGAGCGGCGCCGCTCAAATCGATCGAGACGTTCGGCAGCTGCGCACAACGCAATACGATCCGCGTCACCGCCTCGGAAGAGGCGGGCGTCACCGCGACCCACAGATGCGTTGCAAGCCGCGCGAGCTGAGCGGCGAGCTCATCGTCCCCGCAATGGGGCACCCACACTCGCCCGTAACTGCGCCGTCCAAGAAAGGCGTGCAATGCCAGCCAGCGCCGGCGCGCGAGCTCACTGCGACGCGAGCGCTCCTCGATGGGCGGCAGCAACGCGGCGAGCGCCGGCCCCGCGAGATCCGGGTTACGAGAGCTCCAGGGAGAGGTGGCGACGTTCATCGGGGACCCCGTTCACAAATGTTCCATCAAGTCTCGCCTGCAAGCGTCTCGATACACAGTCAGCGGATGCGCCATCCCCGTGTAGGATGCAAAAAAAGCGGGGCACTCGTGCACCGCGGGATGATCCGGCTCGCGCGCTGTTACCCCGGTGAAACCCGACCGGCCTACACTCCACGGTCCCCCATCGCGAGGAGACTTCCATGGCACGCAGCAGAGCAGCACAGATCACCAAGGCCGGCGGTCGGTTCGAGATCATCGAGCGCGACATCCCCGAGCCCGGAGCGAGACAGGTACGCGTGAGGGTGCAGGCCTGCGGCATTTGCCACAGCGATTCGTTCACCCAGATGGGCGCCTTTCCGGGCATCACCTTTCCGCGCGTCCCCGGCCACGAGATCATCGGCCTCATCGATGCGCTCGGCGCCGAGGTGCCCGAATGGAAGGTCGGCGCTCGCGTCGGCATCGGCTGGCACGGCGGTCATTGCGGATACTGCGTCCCTTGCCGTCACGGTGATTTCATCTCGTGCATCCGCGGTCAGGTGCCGGGCATTCATTACGACGGGGGTTACGCAGACCACGTCATCGTGCCCTTCGAGACGCTCGCCGCGGTGCCCGCGGAGCTCGAGGGCGCCGAGGCCGCGCCGCTCATGTGCGCCGGCATCACGACCTACAATGCGCTGCGCCACTCCGGTGCGGTCGCCGGCGATACGGTCGCCATTCTTGGCATCGGCGGCCTCGGTCACCTCGGCGTGCAGTTTGCGGCTCACATGGGCTTCAGGACCGTCGCCATCGCCCGCGGCCAGGACAAGGCGCCGCTCGCGAAGAAGCTCGGCGCGCATGCCTATATCGACAGCACCCAGCAGAAGGTGGCGTCTGCGCTTGCCGAGCTCGGCGGCGCGCGCGTGATCCTCGCCACGGTAACCGATGCGCGATCGATGAGCGAGGCGGTCGGCGGTCTCGGCATCGACGGTCAGCTGCTCGTCGTCGGCGCCGCGATGCAGCCGGTCGAGGTGCCGCCCCTCGCAATCATCATGGGACGTCGCTCGATCCGCGGCTGGCCTTCGGGCACCGCGATGGACTCCGAGGACACATTGCGCTTCAGTGCGCTCTCGGGCGTGCGATCGATGATCGAGACCGTTCCTCTCGAGCGCGCCCAGGAAGGCTACGAGCGGATGATGAGCGGCAAGGCGCGCTTCCGGGTCGTATTGACGATGGAGTGAACCGGCGGCGAGCAGATCAGGACGAGGCGCGCGGCGGGCGCTCATCGCCCAGGTAGCGTTCCAGCTCCTCCTTGTAGCGGCGCGTGAGGCGTGATTCCTGCGAGGCCGGAACCTTGCGCTTCAGATCGAGCAGCCAGTTGCTTTCCTCCGCGTACACGTGGTGCTGGACCACGCCCTCCAGATGCTCGAGCTTATCGAGATAAGCGCGGCTCATCGGATCCAGCGTCTCGAGCAAGCCGAGCTGCACTTTCACCGTGGCCTGCTCGGAGTATCCCACCGTGGCATGCGATCTTTCCGAGATCGCGGTGAGCGCAGGATAGATCGCCGTCTCCTCCGCATTCGCATGACCGATGAGAATCGTCGCGAGCCACTTATGGGCCAGAACGCGTCGTGCGCGATCGGGTGCCGCCTTGACCGCGGCGAACGCGCGCTCCACCTGATCATGCTGATCAAGGATCATCGAGAGCCAATCGCCGTTGCCCGCCGCGGCGCGCGCCTGGCGCCGTGCGTCGGCCCGCGATTCCTCGCTTTCCGAGGGCGTGACGGCGGCAATCATTTTGTCAAGGAGAGACATCGGATCCTCCGCCCGATTGCGAGAAATGCAGGAGCCGATGCTCCCCGTCCGACGCGTAAGCGTCCGTAAGCGCGCAGCGCTTGCTCGAGTGAGCGCTGTCTTTCAGAATGAGGAATGATGCACCGCTCCATCGCCGCGCTCGTTGCCGGCGCCCTCGCCCTGGCCCTCGGCGCACATGCCGCGGAAGAGGTGCCACCGATGCCCCGCTCCCTCGCCGAGGCGATGCAGTGGGAAAAGGCCGATGCATTGCCGCGCACCGCGCTCTACGAGACGCCGGCCCTCAAGGGCACTCAGCCGGGCGCACTCCTCAAGCAGGAGCAGAGCTCTGCCTACTCGGTGCCGGCCGGTGTCGGCACGATTCGCATCCTCTACCACTCGCTCGATGCCGGGGGGCGCGACGTCGCCACCTCCGGCGTCGTGCTCATCCCGTCAGGCCATGCGCCGGCCGGCGGCTGGCCGATCATCGCCTGGGCACACGGCACCTCCGGGGTCGCACGCCGCTGTGCACCCTCGCTCGAGAAGGACATGGAGTACGGGGAAGAGGGGCTCTGGCCGATGGTGCGCGCCGGCTTTGCGATCGTGGCCACCGACTATCACGGCCTGGGGACCCAGGGCCCGCACCAGTACGTCAACAAGATCGCGCAGGGACATGACGTCATCTACTCGATTCCCGCCGCGCGCGCCGCCGTACCCTCGCTCGGACGCCGCTGGGTCGTCGTCGGCCACTCACAGGGAGGGCTCGCCGCCTGGAGCGTCGCCGAGATGCAGGCCTCGCTCCATGACCCCGACTATCTCGGCGCGGTCTCCGTCGCCGGCGCCGCCGATCTACGTCGCCTGCTCGGCGGCATGAGCACCGCGGGCAAGGATGCAGCCTACTATCTCGACTACATGGCGTATGCGATTCACGCCCTCGACCCGAGCTTCCGGCCCGCGGCCATGCTGCGAGGTCCGGCGCTCGAGCGCTATGCGGCGGTGACCACACAAGGCTGCTGGTACTACGCCTATGCGTCCTTCCTCGACATCCCCGAAGGGCCCGTGCTCAAGGCAGACTGGGATCAACAGCCGGCCGTACAAAGCCTCATGCGAACCGACGAGATCGGCGTGCAGCCGGTCGGCGGCCCGCTGCGGGTGGTCGCCGGTGAAGCCGACGCCACGGTTCCCTTTCCGATTCTCAAGGACACGGTGCAGAAGGCGTGCCGCAACAAGATCGCGCTCGAGTTCCGCAGCTATCCCGGGCTCGACCACGATCCCACGATGGCCAAGTCCACCCCGGACAATCTCACCTGGATTCGCGAGCGCTTTGCCGGCGCGCCGTTTCACTCAAACTGCGCGGGGTCCTGAGGTCGGCAGCGAGCCCGCCTGACCGCAGCGCCGCCCCGCGCGAGCGACCCTCAAGCAGCAATCTTGATCCGCTGCGGAACCGCCTGTGCGCGCTTCGGAATCGAGACCTTGAGCACACCGTGCTCGGTCTTCGCGTGCACCTGCTCCGCGTCAACGGCGTCCGGCAACACGAAGCGCCGTACGAACCGGCCGCGGCCGCGCTCGGCGCGCCACACACGGACATCCGCTTCCGACCCCTCATCCACCGCAGTCGCGCGCTCACCCTTGAGCGTCAGCACGCCCTCATCGAGCACCAGCTCGACGCTCGCCGGATCGACGCCCGGCAGATCCACGAACAACTCGAAATGATCGACGTACTCGGCGACGTCAACCGGTGGCAGCCAGCTCATCGTCATATCTCCTCTCGTTGAAGCCTGCAAATCTGACTGCACCCGTTTCTGTGGGCGGCCGTTGCGAGTTCAAGAGGAGAGAGACGCGATCAGGCTTTCGCGTCGATGAGAGCGCCGCGCGGCGCACCGCCCCCCGCGCCCGCCGCACCGCCCGCCGCCGAGGAGGACCCCGCCGCCACCGGCCGGCCGGCCGCTTCTGTCAAATGCGCGCCGGCCTTGAGCAGCGCGCTGACCGCCCCCACGGGCAGCTCCCCCGGTTGGGTTCCAGCAGCCGTACTCAATAGATCGGCGACCGTCGCCTTCTGCGTCCCACGGGCGTGTCCGTGGTGCGCCCCGTGCTTGTGAAAATCGGGCGCGGGCAGCGCGGGCGCGCCGGCGGCCGGAGCGTTCGAGATCGCGGGAAGACTGATGCTCATGGGAACTCCTGGTTGCTCATCGAGACTCCGGGTTGCCCGCCGGGTTGCCCACCGGGACTTCGATGGGTCGGTTGACGGCCGGCGGCGAGCCCTTGCCGCTTCTGCGCGCAGACCGGCAGCGGCGCGCCGCATGAGTGCCCCCGCACCGCCTGTCATGCAACGAAGCAGGATTCATGCCAGCACTTGTCGGTAAGATGCGCACCCATCCTCATGCGCTCCCTGCGACTGGAACAGACGCTGATCATCACCGTGCTCTTCGGCGGGTATGCGGCGCTTTACTTCTGTCGGGCTGATCTCTCCGCAGCAGGCCCGCTTCTCGAGGACTACCTGGGCACCCAGGGCATCGGCCACGACGCTGCGGTCCGGCACATCGGCACGATTGCTTCCTCGGGCGTGCTCGCCTATGCGATCGGCAAGCTCTTTCTCTGCGGACTCGGCGATCTGTGGGGCGGGCGCACGAGCTTTCTCATCGGCCTCGGCGGCGCGACGCTCTTCACCGCGATGTTCGCAACTTCGCATGCGCTGCCGCTCTTCATGATCGCCTGGATCGGCAATCGCCTCACGCAGTCGATCGCCTGGGCCGGCCTCATCAAGGTGTCCTCGCGCTGGTTCAATTTCTCCTCCTACGGGCTCGTGATCGGCATCTTGAGCTTGAGCTATCTCGTCGGCGATGCCGCCGCGCGCCCGTTCATGGGGATGCTCATCCAGCACGGATATGGCTGGGCCTCGTGCTTCTGGCTTGCGAGCGCGGTCGCCGCGTTCTGGTGGCTCGCCAACTCGCTCCTGCTGCGCGAGTCGCGCGCCGAGCGCGGCCATGCGGAGGCGACGACCAACCCGCGCAATCTGTTCGCCGGCGAGAGCGCGCCTCGAAACCTCGGGGCGCTGCTCAAGCCCTTGCTGCTCAGCCGCTCGTTCCTGCTGGTGTGCGCGCTCTCGCTCGGCTGCACGATCATTCGCGAGACCTTCAACTTCTGGACGCCGATCTACCTGCGCGACTCGCTGCGCTACTCGAACAGCGACGCCGCGTGGTTCTCGGGTGTGTTTCCCGCCGTGGGCGCCGTGTCGGTGCTGCTCTCGGGCTGGCTGAGCGATCGGCTCGGCATCAACGGCCGGCCGCTGATCCTGTTCCTCGGGCTTGCGGCCACCGCGGGCGCGCTGCTCGTGCTGATGACGCTGCGCGTCGGCGTGACGGGCCCGTGGCTACCGCTCGGCGTGATCGGACTCATCGGGTTTTGCCTGCTGGGACCCTACTCCTACCTCGGCGGCGCCTTCGCCCTCGACTTCGGCGGCAAGTCCGCCTCGGCGCTCGCCTCCGGACTGATCGATGGCGTGGGATACTTGGGGGGTGCGCTCGCCGGATACCTGGTCGCCTGGCTCTCCGTACGCTTCGGCTGGCAGGGCGTGTTCGTGGTGCTCGCCACCGTGAGCGCGCTCGCCGCGATCGGCGCAGCGCTCCTCTACCGCACGACCGCGCGGACGCGCGCGGCGCATCTGGCCGCCGCGGGAGTCACATGAGCCCCGCCCGTCCCTCGACCGGCAGCGCCGGCCCCGGCCCCCGCGCCACCGCCGCGCCCCTCGCCAGCGCCGCGCCACTCGCCGCCGCCGCGCCCCCCGCTGCCGCCGCATCCCGCGCCGCCCCCCGCCCCACGCGCCTCAGCTCAACTCCGACCACCCTCACCCTCGAGTGGCCCGGCGGCGAGCGCCAGACCCTCACCGCCGCGTGGCTGATCGACAATGACCCCGAGCACCGCGATCCCCACAGCGGCCAGCGGCTGATCGATGTCGCGGACCTCCCCGCGCAGCCGCGCATCCGCGCAGCGCAGCTCGAGGAAGAGGAAGGCGTGGTCCGTATCGAGTGGGACGGGCCCACGCCGCCCAGCCGCCTGCACACCGACTGGCTGCAGCAGCACTTTCGCAGCTCCCGCTCCCCCCGCCGCGACGCGCCGCGCCACTGGCCCGGCGGCGCCGCACTCGAGCTCCGGCGCGACTTCGCGCTGGCAACGCTCGACGCCCTGCGCGACGACGAGCGGCGCAGGCTCGCATGGCTCGACGGGCTGATTACGCAGGGTCTCGCGCTCATCGAGCACGTGCCCGCGGACGATACGGGCCTTCTCGAGGCCATGCGCTCGGTGGGCCAGGTGCAGCCGACCAATTACGGCGTCGTGTTCGAGGTGCGCGCCGTGCCGCAGCCGGAGAATCTCGCGTACTCCGATCTCGGGCTCGGCCTGCACACCGATAATCCCTATCGCGAGCCCGTACCGGGCTATCAGGCGCTGCATGCGCTCATCGTCCCGCCCGACGGCGGCGACAGCCTGTTTGCCGATGGCTTTGCGCTCGCCGAGCGGCTGCGCAGCGAGGATCCCGGGGCGTTTCGCGAGCTCACGCGCACCCAGGTGCCGTTTCACTATCGCTCGAAGGATGCGGATCTCGCGGCCGAGCGGCCGCTGATCGAGCTCGACTGCAGCGGCGAGGTCATCGCCGTGAATTACAACAGCCGCTCGATCGCCCCGTTGAGTCTCGGGCCCGAGGAGATGGAGCGCTTCTACGCCGCCTACCGCAGTCTCGCCGAGCGGCTGCGCGATCCGCACATCGCCCTGCGCTACCGGCTCGCTGCAGGAGAGATCGCCGTGTTCGACAACCGCCGCACCCTGCATGGCCGCACCGCGTTTCTCTCCGCGCGCCATCCGCGCCACCTGCGTGGCTGCTACCTGACGCGCGACAGCGTGCGCAGCAACGCAGCGCTCCTCGCGCGCCGGCTCGAGGCGCCCTCGGCGCCCTCCGCTCTCGAGGCGATCGAGGAGATCCGATGAGCGACGCGTCCACGATCGCCGATGAGGTGGAGGCGCTGTTCAGAGCGCGCGGCGCCGGCGCCTACTACGGCGAGCCCGTCACCATGACCGAGCACATGCTGCAGAGTGCGCAGGAAGCGGCGCTCTCGGGGGCCACCCCCGCCCTCGTACTCGCCGCGCTCCTGCATGATATCGGCCACCTCGTCGAGCCGGTGCCCGACGACCTCGCCGACTGGCTCGAGGATGCGCATCACGAAGAGATCGGTGCCCGCTGGCTCGCCGAGCGCTTCGGGCCCGAGATCGTCGAGCCGGTGCGCCTGCACGTGCCCGCCAAGCGCTACCTGTGTGCCGTCGATCCCGCGTACTTCGCCCGCCTGAGCGAAGCGTCGGTGTACACCCTGAAGCTGCAGGGCGGCCCGATGTCGGCCGAGGAAGTGCGCCGCTTCGAGTCCGCTCCCCATTACCGCGAGGCCGTGCGCGTGCGCCGCTGCGACGATGCGGGCAAGCGCAGCGCCGCGCCGACGCCGGGGCTCGCGCACTATCGGAGCTTGATCGAGGCTCACGCGCGCCCGCGCGCGCCGGCGCGATGAGGTGCCCGTGCGGGTGCACGAGTCCACCGCCGACGATTGCAGGATCGGCGTTTCCTTCCCGCTAGGGCTGCAGTCCGACCCTCTTCAGCATGCCCGTGAAGGTCGGGTGGTGGCGAAGCGGATCGAAAACCGGATCCACTTTCAGACTCACCAGGCAAGGCTCATGATCTCGGAACGCGTCCTCGAGCGATGCCAGCGCCCGCTCGTGCTCGTTCAATCCGATCCACACGATGGAAAGAAACCATGAAGGGATGTAGGCCCATGTGGTTCGCAGCCGATCGAACTCGACGCGCGCCTCCCTGCCCTCGCCCGCACGTCCCAGCACATACACGAGCAACGCGTGATTGAGCGGGTTATCCGGCCCAAGACGGACCGCCGTGCGAGCGGCCTCGATCGCTTCCTCACGGCGACCGCGCTCGACGAGCGCGAAGCCCAGTCCGAAGTACAGCTGATCCCATTGTGACTCGAGCTCGACGGCTTTCCTGAACTGATCGATGGATTCATCGAAGCGCCGCGCGTAGTACAGCGGCCACCCGACCTCCTGAATCGCGATCAGTGAGAAAGGGTCGAAGGACTCGGCCTGACGATGCGCGCGCACCGCCTCATCGGCACGGCCGGCATAGCGCAGATACACGCCCCGTTTCCAGTACACGTAGGAATCTCCGGGCGCCAGCTCGATGGCCAGGCGCGATTCTGCATCGGCTGCGCTCCAGTCCCAGTCGTTGAGCAAGCGCAGCAGGCTCAATACGGCGTGACCCTCGGCAAGGCTGTTGTCCAACTGGACGGATTTCAGCGCTGCGGGCGCGGCCTCGGCAAACGCCTTCCTCGGTTCCATGCCGAAAAAATATGCGAGCTTGACATAGCATTCCGCGAGACCTGCGTACGCGGCCGCGTAGTCCGCATCGGACTGGACGGCATCCTGGAAGTATTGCAACGCCCTGCGCTGGCCTTCTCCAGTCAGCTGGCGGGCAAAGAATCTGCCCTTGAGGTAAAGCGCATGCGCTTCGGGGCGAGCCCGTCGCTGGATCGTGAGGCGCGCTTGCTCATCGGGGCTCAATTCGCCGCGCACGATCGTCGCAACGTCGCGAGCGATCCTGTTTTGCAAAGTAAAGATATCCTCGATCGAGCCGTCGTACCCCGCGGCCCATAAGTGCTGATCCGTCGAGGCGTAGATCAACTGTGCCGTGATTCGCAGCTGATCACCCGAGCGCATCACCGATCCCTCGACGATCGCTTGCACGCGCAAGGCACGTGCGATCTGCGCGACCGTCTCCTGGGTTCCGCGGTAGCGGATGACCGAGGTGCGGGAGACCACCCGCAGGCCGCGCAGCTTCGCGAGCTCGGTGATCAGAGCCTCGGTCACCCCGTCGGCGAAATAGTCCTGCGCCGGATCCCGGCTCAGATTATCGAGCGGCAGGACCGCGATCGAGTCGATGCAGCGGGGCACCGCGGTCGCGCGCACGGCCGCCTTGAAGCGGTAGCCGCGCCGGGGCACGGTGTCGATGTAGTCCTCGCCGAGCGCACGGCGCAGGAGGAAGACCATCTGATTGAGGTTCCCTTCCTCGACGATGACCGCGGGCCATACCGCGGCCATCAGCTCTTCCTTGCTGGCCACGGCGCCGGGACGCTTCAAGAGCTCCGCCAGCACCTCCAACGCCTTGCGTGGCAAGGAGATGCTCTCGTCGAGGCGCTTGAGGTCGAGGCCCAGCGGATCGAGTCGGTACGGTCCGAATTCGTACACCGTCGCGCGAGCGAGCGACATGGCGTTTGCGCGTCCTTCGCAAAAAATTGAGTTTCTGTTGAGGACTCCCCCGGTGAGCGGCCCTAGAGTGCCGGAAGCAGAGGCAGTTTCTGCAGTCGCACTGGGCCGCGTCTCGAGGACTCTTATGCTTTCGCAAGTCACGATACAAAACTTCCGCGCCGCCTTACAAGGCCAGGCCTTCTGTCCCGGGGAGCCCGGCTATGAGGAGGCGCGCACCATACCGAACGCCATGATCGATCGTAGACCGGCGATTATTGCGCGCTGCATCAGCGCCGCCGACGTGATCGCCTGCGTGCGCCTCGCGCGCGATGAAGGGGTCACCGTCTCGGTGCGCGGGGGCGGCCATAGCGTTGCGGGAAAATCCGTGATCGACCAGGGGCTCATGGTCGATCTGTCGGCGATGAAGAGCATCCGGGTGGACCCTCGAAGGCGAACGGCGCGTGCGGAGCCGGGACTCACCCTCGGCGAGTTCGATCGCAATACCCAGGCGTTCGGCCTGGCAACGACCCTGGGGGTGGTGCCGAAAGTCGGAATCGCCGGCCTGACCCTGGGGGGCGGATTCGGTCATCTCATGGCAAAACATGGGCTTGCCCTCGACAACCTGATCAGCGTCGATGTCGTCACGGCGGACGGCCGACTGCTCACTGCCGACGCCGAGGAAAATTCCGACCTTTTTTGGGGCGTTCGTGGCAGCAGCGGGAATCTCGGGATCGTCACCTCCCTGAAATACCGCCTGCACGAGGTGGGAACGGTCCTCGGCGGCGTGGTGATGCACCCCGTGGAGCGAACTGCGGACGTGCTGCGCTTCTGCCGCGACTACGGACCCACTCTGCCGGACGAGGCACTGATTCAGGGAGGCGCATTGACGGGCCCGGACGGCTCGAAGCTGTTCGCGGTGGCTGCATTTTACTGCGGCGCTTCGCTCGCCGAGGGCGAGAGGGTGCTCGATCCGCTGCGCACGTTCGGTCCACCCGTCGCGGACATGATCACGCGCAGGAGCTACCTCGAGATGCAGCGGTTCTTCGAGCCGTTCTTTCCGCCCGGCCGCCACACCTATGTCAAATCCAACTTCCTGCGGGAGCTCTCGGATGAGGCGATCGACACCATGGCTCAATGGGCGGGCAAGAGCCCCTCGCCGACCAGCTTCGCGCCGTTCTTCGAGCACTGGCATGGCGCGGCCTGTCGAGTCGGAGCGTCGGATACGGCATTTCCCCACCGCAACCGCTCATGGAACGTTTTCGCCTGGTCGACGTGGACGAACGCGGCCGATTCGGAGACGAACGTGCGCTGGACGCGAGAACTGTGGTCCGCGATGCGCCCGCATCTGACCGAGGAGTCCTATGTCAACTACGTTTCCGACGAGGGCGAAGCGTCCGCCCGGGCATCGTACGGACCGAACTACGATCGGCTTCTCGCCCTGAAGGGCAAGTACGATCCGACCAATCTCTTTCGCATGAACCACAACATCACGCCGGGCGCCTTAGGACCCAAGACGCCGGTTTGAAGTCGGCGCACCGTTCGCGCCGAGCACGCACTTACGATCCCGACGGGGCGGGCGGCGGCGTGATCGGCGTCGGCGTGAACACGCGCAACAGGTCGATGCGGCGCCGGTCGGCGCGCAGGATGCGAAACTCGAGCCCGCCGACGCGCAACGTCTCGCCCCGGCGCGGCAGGCGGCCGAACTCCTGCATGATGAGGCCGCCGATCGTGTCGTACTCATCGTCCGCGAACGCGGTGCCGAAATACTCGTTGAAGGTTGCGATCGGCGTGAGCGCGCGCACCGTGAACTCGCGCTCGCCCTCGCGCCGGATCATCTGATCCTCCTCGACATCGTGCTCATCGTCGATCTCACCGACGATCTGCTCGATCACATCCTCGATGGTCACGAGACCGCTCACGCCGCCATACTCGTCGACCACCATCGCGATATGGTTGTGGGAGAGGCGGAACTCCTTGAGCAGTACGTTGAGACGCTTGCTCTCCGGTACGAACACGACGGGGCGCATGTATTCGCGGATCTCGAACTCCTCGCCCGCGCTCTGCAGCCGCAGCAGGTCCTTGGCGAGCAGGATTCCGAGGATCTGATCGCGGTCCTCGCCGATCACCGGGAAGCGCGAGTGCCCCGACTCGACCACCTGAGCGACGAGCTCATCGATCGGCTGGCCGCGCTCGACGAACACCATCTGCGAGCGCGGCACCATGATGTCGCGCACCTGCATGTCGCTGACGGCGAGCACACCTTCCAGCATGACGAGCGTGTCGCTGGAGAACAGGCCGCGCTCGCTCGCCGCACGCAAATCCTCGATGAGCTCGGCCAGATCGCGCGGCTCGCCGGATATCGACTGGGTGAAGCGCTTGAGCCAGCGACCCGTACTGCCTGGAGGCTGTTCGGACATGGAGGCGGCTAGGATACTCGATCAGCGGTACGGGTTTGAAAATCCAAGCGAACCAAGGATTTGAGCCTCCCGCCGCTGCATGCGCCGTGCCTCGGCGTCCGCCTCGTGATCGTGGCCCAGCAGGTGCAGGACGCCGTGCACGGTGATGTGCGCCCAGTGTGCCTTGGCGCCGATGCCGGCGCGAGCCGCCTCGCGCGCCATGAGCGGTGCGCAGATCACGAGCTCCCCGAGATCGTGCCGGCCGTCGGGCAGGGTGCCCGCGCCTGCAAATGACAGCACGTTCGTGGCGCGCGTCTTGCGCCGGTAGCGCTCGTTGAGGCGCCGGCTCCCCGCCTCACCGACGATGCGGATCGAGAGCAGCTGCGGGCGCGCCGCTGCGCCCGCGGCGAGCGCCGCGCGCGCCCAGCGCAGAAACGCCGCGCGCCCGGGCACCCAGGGACGGCGCGCCGCGTAGGTCAGATCGAGCTCGAGCGCCTCCCCCACCGCGCGAGGCTCAGGCGCCCTTGTCCGGCTCTCCGCCCGGGTCTGAGCCCTGGTCTGAGCCCTGGGGGCTGCGCGCCTCGTAGGCCTGCACGATGCGCTGCACGAGCGGATGGCGCACGACATCGCGCGAGCTGAAGGTCGAGAAGGCGATGCCGGGGACGCCGCGCAGGATGTCGATCACGGTGCGCAGTCCCGAGGGCTTCGAGTTCGGCAGATCGACCTGTGTGATGTCGCCGGTGACGACCGCCTTCGAGCCGAAGCCGATGCGCGTCAGGAACATCTTCATCTGCTCGTTCGTCGTGTTCTGCGCCTCGTCCAGAATCACGAATGAATCGTTGAGGGAGCGGCCGCGCATGAAGGCGAGCGGCGCCACCTCGATGACGTTGCGCTCGATCGACTTGGCGACGCGCTCGAAGCCGAGCATCTCGTAGAGCGCGTCGTACATCGGACGCAGGTACGGGTCCACCTTCTGCGACAGATCTCCGGGCAGGAACCCCAGGCGCTCGCCGGCCTCGACCGCGGGGCGCACCAGCACGATCCGCCGAACGCGATCGGCCTGCAGGGCCTCGACGGCGCAGGCGACCGCGAGATAGGTCTTGCCGGTGCCCGCCGGACCGATGCCGAAGGTGAGGTCGTGCGTACGGATGTTGTGAAGGTACTCGGTCTGGTTCGGGCCTCGAGCCCTGACCGCGCCGCGCGCCGTGCGCACCTGCAGCTCATCGCGCGTGCCCGCCTCCTCCGCCCGATCGGCATCCGCCATGCCGATCGCCTGCAGAGCGATATGAACGCGCTCGGAATCGACCGGCTCACGCTGCGCACGGCTGTACAAGTCGGTGAGCACGGCCTCGGCGCGCTCGATCGCCGCGGGCATGCCGATGATCTGGAATCGATTGCCCCGGCGCCGCACCTCCACCCCGAGGCGCTCCTCGATCTGATGCAAGTGCTCATCGAGCGGTCCGCACAGCTCGACCAGCCGCGCGTTGTCGGCCGGCGCGAGCGTCAGGTCTCGCGTCACGGGAACGGAGCTCACGCTCGGGGTTCTACCACAAGACGCCCGCGCAGTGAATTGGGCATTGCCTCGGTGATGACGAGGTTCACAAATTGGTTGAGAAGCGCAGCGCCCTCGCGCGGCGGCCCGTCGAAATTCACCCATCGATTATTGTCCGTTCGCCCGGCAAGCTGGCGTGGGTCGCGCTTGGCGGGGCGCTCGACCAGGACGCGCTGCTCGCTTCCCACCATGCGCCGCGAGATCGCGAGCGCCTGCGCATTCAAGAGCTGCTGCAGCCGCTCGAGCCGCGCCTGCTTCACCTCGTGCGCCACCTCATCGGGGAAGGCGGCGGCCGGCGTTCCGGGACGCGGGCTGTAGAGGAAGCTGAAGGATTGGTCGAAACCCACCTCCGCCACGAGATCGAGCGTCGCCTCGAAATCCGCCTCGCTTTCCCCGGGAAACCCGACGATCAAATCGGTCGTGATGCTGAGGTCGGGGCGCACCGCTCGCAGCTTGCGAATCTTCTGCTTGTACTCGAGCACCGTATGCCCGCGCTTCATCGCCGCAAGAATGCGGTCCGAGCCGCTC
>DATGIA010000005.1:0-22252 GCA_035307465.1 Steroidobacteraceae bacterium
AGATCGTCCCGCGCCTCAAAGGGGCGAGCGTCGCGATCGTCAACAAGGTTCCGATGCGCGCCGCGACGCTCGATCAGCTGCCCGATCTCAAGATGATCGCGGTCGCCGCCACCGGTTATGACTGCGTCGACGTCGCGCACTGTCGCGAGCGCGGCATCGCGGTCGCGAACATCCGCAACTACGCCGTGCACACCGTGCCCGAGCATGCGTTCGCCATGATCCTGGCGCTGCGTCGCAACCTCCTCGCCTACCGCGAGGACGTTCAGAACGGAGTATGGAACCGCTCCGAGCAGTTCTGTTTCTTCACTCACCCGATCGGCGATCTGCACGGCGCGACCCTCGGCATCATCGGCGAGGGAGCGATCGGGCAGGGCACGGCGGCGATCGGGCGCGCCTTCGGCATGCGGGTGCTGTTCGCGGATCACCCGCCGCCCAAGGCCGACGGAGTGGTGTTCACGCCCTTCGAGCAGGTGCTGGCCGAATCCGACGTGATCTCGCTGCACGCGCCGCTCACCCCCTCCACCCGCAACATCATCGACCTCGCGGCCTTGCGCCGCATGAAGCGCAACGCACTGCTGATCAACACCGCGCGCGGCGGGCTGGTCGACGAGGCAGCTCTCATCCAGGCGCTCGATGAGGGCCTGATTGCCGGAGCGGGCTTCGATGTGCTCACCGTCGAGCCGCCGCGCAACGGCCACCCGCTGCTCGATGTGCGCCGGAGCAATTTCATCCTGACGCCGCACGTGGCGTGGGCATCCGATGGCGCGATGCAATTCCTCGCCGATCAGTTGATCGATAATATCGACCGCTGGGCCGAAGGCCGGCCGCAACACCTGGTAACCTGACGCTGCGGGTCGCCTGGCAACTCGCGACCGGGGCAGGCCCCCGCGGGCGCTCGCGCGACGGCATCAAAAAAGATACACGATGAAAAAACTGCTCTATCAGCTCGACACCGACTCGCTCCCCTCGGTGTTCGACAACGTCGTGGGCTATGACGGCGGGGCCGACCACATCACTGCCTTAAGCGGGGTGACCGCGCAGAACGTCGGCGGTCTCGTCGAGGGCGCGATCTTCACGCGCGGCCCGAAGGACAAGCAAAACACCGCTCTCTTCATCGGCGGCAGCCAGATGAGCGAAGGTCAGGCGCTGCTCACGGCCGTGCAGAGGAAGTTCTTCGGCAAGTTTCGCGTCTCCCTGATGTTCGACTGCAACGGCTGCAACACGACCTCCGCGGCGGCGGTTGCCTGGTTGAGCCATGGACGCTCGCTCGCGGGCGAGCGCGCGGTGGTGCTCGCGGGCACGGGACCGGTCGGACAGCGCGCCGCGGCCCTGCTCGCACGCGAGGGGGCTCGCGTCGCCATCACCGGGCGCAAGATCGAGGCGGTGCGCACGGCGTGCGCGGCGATTCGCGCGCGCTTCGCCGTCGACGTGGAGCCGATCGGCGCGGCGAGCCACGCCGAGCGCGGCGCGGCGCTCGAGGGTGCGCAGATCGTGCTCGCCACCGGCGCGGCCGGCACCCCGCTGCTCGAGGCACGTCAGTGGCAGGAGAGCCGCACCTTGAGCCTCGTGGCCGACGCCAACGCATCGCCGCCGGCCGGCATCGAGGGCGTGCAGGCGACCGATCGGGGGACGCAAAGCCACGGCAAGACGCTGTTCGGCGCGCTCGGATTCGGGGCGCTCAAGCTGGCGCTGCATCGGGCGTGCATCGGCCGGCTGTTCGAGCGCAACGATCTCGTGCTCGACGCCGAGGAGATCTATGCGCTCGCCAAGACCATGGTGAGCCGATGATCAGCCCTTCGAGGGTGAACCGATGATCAACACCTCCATCGATGAATTTCTCGCGCGGCTCGCGAGCCGCGATGCGACGCCGGGGGGCGGCAGCGCAGCGGCGGTCATGGGCGCGATGGGTGCGGCGCTCGTCTCGATGGTGTGCAACGTCACCTTCGGCAAGAAAGGCTGCGAGGCGGCCGAGCCGGAGCTCCGGCAGGTGCTCGCCGAGTCCGAGGACCTGCGCAAACGCCTCGCCGATATGGTGGCTCAGGACATTGCGGCCTTCGACGGCCTGATGGCGGCTTACAAGCTGCCGAAGGCGACGGAGGAGGAGAAGACGCGCCGCGGCCAGGCCATCCAGTCGAGCCTCAGGCGCGCCACCGAGGTGCCGCTCGACTGCGCCCGCACCTGCGCGCACGTGATCCGTCTTGCGCGCCGCGCGAGCGAGCTCGGCTATCGCGAGGTGGTGAGCGATGCGGGCGTCGGAGTGCTCGCGGCGCATGCGGCGGGGCGCAGCGCCGCACTCAACGTCTTCATCAATGCGCCCCTGCTCAAGGACCGCTCCTTCGCGGATGCTGCGGTCGCCGAGGTGGATAAACTCCTCGCGGATTGCGCGGTCGAATGCGAATCGGTCTATAACCTGGTGCGCAGCAAGCTTCAGAGCTAGGAGCGAGAGATCCCATGCCCGGCGGCAGAATCGATACCGATCGCCCCTTCACCCCGCTCGGGATTGCGGTGCTCACGATCTCCGACTCGCGCGACCGCAGCACCGACACCTCGGGGGATCTGCTGGCCGAGCGCGTCCTCGCCGCGGGCCATGAGCTCAAGGCGCGCGCGCTGGTGCGCGACGACAAGGCCGCGATCCAGGCGCAGGCACGCGCCTGGATCGAGGATCCGGCGGTCGACGTGATCATCAGCACCGGGGGCACCGGTCTCACCGGCCGCGACGTCACACCCGAGGCGATGCGCGAGCTGTTCAGCAAGGAGCTCGAGGGCTTCACGGTGCTCTGGCATCTCGTCTCCTACGAGACGGTCGGCGTCTCGACGATGCAATCGCGCGCCTGCGCCGGCATCGCGGGCCACACCGTGATCTACGTGCTGCCCGGCTCGAACGGCGCCTGCAAGGACGGCTGGGACCGGTTGATCAGCCGGCAAATCGACAGCCGCCATCGCCCCTGCTCCATCACCGAGGTGATGCCGCGCTTTCAGGAGCGCTGATGCCCTCACCGGTGCCGACCGCGCCGCCGTCCGTCGAGGAGGCCCGCCGGCTGATGTGCGCGATCGTGGCCGCGACGCGGGCTGCGCGCGCCGAGGCCGGGTCGGCGCCGCCGGAGGTCGAGGAAGTAGCGCTCGGCGACTCCCTGCACCGCACGCTTGCCGAACCCCTCATCGCCCCACGGGCGCAGCCGCCCTATCGATCCTCCGCCATGGATGGCTTTGCGCTCCCTCTCGAGGGTCTCGAGCCGGCTGCGGCCCTCGCAGTCCTCGGTGAGGCGGCGGCCGGCAACCCCTGGTCGGGCATCTTGGGCCCGCAGCAGGCGGTGCGCATTTTCACCGGCGCACCCGTGCCCGCGGGCGCAACCGCGGTGATCGCCCAGGAGCGCACACACCGCGCCGATGCCGCCGCCGGCCCGCGCAGCGCCGCCGGCCCGCGCAGCGCTGCCGGTCCGCACAGCGCCGCCGGCCCGCGCAGCGCCGCGGGTCCGGGCGAGCCGCTGTATCTCGATCCCGAGGCGGCCGCCGCGCTCGCGCCCGGCACGAACATCCGCTCGATCGGGGCCGACTTTTCCGCAGGCGCCGAGCTGCTCGCCGCGGGCACGCGTCTGCACGCCCGCCACCTGGCGCTCATCGCCGCCGCGGGCTTCGGATCACTCCGAGTGCGTCGCCGCCCGCGCATCGCCGTGCTCGCGAACGGCAACGAGCTGCGCGCGCCCGGCGAGCCGGCCGGCCCTTTCGAGATTTACGATTCGGTGACGCCGGGCCTCGGCGCCCTGATTGCGGAGTGGGGCGGCACGGCGCGACCCGCCGGCACGGCGCAGGACAGCGAGCTCGCCATCGAGGCCGCCGCGCGCCGCGCGATGCAGGAGTCCGATCTGCTCGTGATCGTCGGCGGCGCGTCCGTCGGCGATTACGATCTCGTCAAGCGCAGCCTCGCCGCGGCTGGTCTCGACCTGGCGGTGAGCAGCATCTCCGTGCGCCCGGGCAAGCCCACCTGGTTCGGCACCCTGCCCGACGCGAAGCGCGCGCTGCCGGTGCTCGGGCTGCCCGGCAACCCCGCCGCGGCCTTCGTGTGTTCGCAGCTCTTCCTGCGCCCCCTGATCGATACCCTGCTCGGTGCAACGCGCACGCCGGTGGCGGTGATCGCCGCGCTCGAGGGACACCTGCCCGCGACCGGAGCGCAGGCGCAGTACCTGCGCGCGAGCGCCCGGGTGAGTCCCGATGCGCGCCTCGTCGTGCGTCCCGATCCTCGTCAGGACACCTCGCTCGTCTCGGTGTTCGCCCACGCGAATGCGCTCATCCGGCGCCCGCCGCACGAGCCCGGCGCGAGCTGGGGAAGCTTCGTCGAGGTGCTGCTCCTCGAGAGCCTTTAGGGCCCGTCCATGCCGCCGGGTTTCCGTCCCCGGCTCGGCGCGTCCACAACCCAGCCTGCCCGTCAACCTCCCTCAGAGCGCAGCAGCGGAACGGCGAGATAGCAGCCGAACTCCTTGGGAAAATCCACCGACACGCGCGCATGGACTCGTCCCTGACGATCCATGAACTGCGCCTCGTCCTCGATCGGCACGAACGCGCTGTGCCACACGTTCGGATGGATATAGAGTCCGCGACTGCCATCGCACCAGAAGGCGACGAAATCCTTCGGGGTGACATCGTCGCCGGGACGCGCCAGCGCCACGACGAAGGCCTGCCCGCGGGTCGGATAGACCAGCTGCCCGCCATCGGGGTGATAGTTGGCGCGCCAGATGAGCGCCTGCGAGCGCGATGCGCACGGCCCGCTGACTCTCGCCTCCTCCGGCCAGGTGCTCCAGCCGAAGAGATAGCTGTCCCCCACGGCATGATTGCGCGCGCAGAGCGTATCGCCGAGCCACCAGAACTGGAACTTGCCCTCGGTCACACCGCCCTGATCGCCCGAGTGGGCATCGATGGGACGCCAGCCCTGCGCGGGCCAGCGAACGATCTCGATCGGAAAGGCGGGATCATCCACCAGGCATCCATAGCCACGCAGGCTTTCCTCGGTCGCCGCGACGAGCGGCGCCTCGTGAATGCGTCGCACGCCGACGGTGGGCTTGTAGGCCGTGGCTGCAAGATCGAAATCCATCACGAGATCCCCTTCGGTCGGCGCGCGGGCGCAGAGCATGGGCCACGCGCTGGCGCAAGCATAGCCAAAAGTCCCCGCAGCGGCACGCCGGGACCGCGAACGCGCGAAACGCGAGCGGGCCCGAGGTGCCCCGCGGCACGCTCTTCAACTCCACGCGGTTTCAACTCTTAGCCTCCGACATCCGATCGGCCGCCTTTCCGACTGCCAAGAGCTGCCCCCGAAGCGAGCATTCACGAGGGAACAGTCCAACTGTGAGGTAAGCACCGTGTCGGTCATCCATGTTCGCAGCCTTCGTATCGCTCCGCTGGTGTTGCTTGCATACGGGTCCCTCGCCTTCGCCGTCGAGCCGGCCGCCTCAGACACACCCGCCACGGAGCAGTCCGGCAACGCGCTGGTGCAGAAAGTCCAGGATGCTCTGCATGCCGATCAGACGCTGCTTGCGCGACACATCAATGTGCGCGCCGACGGTGATGTCGTCACCTTGAGCGGGTATGTCGCCACCACCGCGGAGCTGACCCAGGCAAAGCGAGACGCGAAGAACGTACCCGGCGTCAAGAAAGTCGTGGATCAGATGAAGGTCGATCGCAGCAGGCTGGGTAGTGGGCCCTCCGACGGCGGCTGAAGGCTGAGCGAGGCCCGCTTCAGCAGTCCATCGCTTCAGCGGCCCGCGATGAGGATCGCGCGGAAGTCGTTGACGTTGGTGAGCGTCGGCCCCGTGATGACCGAATCGCCGAGCGCGGAAAAGAAGCCATGACCGTCGTTGTTCGCGAGGGCCTCCCCCGGCGCGATGCCTTGCGCCCAGGCGCGCGCCAGGGTATCCGGCCCCATCAGGGCGCCCGCGATCTCTTCCTGGCCATCGACCCCGTCGGTATCGCCCGCGAGCGCGTGAATGCGCGCATGCCCCTCGAGCGAGAGGGCGAGCGATAGCAGAAACTCGACGTTGCGCCCGCCGCGCCCGGCGCCGCGCACCGTCACCGTCGTCTCGCCTCCCGAAAGCAGCACGCACGGCGCGGCGAAGGGCTGATCGCGCTCGGCGACCTCGAGCGCGATCCCGGCCATCACCTTGCCGACATCGCGCGCCTCGCCCTCGATGGAATCTCCGAGAATGTGGGCCGTCACTCCGAACGACTCGGCGGAGCGCGCAGCCGCCGAGAGGGCCATCTGGGGCGTAGCAATAATCCTCGCCTCGGCCCCCGCCAGGCGCGGGTCACCCGGCTTGATGCTCTCGCCCCGGCCGCTCGCGAGCAGCTCGTGCACCGCTCGCGGCATCTCGATGCGATAGCGCTGCAAGATCGCGAGCGCCTCGGCGCAGGTCGTCGGATCCGCAACCGTCGGACCCGAGGCGATGTCGGTGAGCTGATCACCCGGCACGTCGGAGATCAGCAAGCTGAGCACGCGCGCCGGGTGGCAGGCCGCCGCCAGCCGTCCCCCCTTGATGGCGGAGAGGTGGCGGCGCACGCAGTTCATCTCGCGGATGCTCGCGCCCGAGGCAAGGAGCGCGCGGTTGATGTGCTGCTTGTCCTCGAGCGTGAGCCCCGCGGCGGGCAGCGGCAGCAGCGCCGAGCCGCCCCCGGAGATGAGACACAGCACCAGGTCCTGTGAGTGCAGTCCCTGCACGCGCTCGAGCATGCGCTGCGCAGCGCGCATTCCCGCCGCATCCGGCACCGGATGTGCGGCCTCGACGATCTCGATGCGCTCGCAGGGCACGGCATAGCCGTAGCGCGTGACAACGAGGCCTTCGAGAGGTCCCGGCCAATGCCGCTCGACCGCGCTCGCCATCGCCGCGGAGGCCTTGCCCGCGCCGAGGACGATGAGCCGGCCGGCGGGCGGGGCGGGCAAATGCGGCGGGATGCAGCGCTCGGGCTGCGCCGAAGCGATGGCGACATCGAAGAGCGCACGCAGCAGCTCGCGGGGCGAGCGCCCGAGCGCATGCGCTCCCTGCAAAGTCATGCTTCGCCCTCGCCGCTCATGTACGCCTCCCGGCCCGCTCGGTACTTATTCGGCCCCTGGTCGGCTGCCTGTGCAGGCTCCCGCCACGCGGCGTGCTCGCACCGGCTCAGAGGACCGATTTGAGCAGCTTACCCATCTCGGCGGGGTTGCGCGTCACCTTGATGCCGCACGCTTCCATCACGGCGAGCTTCTCGGCGGCGGTTCCCTTGCCGCCCGAGATGATCGCGCCGGCATGTCCCATGCGCTTGCCGGGCGGTGCGGTCACGCCGGCGATGAAGCCCACCACGGGCTTCCTCATGTTCTCCTTGATCCAGCGCGCGCAGTTCTCCTCATCCTCACCGCCGATCTCCCCCACCATGATCACCGCATCGGTGTCGGGATCCTCGTTGAACAGCTTCATGACGTCGACGTGCTTCAAGCCGTTCACGGGATCGCCACCGATGCCGACGCAGGTCGACTGGCCAAGCCCGAGCTCCATCAGCTGACCCACCGCCTCGTAGGTGAGCGTGCCCGAGCGCGACACCACCCCGATGCGGCCCTTCTTGTGAATGTGACCCGGCATGATGCCGATCTTGATCTCATCGGGCGTGATCACGCCCGGGCAGTTCGGGCCGACGAGCAGCGTCTTCCTGCCGCGCATGCGATTACGCGTCGCGATCATGTCGCGCACCGGCACGCCCTCGGTGATGCAGATCACGAGGTCGAGGCCGGCATCGACGGCTTCGTCGATCGCGCCGGCGGCGTGGGGCGGCGGCACGTAAATCACGGAAACGGTCGCGCCGGTTCTCTCCTTCGCTTCCTTGACGCTCGCGAAGATCGGAATGCCCTCGAAATCCTCCCCCGCCTTGTTCGGATTCACGCCGGCGACGAAGCAGGCGCGGCCGTTCGCGTAGTCACGGCACAGGCGGGTGTGAAACGCGCCGGTCTTGCCGGTGATGCCCTGCGTGATCACGCGGGTATTGCGATCGATCAGGATGCTCATGCGCGCGACCCCCTCGACACCGCGGCAACGATCTTCTGCGCGGCATCGGCCATGTTGTCCGCCGAGATGATGGGCAGTCCAGACTCCTTCAGCATCTTGCGACCGATCTCCTCGTTGGTTCCCTTCATGCGCACGACGAGGGGCACCGAGAGCTTGACCTCGCGCGCCGCAGCGATCACACCTTCGGCGATGGTGTCGCAACGCATGATGCCGCCGAAGATGTTCACCAGAATGCCCTCGACCTTCGGATTCTTCAGCATGAGCTTGAACGCCTCGGTGACCTTCTGCGTGGTCGCACCGCCGCCGACGTCGAGAAAGTTTGCAGGCTCGGCGCCGAACAGCTTGATCACATCCATCGTCGCCATCGCGAGACCGGCGCCGTTCACCAGACAGCCGATGTTGCCGTTCAAGGAGATGTAGGAGAGGTCGTACTTGGAGGCCTCGACCTCGGCGGGATCTTCCTCGTCGAGATCGCGCAGCGCGGCGATCTCCGGATGCCGGAACAGGGCGTTGTCATCGAAGTTGAGCTTGACGTCGAGAGCGAGCACGCGGCCATCCCCGGTGAGGATCAGAGGATTGATCTCGGCGAGCGAGGCATCGCACTCGGTGAAGGCGCGGTAGAGCCCGTGCATGAAGAGCCGGGCCTGCGCGATCGAGCCTTCGGGAATGCCGATCCTGCGCGCGATCTCATCCGCCTGCGCATCGGTCAGGCCGGCGACCGGATCGATGGCGAGCTTGTGGATCTTTTCGGGCGTATGCGCGGCGACCTCCTCGATCTCCATTCCGCCCTCCGAGCTCGCGATCAGCGTCACGCGCTGCGTCGAGCGATCGACCACCATGCCGACGTAGAGCTCCTTGCGGATGTCGGCGCCCTCCTCGACGAGGAGCCGATGCACGATCCGCCCCTCGGGCCCCGTCTGATGAGTGACGAGGCGCATGCCGAGGATGCTCGATGCAAACTGGTGCACCTCTCCCGGGGTCTTCGCCACCTTGACACCGCCGCCCTTGCCGCGCCCACCGGCGTGGATCTGCGCCTTGACGACCCACACCTGGCCGCCCAGCTCGCGTGCCGCCGCATCGGCTTCCGCGACCGAGAAGCAGGGAATGCCGCGCGGAGTGGCGACGCCGAAGCGCCTTAAAATTTCTTTGCCTTGATACTCGTGGATGTTCATGTCGGGTCCTAGAAAAGACGATCAAACGGCCGCCGGGCCTCGCGCCGGCGGCGGGAACAAGCCGCCCTCAGCGTGGGTGCGCGAGCTGCGGCCGGTGCTCCGCGAGGCTGTGCTCGAGGAGCTTCGTGAGTGCGAACACGGTGTCGAGGTGCGGGGTCGGCGTCTCGGTGAGTCGCGCCAGCTCGATCACGGAGCCCAGGAGCGCGTCGGTCTCGAGCTGACGCCCCGCCTCGACGTCCTGCAGCATCGAGGTCTTGTGATGACCGACGCGCTCGGCGCCGGCGATGCGCTTCTCGATCGGCACGCGGAAGGTGACTCCGAGCTTTTGCGCAATGCTTTGCGCCTCGCTCATCATGTCACGGGCGAGCTGCCGGGCGAGCGGGTACTGACAGATCCCGGCGAGCGTGGCGCGCGACAGGGCGCTGATCGGGTTGAAAGTGAGGTTGCCCCACAGCTTCAGCCAGATCTCCGCGCGGATGTCGGGTAGCACCGAGGACTTCAGTCCGCCGCGCTGCAGGCACTCAGACACCCGGGTCACCCGCGCGCTCGTGCTGCCGTCGGGCTCGCCCACCGGGAAACGGTCACCCTCGATGTGCTTGATCACCCCGGGCGCGACGAGCTCGGTGGCCGGATACACGACACAGCCGATGACCCGCTCGCAGGGGATCTGCTTCATCAGCACGCCGTTCGGATCGACGCTACGCACGGGCGTGCCGGCGAGCGCGCCCCCGTGGGCATGGAAATACCAGTAGGGAATGCCGTTCTGCATCGGCACCACCACCGTGTCCGGGCCGAACAGCTTCGGCACGTCGTAGGCGATGGCCTCCACCTGATGGGCCTTCATCGCGAGGATCACGAGATCCTGCGGCCCGGCCTCGGCGTAATTGGAGGTGGCGCGCACCTCGGGCACAGTCTGTTCCGTGCCGTCCGAAAGAATCAGACGAATGCCGCGCGACTTGAGGGCCTCCAGAGTGGCGCCGCGGGCGATGAGCGTTACTTGCTCACCGGCGTGCGCGAGGCGCGCGCCGACGAAGCCTCCGATGGCTCCCGCTCCAATGATCGCGATCTTCATCTGCGCGCATCTCCGTGACGGGCCGCTCGCTAGCGGGTGACCGAGGAATCCTGGACCGCGCCCCGATCGACTTCCATGCGATCGACCACCTTGGCCACCCCAGGGACTGCCTGGGCGTCTTCACGCGCCATCTGCAGCTCCTCCGGCGTCCAGACGTAGCCGCCGAGCGTCACCACGCCGTTATCGGCCCGTATGGTGATGTGCCGGGAGAATAAGGTCCGATCGGCGCTCAGGGCCGCTTGTACGTGCTCCACCGTAGTGGCGTCGGCCGCGCGCTCGCCTTCGGTCTTGTGCGTGGTCACGCACGCGACCGCGCCGCACCCGACCACCGCCGCAAGGACCATCCGCCCAATCCGAGTCGTCATGGGAGCCACGATGCTCACCTCCGAAGGTTTCTTACATCAGTCAACGTCAATTCCCGTCGTCGTCGTTCGGCTGGTACACGATCTCATTGACCACCCGACGGGTTCCCGCGATCCGCCGGGCCAGCCTCAGGATAGCGTACAGATCCGGCAGGTCCTGGACCACGCCGCTGACCCGGACCACACCACTCTCGGCGCTCACGCTGACGTGATCCGCGAAGAGGTAAGGATCCTGCGCAAGCACCGAGAGCATCCTCGCAGCCAGCGCGGCATCTTCGAGCCGCCGCGCCGTCACGACGATCTCGCTCTCGAGTCTTTCGGGCTGCGGCCCGCCCAATACGCTGCCTGAGTAAAGACCTCCGATCAGGGCCGCTCCCGGGATCGCCACCGGGAGCAGCCTCGTCAGTTTACGGATGCCGCGTTGCCACAGCACCCCCTATGACCGTCCCAATTCGCACTCAGAACCGGTAGGTGAGCCCGGTCGAGACCCCCATCGGGTGGCAGCCGCCCCAGGTGGTCGGACCCGCGCTGCTGTAGTCGATGAACGAAGCGTGCGTGGCATCGTGACAGTCGGTCTTGATGCCGTGACCGCCGGCGCCGATGTCGTAGTGAGCATTGCCGCCGTTGATGGTCTCCGCCCAATCGAAGTACCACGTCACCTGCTTGTCGAACTTATGCCAGTACTGAGCGGTGTACATGTTGGCGTGGTTGTCGGTGGACTCCGGATTGTAGTTGTGCTGCCCGCCCGGATCTCCCACCGACCGTCCGGCGTGCGCCCAGCCGACCGCGAAAACGTCCCGGCCGCCAAACAGCGACTGCTGAGCGGCAAACCACATGCCGGTGCGCTGCCGCTCGTTCTGGAACTCCAGCTGCGGGGGCACCTCGCGATGCATGTCCTCGTAGAGGTAATTGAGCGTCAGACCGAAGTCGAACGCATACTGGACGCCGAATTTCATCGCCCACTCGTTCGCCACATCGACGGCCGTGCTATAGGCGGGCGAGCCCGCCGCCGCCGCGCCCGGGTACTCGTTCGCGAAGGTCTGGTAATCCGCCCAGTCCAGAAGATAAGCGTTGGGGCCATTCGCGCCCTGACCGAAGTAGTAGGCGTAGAGCGGGCTGTTGGCGCCGATGCCGTCGCTCGAGCGATTGACGCGCTCATGCAGCTCGTACGCCGCCACCAAGTACAGGCCACCCATCTCGAACTTGAGATCGGCGCTGTAGGCACTGTCGTAACCGCCGTCATCGCAATTCAAGAACAGGTTGCCGCTGCCCGGGTTGTTCGATCCATTGCAATCCGGAGACCCGAGGGACGGCAGATTGTTGTTCGGATCGATCTGCTGGCCGGGTGCCCACGCGACATCAAAGCTGAACCCGCCCATGGTGGGGGAGCTGTAATCGATGACGTGATCCGAGCGCGTCCCGAACTCGACCCGGTTGTCGCCGCCCGTGTTGCCCATGACGACCGCGTAGTTGCCGAGACCCGAGCCGAACGGGTTCAAGCGGTCGGTCGAGGTCTTGTACGGCATATACATCTCGCCGAACCGCAGCCGGCCCCACGCATGATTCTGCAGGCCGATGAATGTGTCGCCGAGACCGATTGCGCCCTGCACCGTATTGGAGGACTTCGTCCAGGTGTTCTGCAATCCAGGCGCCGCCGCCATGTTGATTGAGGTCGACACCTGGTAGATGAAGTTGATATCCGAGTTGCTGATCTTGTGCGAGCCCCGGTAGCCAAAGCTCGATCCGTTGCTCGACATCGCGCCGATCCAGCCGACATTGCCGTAGGGCCCCCCTTTGGGCCCCCCCGGAGGCGCATTCGGACCATAGACGAATCCGCCGTACTGGCCATTCGGCAGGACAATCGGATCATTATGGTAGGCCAGCGGGTTGTAGATGCCCTTGGTGGTCGCATCCAAGGACACGTCGAACGTCCCGTAGAAGCCCTTGAGGAAGCTGTCGAACTTCTTCTCGAGGGGCGTCATCGCCGCCTCTTTTTCCTTTTCCTTGGTCTTCGGCGCGGGCGCCGCGCTCGCGGGAGGTCCGGCCGCCGCGGCCTCGGCTTGCTTCCTCGACAAGCTGTCGAGCTGCTGCTGCAGCTGCTGCATTTGCTGCTGCATCTGCTGCAGCTGCTGCTGGAGCTGCTGCTGCTGCTGCTGAGTACTCTGCGCACGGGCCGCCGCCGAGCACACCAAGGCCGCAGCCAGCATCAGCACCACGGGCTTGGTCCTGAACGAACTCATCATGTTTATTCCCCCAATTTGTACGGGCTCCGGACACCCGAATCATTCGTTTGAATCGACAACCGCGCTCTCCATCGAGGAGTACCCACTGTTGCTTTTACGCAAATCAATTCGCCTGGATTTCTCTTGACTCACAAGCCTCATCGTATCGATCTTGCCACATCAGCGTACGCTCTCCCAGCATCTCGTCACCGCTTCCCTGAATCCACTTCCCCTCGCACGTCACTCCTCGATCAACCGGGAATGAGCCCGGCGCCGCGCGCCCAGCGAAACTTCGCGCCGAGTACCGCCACCGGGATTTCCGTGGAATACGCATAAGCCGGAATCCCATGCTGATAGAGATACTCGGCGGCCTCCTCAACCTCGATGTCCCCGGCGAGCGAGGCAACCACGGGCTTCTCGATGCCCTTCGCGCGCATCTCGCCGACGACCTCGACCATCAGGCGCGCAAACACCATCGGAGGGGTGATGATCGTGTGCCAGTAGCCGAGGATGAGCGCGTGAATGCGCGGATCCTCGAGACCCAGACGCACCGTGTTCTGATAGGTCGACGGCGGCTCGCCGCCCGTGATGTCGACCGGATTGCCGGCGGCTCCGAACGGGGGAATGAACTTGCGGAACGCGGCATCGAGATCGGGTGGCATCGCCATGAGCGAGAGCCCATTGTCGACGCAGGCATCGGAGAGCAGGACGCCCGAGCCCCCGGCGCCGGTGATGATGACGACGTTGTTGCCTTTCGGCGTCGGCATCACGGGAACGCCGCGGGCGAAGTCGAGGAGCTCCCGCAGGGAGCGCGCCCGTATCACGCCCGACTGCTTGAACACATCCTCATAGATCTTGTCGTTGCCCGCGAGCGCGCCGGTGTGCGAGCTCGCCGCTCGAGCACCCAAGCTCGTGCGACCCGCCTTGAGCACGACCACCGGCTTCTTCTTCGATACCCGCCGCGCCATCTCGGCGAAGGCGCGTCCGTCCTTCAGATCCTCGCAATGCTGCGCGATGATCTGCGTGTTCTCGTCCTGCTCGAAGAAAGCGAGCAGATCATCCTCGTCGATGTCGGACTTGTTGCCGAGCCCGACGATCGCCGAGACGCCCATCTTGGCCGAGCGCGAGAAGCCGATGATCGCCATGCCGATGCCGCCTGACTGTGAGGAGAGGGCCGCCTTGCCCTTGACGTCGTAGGCGGTGCAGAAGGTGGCGCACAGATTGCTCGGGGTGTAATAGAAGCCGTAGATGTTCGGCCCCATCAGACGCACGCCGTACTTGCGGCCGATCTCGATCAGCTCCTGCTGACCGGCGACGTTGCCGGTCTCGGCGAAACCCGAGGGAATGAGGATTGCACCCGTGATCTTCTTCTCGCCCACCTCGACGAGCGCCTGCGCCACGAACTTCGCCGGAATCGCGAATACCGCGATGTCGATGTCGCCCGGCACGTCCTTGACGCTCTTATAGGCCTTCTTGCCGAGGATGGACTCGGCGTTCGGGTGGATCGGATAGATCTCGCCCTGATAGCCGCCGTTGATGAGGTTCCTCATCACCGAGTTGCCGATCTTGCCGTTCTCGGCCGATGCACCGATCACCGCGACTGCCCGCGGGCGCATGATGCGGTTCATCTGCGCAACGATGCGCTCGGTGGGAATGCGCTCGCGTGCCGGTGGCGGAGAGAAATTGAGCACGATGCGCACGTCCGCCGCGGTGGCGCCGCGCTCGTCGGCAAACACCGGATTGAGGTCGAGCTCGGAGATCTCGGGAAAATCGGCAACCAACCTCGATACGCGCTCGATCATGCCCGCAAGCGCCGTCCGATCCACGGGCTTCGCGCCGCGCACGCCCTTGAGGATCTCGGCCGCTGCGATGCCATCGAGCATCGACTCCGCCTCCTCGCGTGTGGCCGGCGCCAGTCTGAAGGTGATGTCCTTCAGGACCTCGACGAGGATGCCGCCGAGACCGAAGGCGACGAGCTTGCCGAAAGCCGGGTCGGTGACCGCGCCGATGATGACCTCCTGGCCGCCCATCAGCATCTGCTGCACCTGGACACCGTGAATCTCAGCGTTGGCGTCGTACTTGCGGGCGTTGGCGAGGATCTGGGAATAGGCCTCGCGGGCCTGCTCGGCGCTCTTCACGCCCACGACGACGCCGCCCGCCTCGGTCTTGTGCAGGATCTGCGGGGAGACGATCTTCATGACGACGGGAAAGCCCATCCGGGCCGCGAGTGAGGACGCCTCCTCCGCGCTCCGCGCCAGGCCCTCTTTCGGGACCGTGATGCCGTACGCCTCGCACACCTCGCGCGCCTCGGGCGCGGTGAGCGAGGTGCGGCCGGCGGCCTTGGCTGAATCGAGTATTCGACGAACCGTGCTCTGCTCGGACATTGGATCAGCTCCTCACGTCGGAGCAGCAAAACTCGGGTGTCGGCACAGGCATCAAATCACCTTCTTCGAGCGCAACTCGCGGAGCTCCTCCGCGGTGAAGCCGAGCTCGCCGAGCACCTCATCGGTGTGCTCGCCGAGCAGAGGCGAGCGCTTCACCTCGGTGGGGCTGTCGCTCATTTTGATGGGATTGCCGACGGTCAAGTATTTGCCGCGTTTCGGATGATCGACTTCCACCACGGTGCCGGTTGCGCGCAATGAGGGCTCCCGCGCGAGCTCCTCCATCGACAGAATCGGTCCACAGGGAATGTCGTGCTGGTTGAGTAGCTCCATCGCCTCGAACTTGGTCTTGGTGATGGTCCACTTCTCGACCGCCGCGAATACCTCCTTGAGGCGCGGCAAGCGCGCGTCGGGGGTCGCATAGTTCGGATCGGTGATCCATTCTTCCTTGCCGATGACGTTGCAGATCGCCTTCCACACGGGCGCCTGCGCAATGAAATAGAGATAGGAATTGGGATCGCTCTCCCAGCCCTTGCACTTCACGATCGTGCCGGGCTGCCCACCGCCCGAGGCATTGCCGGCGCGCGGCGTCGCGCTGCCGAACTTGCCGTTCGGATACTGCGGGTATTCCTTCATGACGCCGGTGCGCTCGAGGCGTTGCTGATCGCGCAGTTTCACCCGGCACAGGTTCAGCACCCCGTCCTGCATGGCCGCGAGCACCCGCTGCCCTCGCCCCGTGCGGTTGCGCTGATAGAGCGCCGTGACGATGCCGAGCGCGAGATGCAAGCCCGTGCCGCTGTCGCCGATCTGCGCGCCCGTGACGAGCGGTGGGCCGTCGTCGAAGCCGGTGGTCGAGGCCGAACCGCCCGCGCACTGCGCGACGTTCTCGTAGACCTTGCAATCCTCGTAAGGACCGGGTCCGAAGCCTTTCACCGAGGCCATGATCATGCCCGGATTGAGCTCCTGGATGCGCTCCCAGCCGAAGCCCATCCGATCGAGCGCGCCGGGCGCGAAATTCTCGACCAGCACGTCGCAGTGCTTGACGAGGCGCTCGAGCACGCGCTTGCCCGCATCGCTCTTGGTATCGAGCGTCACCGAACGCTTGTTGTGATTGAGCATCGTGAAGTACAGGCTGTCGACATCCGGGATGTCGCGCAGCTGCTCGCGGGTGATGTCGCCCGCACCCGCCTTCTCGATCTTGATGACGTCCGCGCCGAACCACGCCAGCAGCTGCGTGCAGGTGGGGCCCGACTGCACGTGCGTGAAATCGAGTATTCGAACTCCGTCCAGTGCCTTACCCATGATCGCTCACCGTATATGAATACTTCGCCGACGCTCTCACCGTCGATTACTTGTACATCGTCTGATTCTTCGTACCCGGTGCATACTCGCGGGGATCGACCCAGATATTGACCACGGCGCAACGGCGCAGCTTCGCCACCGATTCGCGCGCGCGCGCCAGCGCAGGGGCGATCTGCGAGGGGTCGCGCACCTCTTCGCCATACCCGCCGAGCATCTCGGCAAACTTGCCGAACGGCACATCGCCGAGAAGGTTGCCGACGTTGCCGCGCTGCTCGCCGTACTTCGCGAGCTGGCCATAGCGGATCTGATTCATCGCCGAGTTGTTGCCGATGACCGCGAGATAGGGGACGCCGAAACGGTTCGCGGTCTCCATGTCGAAGGCGGTCATGCCGAACGACCCGTCGCCGTAGTAGCAGAGCACCTCCTTCGAGGGATTGGCGAGCCCTGCGGCGATCGCAAAGCCCGTGCCGACGCCGAGCGAGCCGAGCGCACCCGGGTCCATCCACTGCCCCGGCCGCCGCGGCCTGACGGCCTGCGCGGAAATCGTAACGACGTCACCGCCGTCGCCGATGTAGATCGTGTTGTCGCGCAAAAATTCGTTGAGCTCGTGGGCCACACGATACGGATGGATGGGAACGCTGTTCGATTTGAAGAGCGGCATCAGCTTCTCGGTCGCGCTCGCCTCGGCATCGCCCAGCTGTTTGAGCCACTGCTGGCGCAACTGACGCTTGTCTGCCTTGATGCGGCCGGAGGCCGCCTGCAGCACCGCACCGAGGACCGCCCCCGGATGCCCGACGATCCCCAGGTCGATGTCGCGATTCTTGCCGACCGTGCGGTAATCCATGTCGATCTGCACGAGCTTCAGGTCCTTGCTGATACGCCGACCGTAGCCCATGCGAAAATCGAACGGGGTGCCGACGATGACCAGCACATCGGCATTCGCAAATGCCTGCGAGCGCGTGCGATCGAAATGATGCGGATCGCCGGGCGGTAGGAGGCCGCGGCTCGCGCCATTGAAGTACCCGGGAATATCGAGGCCGCGCAGCAACGCGATCGCCTCCTCCTGGCCGCGCGCCGTCCACACCTGCTGACCGTACAGAATCGCGGGACGCTCCGAGTTCACGAGCAGGTCGGCGAGCTTCTCGACGTCGCGCAGATCGCCGGGCGAGCGCGTGGATGCTCGATACTTGCCGGGCTGCGGAATCACCGCCTTTGCGATATCGATCTCGCGGTCGAGCACGTCGCGCGGAATCTCGAGATAGGCGGGACCCGGCGCGCCGTTGAACGCCTCACGGGCTGCCATCGCCACCATGTCGGCAACGCGCTCGGTGGCGGGCACCGTCGCTGCGAACTTGGTGATCGGGCTCATCATGTCGACGTGCGGCAGATCCTGGAGCGAGCCCATTTTGTGCTGTGTGAGCGCCCCCTGACCGCCGATGTGCAGCACCGGGCTCTCGGAGCGGAAGGCGGTGGCGATGCCGGTGACCGCATTGGTGCAACCGGGTCCCGCCGTGGTGACGACACACCCGAGCTTGCCTGTCTGGCGCGCATAGCCGTCCGCGGCGTGCGCGGCAACCTGCTCGTGCCTCACGTCGATGATGCGGATGCCCTCATCGACGCAGCCGTCGTAGATATCGATGATGTGGCCGCCGCACAGCGTGAAGATCGTGTCGACGCCCTCGTTCTTCAAAGCTTTGGCAACGAGATGTCCTCCCGACACCACGCTCGCATCCCGGGTCTTTCGCTGCAGCGTGTCCTCGGCGGTGGTCGACTTGGGGGGTGAAGGGGTTACGGTAGCCATGATCTCTCCAGTGTGAAGCGGTCCAGGGCGCCCCCAATCGGGGGCGCCCCGACCGCCGTGTGATTTAAGCCGCAGGGGTCGGGTAGCGCTCGCGTGTGAGCTGGAAGTGCTTCGCGCGCATCGGCCTGAGCACGAACAGCGCCATCAGACCCGCAATGATGTTGAAGGTCATGAAGATCACGAAGATCCTGTTCCAGCCGTTCACCTTGGCGATGCCGGTGAAAACCGATACGAACAGCGCGCCGGCGCCCTTCGCGGTGTACAGCATGCCGGCGTTTGCGGCCGCGAACTTCGAGCCGAACGTATCCCCTTGAGTTGCGGGGAACAGGCTGAAGATCTCGCCATAGACGCCGAAGTAAAGCGCGCTCACGAGCACGAACGTGGCCGGATTGGTTCCCGACTGACTGAGGCCGTAGAGCGCTCCGGCACCGATGAAGAACGCGAGCGCCATCGTGTACTCGCGACCGATCTGATCGGACAGCCAGCCGAAGAAGGGCCGGCCGACGCCGTCGAAGATCCGGTTCATCGCGAGCGCGAACGGCAGTGCCGCCATCGTGATGCCAAGCAGGTCAACGGAGGTCTTCGCGATCTTCCAGTCCTTCGCGATCGGCGCCATCGAGGCCGCCATCGTCAGGCCCCCCATGGCGATCAGCAGGAACATGATGTAGAGCACGTAGAACACCGGGCTCTTGAGCACCTCGCTCGGCCGATAGCTGTGAGTCGTGGTGTTGGGCTTGGGCGCCTGGGCGAGCACGCTCGGCGGCGGCACCAGAAGCAGCCACGCCAGCACGAACACGATCGCGCCTTGAATCAGACCGAAGGTCAGAAAAGCGTGCTGATAGCCGTTGGCCTCGATCGATTTGGAGATCGGGATGATCGTGAAGGCGGCGCCGGCGCCGAAGCCCGAGGCCGTGAGACCCGCCGCGATGCCGCGACGACCCGGAAACCACTTCAGAGCATTCCCGACGCAGGTGCCGTACACGCAGCCCGTGCCGATGCCGCCGAGAATCTGGCCGAAGTAGAGCATCGAGAGCGTCTCGGCTCCGGCGTTCACCGCCCAGGCAATTCCTACCAGTACGCCGCCCCCCAGCACCACCCACTTTGGCCCGAAGCGATCGACGAGATATCCCTCGACCGGCACGAGCCAGGTCTCGATGGCAACGAACAGTGTGAATGCGAACTGGATCGCCGGGCGCCCCCAGTGATACTTCGCATCCATCGGATCGACGAACAAGGTCCAGCCGTACTGCAGATTGGCGACGCACGCCATGCAAATGATGCCGATGATCAATTGGATCCAGGGATTGGCGAGTAGCGATCCCGATTGAGTGACAGGTGGGGCCGATGTGGCCGGGGCCGTAGCGCTCATGCTCTTCTCTCCTAGTTGGTTCGAATCGAGATTGGAGTTATCTGAACCTGAGACGGAGAGAAGGACTGCCTACGATGAGCTGCTGCGATCTGCGCTGCACGCCGTGTCTGCGCGACGGCGCCACGAGCTGATCGGATGCAAGTGATGAAGCGCAACCCAACCCCCCCAAGACCATCTAATCGACGCTTTCTGCAAACTGGTATTTTTCTTGTTGGTATACCATATATGATCGAAATGGAGCGAGCAACCTGCTGAATGATGCCCGAGCCGCCGGGCGTTCGTGCCGGCGAGCGCCTCGTTCAAGCTCCCGCTCTCGCAGCGCTGACGAGCCGATCCGGACTCCGACACAACCTGCGATCGCGTATCTCACGCAACCGCTTGATTTTAAATAGGGACGAGTCACGGCGGGACTGAGAATTGCCACCTGATAGGCAAAACCCTCAACGCATGGAGCGACCACCGATTCGATTTAGTAATATATCTGGCAGCGGAGCGTGGAATCCTTCGGTTGAGGTTTGATCACGAAGCGGCTCGAAGCGGTCCGAGCCATCGATCCGCTGTGGCGGATCGCCGGAGAAAGAGGGAAATTCTTTTGAGCACCATCGCCAAACTGGTCCAGGGCGCGACGCTGCCCGCGGCGCCTCTTCCACTGGGGCCCCTGAACGCAAAGAGCCTGCGAGATCAGGCCTACGTCCTCTTGAAGAACGCCATCGCCGACATGGACATCTACGACCCGCGACAGGAGCTGCGGCTCGATGAGCGGCAGCTCACCTCCGCGCTCGGGGTGAGCCGCACACCCATCCGCGAGGCACTCTCGCTTCTCGAGCAGGAGGGATTCATCAAGACCCTTCCGCGTCGGGGGATCTACATTATCCGCAAGTCAAAGCGCGAGATCATCGAGATGATCCAGATGTGGGCCGCCCTCGAGTCGATGGCAGCGCGCCTCGCGACGCTGCACGCCTCCGATTCGGACATCGCGCAGCTGCGCCATTTGTTCGACGAGTTTCAGAACTCGCCCCCTTCCGAGCATCTGTGCGAGTACTCGGACGCAAACATCGCCTTTCATACCGCGGTGATTGCCCTGGGTAAATCGCAGACCATCATCGAGGCAACGCGCAATCTCATGATCCACGTGCGCGCCATCCGCCGGGCGACGATTGCCCAGGCAGACCGCGCCGCGCGCTCGATCATCGATCATCTGAAGATCATCGAGGCGCTCGAGCGGCGCGACACCGAGCTCGCCGAGCGGCTGTGCCGGCAGCACACGCTCGATCTCGCCGCCCATGTGGATCGCTACTGCGACTTTCTCGGCTGAGCGGCGCCGCTCTTAGATCCCCACTCGCCGAGCGTGATCCACCGCCCGCCCCTCCGCTCGAGCACCCGCTCGCGCGGCGGCGCCTCGAGCTGATCCAGATTGGGCGCGATCACGGCGAGCGCTGAGCGCACCTCGGCGTCGCGACGCGCCTGCTCGAGTACGTTGCGCTCGACCCGGCCGCGCGTGCCCGCTTCGAGCTCGAGGTAGACCTCGCCGCTGCGCTGCTCGGCGAAGCGGGCACAGCGAAAGCTGCGCATGCAGCGCTTGAGGAAGCCCACGTTGCGGTCCGCGGCGAGCACGGCGGCATCCGGGTACAGCTCTTCCGGCGAGGTCGCCTTCACAGAGACCCGGGCGTAGCGCTCGATGTCGAGCATGCGGCCAACGTCGAGCACATTGATCGTATCGTTGTCGCCGAAGGCGACCGTGCGCGGCGCAGCCCCGAGAGGCACCGTGTTGTCGAGGAACTCGAAGCGCAGGCGCTTGTCGCCGCGGCGGATCCAGGTGAAGAACACACTGGGAATGCCGGCGTAAGCCTCGACCGCATGCGCGAGCGTGTCGTCGACGGCCTTGTAGCGTCCCACCTCCAGGCCGCGCGTCCAAGCGCGCTCGACGAGGAGCTCGGGCGGCGTGATCACGAAGAACAGGAACACGGTCTCGCCAAAGCGCGTGAGGAAGTTGCTTCCGGCCTCGTCCGAATCCGGGGCAAAGCTGTCGAAGCGAAACCGATCGATGAGCAGATGCGTCATGCCGCCGTTGCGATACTTGTGCGCCATGTAGCGATCGAGCTTGTGATCGATGATCTGTAGCTCATCGGCGGTGAAAGCGCCTGCATACTTGTACGCGCCGCCGAGCGATGAGTAATCGAGCAGCTGCTTGCGCCAGATATCCGGGCTGATGAGTGCGAAATCGCGCCACTCGACGCCGATTTGCGCGGCGAGCTGCTTGTGCAGCGGCCGCAGCGTGCTCTTGCCCGAGGCCGAGGGTCCCTTGGTGTTGATGACGACGGGCCGCTCCTGCGGCGGCAGCACGCCATAGCCCTCCTCGTGTGCGGCCTGGGCGAGCAGCGGCTCGATCGCCTTGCCGATCGCATCGCCGGCAAATTCGTTCGCGACCAGATCACGCACCAGCGCGAGCACCAGATCATGGGTGCCCCAGGGCGCCCCGTGCGCGGCGAACAGCGCCGCCAGGACGCGCCCGAGCTTCTGATACACCTGCCGCGCAAGCGGATCGGCGCTGCG
>DATGIA010000006.1:0-25589 GCA_035307465.1 Steroidobacteraceae bacterium
GATCGCGATCGGTCGTCAGCGCCGTGCCCCACAGCGAGAGCAGCCGGCGAAATGCCGCAGCCTCGGTGGTGTTCGCGGCGTTCGCCTTGAGCAGCTCGTTCAGGGCGACGGGTGAGCTCGCGGCAGCGCCGGCGGGGGGGCGCGCGCCGGCGGCGGCCGGGGCGGCGGACCCCGGCGCGGGATCCGTCGACGCGGCATCTGTCGAGGAGGCATCCCTCGAGGCGGGATCCGCCGGCGAGGTATTCGTTGCCGCGGGATCCGCCGGCGAACCTGCGTCCGTGCGCTTCGAGAGGGCGGCCGTGGCCGCACCGAGTCGCTCGCCGCCGCCCGCTGAAGAGGCCCGGCTCGCGCCCGCGGGGCGCGCGTTCGCCGGGCGCGCGTTCGCCGGGCGCGCATTCGCTGCTTGAGCCGTCTGCGCCGCGCGCAGCGGGTGGGTGAGCGCGCGCCAGCCGACCCATGCGGTCGCGCTCACCCCGAGGAGCACGATCGCGGTGGCGGCCCAGGCGATCCACGGCGGCGCGAAGTGCCGGCCGTAAACTTCGCCGGCGGCGCTGCGCACCAGCGCCGGGGTGACCTTGCGAGTCTCTTGCGTATAGGCGCCGAGCAGCGCCCGGTCGCATACCACATTGATGACGCGAGGGATGCCCGTCGCCACCCGGTGCACCTCGCGCAGCGCGCGGGGCGAGAAGATTTCGGAGCGCGCCCCCGCCACGCGCAGGCGATGGCGCACGTACTCGACCGTCTCCTCCGCAGAGAGCGGCTTCAGGTGATAGCGGCCGGTGATGCGCTGGGCGAGCTGGCGCAACTCGGTGCGATCGAGGAGCTCGCGCAACTCCGGTTGCCCGATCAGGATGATCTGCAGGAGCTTCTGGCTCGCCGTCTCGAGATTGGTGAGCAGGCGCACCTGCTCGAGCACGTCGGCCGCCAGGTTCTGCGCCTCATCGACGATGACGATCACACGGCGCCCCTCGGCATGCGCGCTGAGCAGTCGCCGGTTGAGTGCGTCGACCATCTGCTTGACGCTGTCGCGATCGGCCGGATCGAGCGGCACACCGAGCTCCTCGCAGATCGTCAGCAGGAACTCGATCGGCGTGATGCGCGGGTTGATGATCAGCGCGACGTCGGCATGCGCGGGCAGGCGCGACAGAAGCGTGCGGGTGACGGTGGTCTTGCCGGTGCCGACCTCCCCGGTCAGCTGGATGAAGCCGCCCGACTCGTTGATGCCGTACATCAGATGCGCGAGCGCCTCGGCGTGACGCTCGCTCAGGAAGAGATAACGGGGATCCGGGGTGATGGCGAAGGGCTTTTCGCTGAGGCCGAAGAAGCTCGTGTACATGGCGGCTCTCGATGATACCTCAGCCGTGCCGCCGCCCGGGCAGCAGGCTCGCCCGCGTCAGCGTGCCTGCGCCGAAGCGGTCGCGAATCTCATCGACGGCGGCATCGAGGCGCGTCTCGCGCGGCGGCTCGATGGCAAAAAGATCCCCCTGGGTATGCGGGACGAGCTCTGACACGGCGACGCCGAGCAGGCGTACCGCGCAACCGGGATGGCGCCGCAGCCACTCGGCGAGCAGGCCTTGCGCGAGCGCCGCGAGAGCCCGGGTGTCGGCACTCGGCGGTGCGAGCACGCGCTGGCGGGTGTAGGTCTTGAAATCCGCACGGCGGATCTTGACCTGCACGCAACAGGCCGCGAGCTCATGGGCTCGCAGGCGGGCCGCAGTGCGATCGGCGAGCTTCAAGAGCGCGCGCTCGAGGATTGGGGCGTCGGTCAGGTCGGTGTCGAAGGTCTCCTCCGCGCTGATCGACTGCTCGGCGCGCTCCGCGCACACCGGGCGCTCATCGATCCCGAGGGCGAGCGTCTGCATGGCGCGGCCGTGGCGACCGAACGCGCGCCACAGCTGCTCCTCGCTCGCGCCTTGCAGGTCGCCAAAGGTGTGGATCCCGGCCGCTTTCACGCGCGGCAGCGTCTGGCGGCCCACACCGCGCAGCTTCTCGATCGGCAATGGCCCGAGCACGGCGTCGAGGTTCTCCGCTCCAATACGAAACAGTCCATCCGGCTTGTTGAGGTCCGAGGCGATCTTGGCCAGCAGCTTGTTCGGTGCGATTCCGACCGAGGCGGTAAGTTCAGTCTCGGCGCGAATCCGCCGCCGGATCGACTCGGCGATCGCCGGGGCGCCGCCAAACAGGCTCTCGCTGGCCGTCACGTCGAGGTAGGCCTCGTCGAGCGAGAGGCCCTCGACGATCGGCGTGTAGCGATGAAACAGGGCGAAGACCTGCGCGGACACCTCGGCGTAGCGGTCCATCCGGGGCGGGACGCAGACCGCCTCGGGGCAGCGCCGCAGCGCTTCGCGCATCGGCATGGCCGAGTGCACCCCGAAGCGGCGCACCGCGTAGCTGGCCGCGGCGACCACGCCCCGCCCGCCGGTGCCGCCGACGATCAGCGGCAGACCCCTGAGCTCCGGCCGGTCCCGCGCCTCGACGGAAGCATAGAACGCGTCCATGTCGACATGCAGGATCGAGCGCATCGCTTTCGCAAGGCCTCGCAAAGGTTCGGCGCGCAGCGCCCCTACTGCACGGTGATGCTGATCTTCGTGGAGTGCAGCGGCGGGTCGAAGGACAGGTGCTTCGAGTCGGCGAACAGCAGCTCGAGGGTGTGCTTGCCCGGCGCGAGCGTGAGCGTCGTCTCGGTCTGGCCTTTGCCGAAATGCATCACCTTGTCGTTCGCGGGCAGCGGCTGGTCGAGGCTCAGATCCTTGAGATCGGTGTCGATCAGAAGGTGATGATGCCCGGTGTTCTCGACGGCGCAGCTGGCGGGCGCCACGCCCATGCCCTTGAGCCCGAACTGCACCGTCACGGGGCCGTGCACCACGGCGCCGTTCTTCGGCGAGATGATGTACACCTTCGCATCGCTCGCGGGCGCTGCGCGCATCGGTCCGGCCGCCATCATCATGCTCGGTGACCGGACGGCGCCCGCCGGAGGCTGTGCCGCGGGCGTCTGCGGCGCAGGCGCCTGGGCAACGCACAGCGGCGCGAGCAGCCATGCACCGAGCACGGCGCTCGCCCGCTTGATCGATCGATTCATGAATGCCCCTCCCTGTTGATCGAGCTCACAGCAGATCTTTCACTCCGTCGCGCTCCTCGAGGAGCTCACGGTGCGTGGCGGTCATTCTCTCACGGCTGAACGGGTCGACGGAGAGGCCTTGGACGATCCGATATTGCCCGCCGCTGCAGGTGACCGGATAGGAATAGATGACCCCTGCAGGGATGTCGTAGCTGCCGTCGGAGGGCACGGCCATGCTCACCCAGTCGCCGGCGGGCGTGCCCAGGGCCCAATCGTGCATGTGATCGATCGCTGCGGAGGCGGCCGAGGCGGCCGAGGAGCTGCCGCGGGCCTTGATCACGGCGGCGCCGCGCTGCTGCACGGTCGGGATGAAGGTGTCGCGAAAGTAAGTCTGGCCGACCGTCGCGAGCGCGGGCTTGCCGGCGACGGTGGCGTGGTTGAGGTCGGGGTATTGCGTCGAGGAGTGATTGCCCCAGATGATCACGCGCCGCACCTCCTCGATACCGACCTGCGCCTTCTCGCGCAGCTGCGCGCGGGCGCGGTTGTGATCGAGCCGCGTCATGGCCGTGAACTGCCCCGGGGGGATCGACGGCGCATTGCGCTGGGCGATGAGCGCATTGGTGTTGGCGGGATTGCCGACCACCAGCACGCGCACGGCGCGGCTCGCCTGGGCCTCGAGCGCTTTGCCCTGGGCCGAGAAGATCTTGGCGTTCTCGAGCAGGAGATCCTTGCGTTCCATGCCGGGCCCGCGGGGTCGCGCGCCGACCAGCAGGGCGAACTCGCAGTCCTTGAAGGCGGCCTGCGCATCGTGGGTTGCGCTCACTCGATTGAGGGTCGAGAAGGCACAATCGGCGAGCTCCATCACCACGCCCTCCACGGCATTGACCGCCGCCGGGATCTCGAGCAGGTTCAGATTCACGGGCTGGTCGGGTCCGAGCATCTGCCCCGAGGCGATGCGAAAGGCGAGGGCGTAGCCGATGTTGCCGGCCGCGCCGGTGATCGTGACGGTGACGGGCTTTTTCATGTCCACTCGCTGATGCACAAAGGGGGGCGATGGTAGCCCAAGCGCGTCGGCGGCGCACCGGGCGCCCTGTTGCGAAGCAGCACGGGCGGGCCGCCGGCGGTTGCGCGTAGGCGCGCGCCCAGGGGCTCAGGCAGAATAGCGCGCCCCCGGGCCCACCCAAGGAACGTGCATGTACAAGACCAAGATCGACCTGTCGGAGAAGACGCGCCGTAACGTCAACGTCATGCTCAACGAGCGGCTTGCCGACGCGATCGACCTGCAAAGCCAGGTCAAGCAGGCCCACTGGAACGTCAAGGGCCCCAATTTCATCGCTCTGCACGAACTCTTCGACAAGATCTCGGATGTGCTGCTCGAGCAGATCGACACCCTCGCCGAGCGCATCACGAGCCTGGGCGGCACCGCCGAGGGCACGGTCGCGGTGGCGGCGAGGCGCAGCAAGCTCAAGAACTATCCGCTGAGCATTACCGCCGGCAAGGATCATCTGTATTATCTTTCGACCCAGATGGCTCAGTTCGGCAAGGCGATGCGGGCCGCAATCGACGAGGCGGACAAGCTGGGCGACAAGGACAGCGCGGATCTGTTCACCCAGCTTTCGCGCGAGCTCGACAAGTATCTCTGGTTCATCGAAGCGCATTTACAAGACAAAGCCTGATGAACGCCGCTGCCCCTGCTCCCGAGGACCGTGCCCACAAGGCGCTCGACACCTTGCGCAGCCTCCTGACCGAGGGCGAGACGCTCGAGGCCTGGGCGCTGCAGCACCGGCTCTATGCGCTCACGCATCGGCGCGCCTGCATCGCCGCGACCACCGGCCGCTTCATCGCGCTCAATCGCCATCTGCTCGGCGGCTACGATTCCTCGGACATTCGCTGGCAGGATCTCAAGGAGACCCACATCCGCGCCGGCATCATCGCCGCGGACATCACGCTGGTCGCGCAGGCGAGCGCGGATCTGAACATCGCTTCCGGAGCGACGCGGGTGTTGAGCTTCGAGGGCCTCGTCAAGGATCAGGCGCAGGCGATCTATCGCATCTGCCAGCAGCACGATCAGGTCTGGCGCGAGAAGCGCCGCGTGCGCGAGCTCGAGGAGCTGCGGGCGCGCTCCGGCGGAGTGCAGCTGGGGGGTGGCTATGGAGGAGGAACTGCTCCGGCGGCCGGCGCGGACGAATCTGAGGCAACCCGGCGGCTGCGCCAGGCGCGCGAGATGCTGGAGGCGAAGCTGATCAGCGACTCGGAGTACGAGAGCATCAAGGCGAAGATCATCTCCGGGCTCTAGAAGCGCGCGGAGCAGCGTGCTGCTGCTGCTGCGGCGGCGGCGGTTTCGACGCGCGCCGGCGTGCGCCCCCGTGTCGCCCGGCCTCTACTGCTCGAGCAGGTGCGCGAAGTAGCTGTTGCAGAGCCGGTTGATCGGGTCGGTGCGCTCGCGCAGCGCGCGAAACAGGCGCGCGCGGTCGCCGAAGGCGCGGCTCGCATGCTCGGGCTTCAGGGCGCGCGACTGGTTGAAGGTCGGCACGCCGCCGAGACCCGATGCGAAATCGTTGAAGTCGATCAGGAACTCCGCCCAGCCTTTCTCGCCGGTCGAGGAGGGCTCGAGCGTGAACGTCGGGCCCGAGAAGCTCACCGAGAACAGCGAGCTCTTGTCCTGGTGCAGCCGGCTCGCGCCGTTCACGACGTTGCAGCGGAAATTGTGCTGCTTGAAGTAAGCGCGGCAGAAGGCGAAGTACTCCGAGAGGATCTTCGGGAAATTGGCCTGCGGGAAGCCCCACAGAGTATAGGTGTAGCGCGCGCGCCAGGCTTCCTGCGGAAAGTCGCGCATCCACTCGTGCGCATACATCACCACCGGGCCCGCGGCCTTGTCGAGGGTTGCGCGCACCACGCGCTGCATGCCCGAGACCACCGCCCCCGCCACGCCCGGCGGCGCCAGCACGCTGCCCACGGTCGAGCCGAAGGCGGGCAGCACATTGCGCATGACCGATTTGCGGATCTGCCATATTCCCGAGCGACTGATGTTGGCGGACTCATCGACGGTGCGGCGCTCGACGGTGATCTCGTCCTTGAACGGCGAGATGTGCAGGCGCAGCGCGCCGGGTGATGCGACGATGCTGGCGAAGCGAGCGGTGAACTCCCTGAGCGTGTAGACCTGGTAGTCGATGCGCACCGGCGTCAGGGGCTGCACCTTGAGCACCGCCTCGGTGGCAACGCCGAGCAGTCCGAAGCTCGAGGTGAGCACCCGCAACAGATCGGCGTTGCGCTCGGTGATGGTCATCGGTTTGCCTTGCGGCGTGATCAGCTTGATCTCCTTCACGAGCGAGGAGAGCTGCGCCATGCCGGGCTCGTAGGAGGCTTGCGGCAGCGTCGTCATCGCGACCGCGCCGACCGTCATGTGTCCCATCTCGGGCGTGAGCGGGAGCTCCTGGCCGCGCTCGGCCAGCGAGCGCACGAGCGTGCCGATGCGCACGCCTGCCTGTGCGCGCACCCACTCTTCCTCGTACTCGACGACCTTGTTGAGCGCGCCGAGACCGAGCGTCGTGCCGCCGTCGCCGCCCACGCAGCGCGTCTGCGAGTAGTCACCACCGACGACGCGCACCGGCGTCGGGTACTTCTTAGGGTCGGCGAGAATCGCGGGGATCTCCTCGACGCGCTTCGCCTTCAAGACGAGTCGCGGCCGGCGATAGAGTCCCGATGCGTTGGTGTCGCGTGAGGGATCGAGTTTCGATGCCACAAATAACCCCCGAACAAAAGCATCCCGAGAGCAGCAAGGGCAGCTCGTCACCGAGGGGTTGGACAGCGTAGCGCTCGAACCGGCGCAAGATTTGCTGGCGACCCCGCTATCTCGTGACTTCATGCGAAGTCCCTAAGACCGGTGGCTTTGCGTCCCCGCCTCTCGGCGGGTTTGCCCTTCATACAGCGGCTCTACTATGCGAGCAGAAGGGGCTCAATGTAAAGGAATTTTTACCCCATCAGCAGCAGCGTCTCGGCGTGCTCGACGGCCTCGGGTGTCCCACACACGACCACCACGTCGCCTTCCTTGAGCACGGTGTCGGCGGCGGGCTCGCGACCGACGATTCCGTCACGTCTTACGGCGCTTACTGTCACCTGCGAGCCGCGATCGGCGAGCTCGGCGATGCTGCGGCCCACCGCCCAAGCATGCGGAGGCAGGATCACGCTGTGAAGCTCCTCACGAAATGCGCGACTGTCATCCGGCGCGCTCTCCGAGGCCCGGAAATACTGCCGCAACATACCGTAGCGGTCGCTGCGGATGTCGTTGATGGTGCGGATCATGCGCGCGACCGGCATCTTGAGCAGCAACAGCAGGTGCGAGAGCAGCATGAGGCTCGCCTCGAAGGTTTCCGGGACCACCTCGGTGGCGCCGGCGCGCTGCAGCTCCTCGAGCCGCCCGTCATCGGCGGTGCGCACCAGGATGGGCACATCGGCACGCAGCTCGCGCACGGCGCGCAGGATCCGTTGCGCGACCTCCGGATCGGCGAAGCTGATGACGACGCAGCTCGCATTGGCGAGCCCCATGTTCTCGAGCACCTTCACCTGGCCGGCATCGCCGTAGATGACCGGCTCGCCCGCCTGCCGCCCCATGCGGATCCGGTACGGGTCGAGATCGAGCGCGATGTACTCGAAGCCGCACTGCTCGAGCACGCGCGCAATGTTCTGGCCGACGCGGCCGAAGCCGCAGATCACGACGTGCTCGCGCTGCGCGACCGCGAGCGTCGCCTGCGTCTCGCGCATCGCCGCGGTGCCGGGCGGTCCCGACTCGTGCAGGATCGCGCGCGTGATGGCGCGATTGTGCCGGATCAGGACCGGTGAGAGGACCATGCCGAGCACGGTCGCCGCGAGCAGCGGCTGCCCCACCGCGGGGCGCAGCAGGTCGCGCTGCAGGAGCAGGATCAGCAGCGCGAAGCCGAACTCGCCGCTCTGGGAGACCACCACCCCGGTGCGCAAGGCCTTGAACCAGCTGTGCGTGGCCGGCCGCGCGACCAGCGTGACCACCAGCGTCTTCACGAGCAGCATCGCGCCGAGCAACGCGGTCACCAGCGGCAACGTCGCGAGCAGGAGGCGCACATCGAGCAGCATGCCGACCGTGATGAAGAAGAGCCCGAGGAGCACTTCGCGGTAGGAGCGGATGGTCGCCTCGATCTGGTGCCGGAACTCGGTCTCCGCGAGCATCATGCCGGCGAGGAAGGCTCCGAGCGCGAGCGACAGACCGGCCGCACGCGTGGCCCACGCCGAGGCGAGCACTGCCAGCAGCACGGCGAGCGAGAACAGCTCCGCCGAGCGCACATGCGCGATCATCAGAAAGAGCGGGCGCAGGAGCCAGCGCCCCGCCGCGAGCACCAGCGCGAGCGCGAGCGCCGCCGCGGCGATCGCCTCGAAGAGCTTTTCCGGGGCTGCGCCCGCGCCCGCGCCCGCGAGCGCGGAGATCAGGGCGAGAAACAGCGGGAAGGACAGGTCCTGAAAGAGGCAGATCGCGACGGCAAGGCGGCCATGCGTGCGATTGTTCTCCGACTGCTCGGTGAGCTGCGCGATGATGATCGCGGTCGAGGACATCGCGACCGCGCCGCCGATGACGATCGCAACCGCTGTGCCGATCCCTTGCCAGAGCATTGCGGCGAGGGCGACGAGCGCCGTGGTGAGAAGCACCTGGCCGCCGCCCACCCCCAGCACCTCCCAGCGCATGGCGACGAGCCTCGGCAAGGAGAAGCCGAGGCCGAGCGTGAAGACCAGGAAGACGACGCCGACATCGGCGAGCAGCCGGGTGGTCTCATTGTCGGCGGCGATGCCGAGCGCATGCGGACCCAGGAGCATGCCGACCACGAGATAGCCGAGGATTGCGGGCAGCGCGAGCTTGCGCACGCCCGCGACCACGCACACCGAGGCTGCGAGCAGCATCAAGACCTGTCCGAGCGGATCGCCGTGCATCTCTTCGGTTAGCATATATCGATGGATGCGTGGGCGTTGCAACGGGAGGGCGACGACTGGCGGCTTTCGCTCAGGGGCGACTGGTCGCTTGCCTCGCTGGGGCGCATCGAGCTGGACCTCGCCGCGCTCCCGCCATCGAGCGGCGGTGCGCTCATCTGTGACTGGTCGCAGGCGCACGCACCGGGGCTCGGAGCAGTGTGGGCTCTGCTCGAGCGCCTGCGGGCACTCGGCTTCACGCCGGCCCGCATCCGCCACGAGGGCTCTGCGCCGCTCTCGCTCGAGCTCCTTGCGAGGCTCAAGCTGCGAGCGGACACGGCGCCGGCGCCGGCAGCGACGCCGGGGGCCGGCGCAGCAGCGGCCCACGTCCGGTCTCCCGCCGCGCAGCGGCGCGGGCTGCTCGATCAGGTGGGGCGCTGGGCCGTTCTGCAGGGCCGCGAGGCCCGCGGTGTGCTCGAGTTCCTCGGCCGCAATACCCTCGTGTTCCGCCAGGCCTTGGTGCGCCCGCGCGCCTTCCGGCCGACCTCGATCGTGCGCCATGTGTATGAGACCGGGGTGACGGCGATACCGATCGTCTCGCTGATCGCCTTTTTGATCTCGGTCGTGGTGGCCTACCTGGGCGCGCAGCAGCTCGCCAACTTCGGCGCGACCATCTATGTCGTCGACCTGGTGACCATTGCCGTGCTGCGTGAGCTGGGCGTGCTGTTGACGGCGATCATCGTCGCGGGCCGCTCGGGCAGCGCCTTCGCCGCGGAGATCGGCGTGATGCAGATCAACGAGGAGACCGACGCGCTGCGCGCCATGGGCATGAACCCGATCGAGCTGCTGGTGCAGCCACGCATCCTCGCCCTCATGATCGCGCTGCCCGCACTCACCGTCATCGCCGACGCCATGGGGCTCGCGGGCGGCGGGCTGCTGTCGCTGGTGCAGCTGCATATTCCCCTGCCGCAGTTCACGGAGCGGCTGAGGGAGGCGCTCGCGCCGACGACCTTCTGGGCCGGCCTCATCAAGGCACCGGTGTTTGCAGCGATCATCGGCACGGTCGGCACCTATCGCGGCATGCAGGTGCGCGGCTCGGCCCGCGAGCTTGGACGCCTGACCACCGTCGCGGTCGTGCAGTCGATCTTTCTCGTGATCCTCGCCGATGCGCTCTTTGCAATCTTCTTCGAGCAGATTGATTTCTGATGGCGCGGGCGATGACTTCCGAGCCGGTGGTGCGCGTGCGAGGCCTGGTCAACCGCTTCGGGCGCCAGGTCGTGCACGACGGCCTCGACCTCGAGGTCGAGGCGGAGGAGATCTTCGGCATCGTCGGCGGGTCCGGATCGGGCAAGTCGGTGCTGCTGCACTCGATTCTCGGCCTGCACAAGCCCCAGGGAGGACGCGTTGAGCTCTACGGACACGACATGCAGCACCTCTCGTCCTCCGAGCGCCAGGCCGTCGTCCAGACCTATGGCGTCACGTTCCAGAATGGCGCATTGATCAGCTCGCTCACGGTGGCGCAGAACATCGAGCTGCCGCTGCGCGAGTACCATGCGGATCTGACCGATGCCGCGCTGAGCACCCTGGTCGATCTCGACCTGCAGCTCGTCGGACTGCCTCCCGATGCGGCCGCCAAATGGCCGGCGCAGCTCTCCGGGGGCATGGTCAAGCGTGCTGCGCTCGCCCGTGCGCTCGCCCTCGAGCCGAAGCTGCTGTTTCTCGACGAGCCGACCTCCGGGCTCGACCCGATTTCCGCCGCAGCCTTCGATGAGCTACTGTTGTCCCTGCACTCCGAGTTGAGATTCACGGTGGTCATGATCACGCACGATCTCGACAGCCTGTTCCGCACCTGCAGCCGGGTGGGCGTGCTGGTGGGCGGCAGGCTGGTCGTCGACCGCATCGAGCGCATCGCGGATCACCCGGATCCCTGGATTCACGACTATTTCCACGGGCCCCGGGGCCGCGCCGCGCAGGCACGAGCCCATGGATAGAGACCCGAATTACGTCGTGGTCGGCGCCTTCGTGGTGCTGGTGATCTTCATCGCCTCCTCGTTCGTGTTCTGGTACACCGAGCAGCACGAGCATCGCACCTACGAGCGCTACGAGATTTACTTCCGCGGCACGGTGAGCGGTCTCACGCAGGGAAGCCCGGTGCGCTACCTCGGCGTCGACGTGGGCAAGGTGGTGCGCGTCATGCTCGATCCCAAGGATCGCAGTCGCGTCAAGGTGATCGCCGACGTCGACTCGACCGCGCCCGTCGATGGACGCACCCTCGCCTCGCTCAACCTGCAGGGGGTCACGGGCCTTTTGTACGTCGACCTCGAGCGCGAGGAGAAGCCCGGCGCCCCGCCCGCGCTTGCCCAGGGGAGCGACTATCCGATCATCCGCTCGAAGCCCTCGGACTTCGATCTTCTGCTCGCGAGCCTGCCCACGCTCGTGAACCATCTGCTCGAGGTGACCGACCGGCTCAACAACAAGGTTCTGAACGAGGAGAACGTGCGCGCTTTCAGCGAGACGCTCGACGGCGTGCGCCGCGCGAGCGCTCTGCTGCCGGCCTCGCTCCACGAGGTGCAGCTCCTGGTGACCGACCTGCGCCGCACCTCTCAGGAAATCGGCACCGCCGCCGCCGAAGTGCACGACATCGCGCATCGCGCCTCGCCGCAGATCGAGGCGACGCTCGCCAACGTGCGCCACCTCTCCGAGAGGCTCGCGGATACCTCCGACCACCTCGACCGATTCGTCGGTGAGAACGAGCCCTACCTCACCCGCTTCACGCGCCAGAGTCTTCCCGAGATCGAGCAGCTGCTGCGCGAGAGCCGCTCGGCGGCGCGCGATTTTCGCGACCTCACGCGCTCGCTCAAGGAGAATCCGAATCAGCTGATCTACGAATCGGCCGAGCGCGGCGTGGAGCTGCCGCGATGAGGAGCCGGCCGATGAGCGGCGGCGGGTCGAACGGTGGGCGCGCGCTGCAGGATGTGCGAGCCCCCCTCATCGGGCTGCTTTCGCTGGCCGCGCTCGCCGCCTGCACCGGCTCGATCTTCAGGAGCTCGATCGTGCCGCCGGCGGTGTACGAGCTGTCCGCGCCCGCCCCCTCGCCGGCGGCGGGTCCCGCGGTGGCCGCCGCCCCGGCGGCCGCGGCGAACGGACCGAGTGTCGACCTGGCCGTGCTCAAGCCGCGCGTGCATTCCGGGCTCGACGATGACCTGGTTCACGTGCTCTATCCGGACCATCGACTCGACCATCTGGCGGCAGCGCGCTGGAGCGGCCCGCTCGATGAGATGCTCCAGGACCTGATCCTCGAGGCCTTTCGCTCCCGCTCGTCCGCTCTCGGTGTGCATGCCGATGGCTCGGTGTTCGGCGCAGGCTATTGGCTGGAGGTCGATGTCGACGACTTTCAGGCCGTTTACGCGGCGCGCGATGCGCTGCCGGTGATCCACGTGCATGCCGTCGTGCGCCTCGGCGCCTCGAGCGACCGGCGCATCCTCGGTCGATTCGAGCTCGACTCGAGGGAGAATGCCGCGGCGAACCGCGTCGATGCCATCGTCGAAGCCTACAACCGCGCGCTTGACGATGTGCTCACGGAGCTCGTCAACCGCACGCTCGCCGCGATTGCGGCGAAGCCGGAAGCATGAGCCTTCGGCAGGGCACGGCTCCGCTCGGCCGGACGTCCCTGCTGCTCAGGTACTAGTGGCGGAGTCTCCCATGCGCACAGCTCTCGACATCAGCCTCTATCCCCTCGCGCCGCACTACCGGCCGCTCATCCAGGCCTTCATCGATCGGCTGAATGCCCACCCTGAGCTGCTCGTCGAGACCAACGCGCTCTCGACGCAGATCTGGGGCGAGCTCGATCAGGTCATGCGCATCCTCGCCGAGGAGATCGAGTCCGCGGCGCAGAGCGCGCCGCAGCTCGTGTTCGTGGTGAAGATCCTGCCGACCCTCGCGCCCCCGGAGCGTCTGATCCCGGACCGCGTCTGAGCGATGGGCGCGACCGATCGCAACCCGGACTCCGAGGCGCTGCGACCTCCCCCGCACGGGATCCTCGTCTTCTACGGCTCGTACCGCTCGGACCGGGCCGGCATCCGGCTGGCGGAATTCCTGGTCGCGCGCCTCAAGGGCCGCGGGCATGCAGTCGAGCTCATCGATGCGCGCGCGGTCGGCCTGCCGATGCTCGACCGGATGTACAAGGAGTATCCAGCCGGCACGGCGCCGCCGGCGATGGCGGCGCTCGCCGCGAAGATCCGCGCGGCGGACGCTTTCGTTTTCGTCGTGGGCGAGTACAACTGGGGCGTGCAGCCGGGCCTCAAGAATCTCACCGATCATTTCCTCGAGGAGTGGTTCTGGCGCCCGGCGGCGATTGCCAGCTACTCCGCGGGACGCCTCGGGGGCGCGCGCAGCGGGCTCTCGTGGCATGGGACGCTGGCAGAGATGGGGATGGTGGTGATCTCGAGCCAGCTGGTGGTGGGATCGATCACGAGCACGCTGAGTCCGAGCGGGGATCCGATCGGCTCCCGCGGCGAGGCGCTGAGCACGGCATTTACGAGCTTTGCCGATGACCTGGCCTGGTGGACCGAGGCGGGACGCCGGCAACGCGAGCGACAAATCCCCCCGTACTGAGGCGAGGCGCGCCGAGGCTAGGACGAGCCGGGAAGCGGGCCCGCGCTCGCGGCCACGAGCAGCTCCACGCGCTGGTCGAAGTCCGCGCCCTCGCGCATCAGTACGGTCGCCTCCGGGAAGCGCCGCGGCTCGACGCCGGAGGCGGCCGAGCCGCCGATCCAGATCTCGACGTGCCCGGGAAGCGCGCCTCGCAGCTCCGCGAGCTGCGTGAGAAAGCTTTCGAGCGCGGCCGGCATCACCAGACTCACGGCCACCGCGGCCGCGCCCACGCGCCGTGCGTAATTCGCGATCTCCTCGGGCGGCACGTCAGGCCCGAGGTAATACGCGCGCAGCAGGTGGCTCGCCGCGAGCGCGGCGTGCATGAGGATGCCGAGCTCGTGCTGCTCGCCGCTCAACGTGGCAAAGACGATCGAAGGACCCCGCGCGATGCTGTTGAAGGTGTTGAGCAGCGTGGTCAGCTGGCGGCGCGCGGCGCTCGAGGCGATGCGCTCCTGACCGATGCTGAACTCACCGCTGTGCCAGCGCTCCCCCACCTCGCGCAGCGCGGGCGCGAGCACCTTGCGCACCACCTCGTCGGCCGGCAGCAGCGCAAAAGCCATCGCGATCACCTGGTCGCATTCGGCCGGCCGGAAACGGTCGGCGGTGCGCAGCATCCGCCCAATGAGCGACTGTTCCACGGCGCTGTCTGCCTCCTCCGCCGGGGCCTCGGCCAGCAGACGGCTGAGATCCTCGTTCGAGAGGTGCGCGATCTTGCCGATGGGATGGCCGCGATCGGTGATCTCGCGCAGCCGACGCAGGCGAAACACGTCGCAGGCCGTATAGAGACGATGACCGCTCCCGTCGCGCTTCGGCTCGATCGCGCCATAGCGTCGTTCCCACGCACGCAGTGTCTCGGTCGACAGGCCGGTCGCCCGGGACACGGCCCTGATCGAGTACTCGGCTCGGTCTTCGAGACCCGCCATGTCAGGAGTGTGCCACGCCTGCGATGCGGGCGATTGCTTCGCGCATGGCGTGTTCGCTCCGCGGAAACGTTCGCAGGGTGGTGCCGAGCAGGCCCGCCGGGGACCCTAGGCGCGCAGCGCCGTCGGCGCGCACAGCGCGCGATAGTGGGCGGCCCCGACCTGCTGGCTGGTGAGCAGCGCAAGGAGCTGGCGCGCCTCGAGCGCATCGGCGAACAGCCGCCCTTGCGCGAAGAAGCAGCCGTGGCGTCGCAGGAACTCGAGCTGCTCGGCGGTCTCGACGCCCTCGGCGATCACCTCGAGCCCGAGACTCTTGCCCATGTCGATGATGGTGCGCACGAGCGTCGCATCGTTCGCATCCGTGGCCAGGTCACGCACGAACGACTGATCGATCTTCAGCGTGCCGATCGGGAATTGCTGGAGCGCGGAGAGCGAGGAGTAACCGGTGCCGAAGTCGTCGATCGCGAGGTGCAAGCCCATCGCGTGCAGCTCGTGCAACAGAGCGATGGTGCGCTTCGGATCGGTCATCAACGTGGTCTCGGTCACCTCGAGCTCGAAGCAGGTCGGCGATACGCCATATTTGCGGAACACGCCTCGACAGCGCGCGATGAAGCTCGATTGCTTGAGCTGGCGGAGCGACAGATTGACGGCGATGCGGCCGGGATGCGGCACGGTGCGCTGCCAGTCGTGGAAGTCCGAGCAGACGCGATTCAGCACCCACTCGCCGATCTCGAGGATGAGACTGGTCTCCTCGGCGAGCGGAATGAATTGCGAGGGCGGGATATCGCCGTGCCCCGGCAACCGCCAGCGCAGCAGCGCCTCTGCGCCGACGACCCGGCCGTCGCGCAGATCGACCTTCGGCTGGTAAAGGATCACCAGCTCATCGCGCTCGAGCGCCCGGCGCAGCTTGCTCTTGAGCATGAGCCGCTCGACGGCGGCGGCGTTCATCTGCGGGGCGTAGAAGGCGTAGGTATTGCCGCCGTTCTGCTTCGAGTGATACATGGCGGCATCGGCATTGCGGATCAGGTCGATCACGTTCTCCGCATCATACGGGCAGATCGCAATCCCGACGCTCGCCGTCAGGTACACCTCCTGCTGGTTCACGTGGAAGGTGCGGCTGATCTCATCGAGCAGTGTGCGTGCGAGCGCGCCCAGGGCGGCGCGGTTGTCGAGATCGATCGGCAGATCGTCGACGAACAGGGCGAACTCATCGCCCGCCAGACGCCCGATCACGGTGTCCTTCGGCAGATTGCGCGTCAGGCGCTCGGAGAGCACCTCGAGTGTGCGATCGCCTGCGGCGTGTCCGAAGGTATCGTTGACCTCCTTGAAGCGGTCAAGGTCGAGATAGAGCAGCGCGAGCGAGCGCTGCGCGCGGCGCGAGCGCGCGATCGCCTGCTGCAGCAGATGCTGAAACTGCATGCGGTTCGGCATCTTGGTGAGGGTGTCGTAGCGGGCGAGGTAGCGGATGCGGCGCTCGGCCCGCTTGCGCTCGGTGATGTTGCGGGCGACGTAGATGGTCCCCTGGAACTGCGGGTCGGGTGTCGCGATGGGCGAGCAGGCCACCGACACCGGAATGGTCTGGCCACTGGCGGTGCGCAGCACCGTCTCGCGTGACTCGACATTGCCGGCGAGCTCGAAGGCCTGGCGGTGCGGCTCGTCGATGAGCTGCAAGAGCGGCTGACCGGCGAGCTCGGCTTCGGTGAAGCCGAGCAAGCGGCCGGTTGCCTCGTTGCAGCTCTTGATCGAACCGTCGGCGCCGGTCACGAGCACCGCATCGCTCAAGCTGTTGAGCACCGTGTCGAGGTAGTTCTTAGTGATCGTCGTCTCGCAGAGCTTCTGGCGCATGCGCTCGAGGGCGGTTTGCAGCTCACCGAGCTCGTCGCGGCGCGGCACGCTCACGGCGGGTCCGGTGTAGTCGCCCTCGCCGATGCGGTCGGCGGAGCGAATGAGCGTCGCGATCGAGCGTCCGAAGCGGCGTGCAATGAACCACGCGAGCGCGAGCCCGAGGGCCACCAGAGGCAGCGTGATGAAGGCGAGCCGGCTGCTCATGCGGGCCACCTGCGTGCCCTGCTGGTGCTGCAGCTGGGCGCTGATGCCGGCGAGCGCATCCTGGATGCGTGCGCGGCTCAGCCAGATCTGCAGGTGTCCGGCGTTGGCGCCGACCGTGCTTGCGACGATCAACGGTCCCTGGGGGGTGGTGGGAATCGAGGGATTGGTCCCCGTGAAGACCATCCGGCCCTGCGCATCGGTGATCTCGACCCGCTCGACGTCGCGCTCCGCGAGGAGGCGCTCGCCGATCGCGGCGACCCCGGCTGCGCTTCCGCGCGAAAGCGCCGAGCCGAGCTGCGCCTCAGTGACCTTGCTCACACTTTTACCGCGGGCCTCGAGCTCACTTTCGAGCTTCTGCTGCACGGTCGAGGTGGTGAGCCGGTCCAGATCGGCGGCATCGATGCGGTGCTGATAGTAGGCAAAACCGCCCAGCAGCAGCGCCAGGCCGCCGACCACTCCCAGGGTCAGCAGCAAATATTTGGCTTTGAGGCTCCGCGGCATTGACGAATGATACTCGTTCACACCCGGCCCCATAAGGGGCCGGTTACAATCGCCCGACATGGCCGCGAACGGTACGCGTGTGGATATTTTTTTCGACACGGTTTGCCCCTGGTGTTATCTGGGCAAGCGCCGTTTCGAGCTCGCGCTCGAGGCACGCCCGCAGTACGAGCCCGTCATCACCTGGCGGCCCTTCGAGCTCAACCCTGACCTGCCTCCGGACGGCGTGGAGCGTGCCGCGCACCTTGCGGCCTCGCTCGGCGATCCGGCCCGCATCGAGGAGATTCATGCCGCGCTCGTCGAGGCCGGTCACACGGTCGGGCTGGCATTCGATTTCGCGCGCATCGCGCGGCTGCCGAACACGCGCCGCTCGCACCTGCTCATCGCCCATGCGGCACGCCGCGGCGTGCAGGCGGAGGTGGTCGAGCGCGTGATGCAGGCCTATTTCGAGGAGGGCGCCGACGTCGGTGACGTCGAGGAGCTCGTGCGGCTCGGCGTGGAGGCGGGACTCGAGGAGCGCGATACGCGCGCCGCCGTGGTGCTGCGCGCAGGCCAGGACGGCATCGTCGCAGCGCAACGCCACGCCGCGGTCATCGGCATCAAGGGTGTGCCCACGTTTCTGTTCGATCGACAGTACACGCTGGCCGGGGCCCAGGACGTCGAGACGTTCATCGAGATCATCGACCGGGTGGTGGATCTGGCGGCGGCGCGCGAGGCCTCGTGAACCCGCTCGAGCTGACCGGACGGGTGCGCACGCATCTCGCGGCCGCGACCGAGGAAACACCCGCGCTGCACGTGCACGTCGTGCGGCCGTTCGAGAATCTTCGACGCGCGGCGCTCGCTGACGGGCTCGAGCTCGAGCCGGTGAGCGCCTTTCGGGACTTCGAGCGTCAGCTCGCCCTGTGGAATGCGAAGTGGCGCGGCGAGCGACCGCTCATCGATACCGCCGGCCGGCCGCTCGAGGCCGCGCTCCTCACTGCCACCGCGCGCATCGATGCGATCCTGCTGTGGTCCGCGCTTCCCGGCGCAAGCCGCCATCACTGGGGGAGCGATCTCGACATCATCGACCGGCGCGCACTCCCGGCGGGCTATCGGGTGCAGCTCACTCCAGGGGAATTCGCAGCCGGCGGTCCCTTCGCGCGGCTCGATCGCTGGCTCGAGCAACAGGCGCCCCGCTTCGGATTCTTTCGGCCGTTCCGCGGCGAGCGCTCCGGCGTGCAGGCCGAGCCCTGGCACATCTCCTTCGCTCCGGTCGCCGAGCCGGCGCGTCGCGCTTTGAGTGTGGAGGTGCTGCGCGAGGCACTCGAGAGCGCCCCGCTTGCGGGCGGCGCGCTCGTGCGCGACCGTCTTGCCGAGCTGCACGCGCGTTATGTCGCGAGCATCGACTGGCCGTAGCGCAAAGCGCAGTGGACCACCCCTCTTCGGCGCGCAACCCCGATCAGGCGGCCCAGATCGCCTTGAGGTGATTGACCATCAAGCCGCGCACCTGACCGAGCTGATTCTCCTGCCAAGTGAACAGCGGTGGATTTCGCCGCAACAGCGGCCAGCGCTCGGCGCGCAGCACGCGTTGCAGGTAGACGATGTTGCGATCGATGGCCCGCAGATACGGATTCTTGCCGCCGAACAGCGGCTCCAGGTAGCGGTACGCATGCTCGAACTCGCCCTCGAGACGCTGCTGGCGGGTGTCGCGCACGAACTGAGGAGTCTGGCGCAGAAGGTCGAGTCCTGAGCTGTAGCGGACCTGCAGCGCGCCGTCGCTGCCCGGCGCCGCGGCAATGCCGCCGAGCACGAACTCCGGATAAAGCCGGTCGCGGCACTTCTCGAGATAGCACCGATCCGCCATCTGGGCGATGAGGTCCGCGGTGCCGAGCAGGTGTCCGAGCTTGCGGTCCCGCCGATCGGCGAGCTGGATCTGGCTCAGCTTGATCTCGTAGCCGGTGAAATGCACGATGCGGGTCGAGACCGGCACCCACGATTCCATGCCGAGACTCGGCAGAAAGCGCGCAAGGAAGCGGGCACTGCGGGTGACATGATAGAGCGTGAACTCGGCGCCGTTGAGATGCTTCGAGTCGTCGAGCTCGCGGATGTAGCCCGCGTCGTGAAACAGCGAGGTGACGATCGCCATCACCGCCCGTTCCGCGCCGAAGCGCTCCAAAGGGTCGGCGCTTTGCTCATAACCGACGAGCAGGCGCGCCATCGCGAGCGTCATGTCGAGCGAATGCTGCCGGTCGTGATAGATGGTATCGACCCCGTGATAGCCGGGCATGCGGCCGGCGAACAGCCGGTCGAATTCCTCGAAAGCGACGGCCACTCGATTGAACGACTCGCCGGGCCACGCGCTCGCGAACAGCTCGCGCACCGCCGCCGTGACCGCGGCCGTGGAGCTCACCTGGATCGAGTTGGTGACGTCGTAGTCGTTACGGCGCAGGTCGAACATCGGGGGAGTTTAAGCCAGTGAATGCGAGGCCGCTACGTGCACGGTTCTCTGTTTGCGCCGCTCGATGTGTCAATAAATCTTGAGGCCGCCGTACTTCTGTCTAATGCGCCGCGCCAGCGTCGCGTAGCCTGCGCCGAAGCCCGCCAGGAGCGCCGCGCCCATCGCGGCCACCCAGCCGAGGGGGCGCATCGTGTGCATGGTGTGTGCCACCGGCGTGCCGGGGCGCGCCGCGCTCGACGCGAGCGCTTCACGCGCCGCAGCGAGCTCCGTGTCCTTCGCAGCGAGCTCCCCCTTCAACGCCTCGAGCTCGCTGCGCGCCGCCGCAGCGGCAAGCTCCGGTGTCGTCGCGCGGCGGCGGTCAAGCTCCTCCTCGAGCTGCCTCATGCGTACCGTCGCCGGAACGCGCGTGGTGAGGTAGGTCGATTTCACCCAGCCGATGCGCCCGTCGGCGAGGCGTACTTGCGTGAACTCACCGCTGCTGCCGCTCGCATCGAGCGTCTCGATGGCCGCGCCCGAGTGGAGCGTCGTCAGCCGCTGACCGGAGCCGTTGGGCTCGGCATAGACGCCGAGCACCAGATCATCGCTCACATAAGCGGTCGCGGCCGCTGCTCCGCCCGCCACCAGCAGGCCGGCGAGCGCCACCAGCCGCGGCGACCGTCGAGGGACGGTCGACTCGCGGAATGGGAGCGGCGGTGCGTCGACAGGCCCTGAGCGCGGCGCGCTCACGCGGCGATGCCCGTCTGCTTGAGCAGCGGGCGCACGTCGGGCGGCCGGCCGCGAAAGCCCACGAAGGCCTCCATCGCATCGACACTGCCGCCGCGCGCCAGGATGGACTCGCGGAAGCGCGCCGCGGTCGCAGGGTCGAACACGCCGGCCTGATCGAAGGCATCGAAGGCGTCGGCTGCGAGCACCTCGGCCCACTTGTAGCTGTAATAGCCCGCCGCGTAGCCGCCGGCAAAGATGTGGGCGAAGCTTGCCTGCACGCGATTGAAGGGCGCGACCGGCACGACGGCGACCCGTCGGCGCACGCTGGCGAGCGTTTCGGCGACGCGTCCGCCCATCACCGGATTGAAATGCGCATGCAGCTCGAAGTCGAACGTGGCGAGCTCGATCTGGCGCAGCGTGTCGAGCGCGGCGTTGAAGGTGCGCGTGCCGAGCAGGCGTCCGAGAACATCGAGGGGCAACGACGCACCGGTCTCGACATGCGAGGAAATGAGCGGCAGGACCTCAGGGCGCCAGACGAAGTTCTCCATGAACTGACTCGGCAGCTCGACCGCATCCCAGGCGACGCCGTTGATGCCGGCGATGCTCGGGTAGGACACGCGCGTGAGCATGTGGTGCAGGCCGTGACCGAACTCGTGGAACAGCGTGATTACCTCATCATGCGTGAGGAGCGAAGGCGAGGCGCCCACCGCCGCGGTGAAGTTGCATACGAGTTGAGCCACCGGCAGCGATCGACCCGAGGGCAAGGAGCGGGCGATGACCGCCTCGTCCATCCACGCGCCGCTGCGCTTCTCGGGCCGCGCATAGGGGTCGAGGTAGAAGCCGGCGAGCACGCTGCCGCTCACCGCATCGGCGAGATCGTAGTAGCGCACGGAGGGGTGCCATGCCGGGGCCGCCCGCTCGCGCACCTCGATGCCATAGAGGCGCCGGGTGAGCGTGAACAGCCCCTCGAGTACCTTGGGCAGCGGGAAATAAGGGCGCAGCGCCTCCTGCGAAACCTTGAATCGGCTCTCCTGCAGCCGCTCGCTGAAATAGGCGATGTCCCAGGGCTCGAGCTTGCGTCCCGCGAACTCCTCGAGGTCGGCGAGCTCGCGCCGGGCCGCCGGCGTGCAGCGGCGCGCCAGATCCTCGAGAAACTCGAGCACCTGGTCCGGGGTCCTCGCCATGCGGGTCGCGAGTGCGTAGTGCGCAAAGCTCGCAAAGCCGAGGATCTGCGCGAGCTCGTGCCGCAGCGGCAGGATCTCGGCGATCACCGGGTTGTTGTCGAAGCGGTGGGCGGACGGTCCCACATCGCTCGCGCGGGTCACCCAGGCCTCGTAAATGTCGCGGCGCAGCGGCTCGTGCGCCGCGCTCGTCATCACGGTCGTGTAGGTGGGCTGATCGAGCTTGAACAGCCAGCCGGGCTTCTGCGCCTCGCGCGCATGGGCACGCGCCCGCTCGACCACGTTCGCCGGCAGACCCTCGAGCTCGGCGCTGTCGGTGACGGCGCGCTGGTAATCGCGCGCCGCATCGAGCACGTTCTCGGAGAACTTGGTCGCAAGCTGCGCAAGCCGCTGCACGACCTCGCGGTAGCGTGTCTTGCGCCCTTCCGGCAGATCGACGCCGGCGAGCCGAAAGTCGCGCAGGGCATTTTCCAGGAGCTTGCGCTGGGCGGGGTCGAGCTGTGCGCCCTCCCGCTCGAGCACACGGGCATAGCCCGCGGCGAGCGCCGCGTTCTGCCCGAGCTCGGCGGTGTACGCGGTGAGGAGCGGCACGCATTCGTTGTAGGCGCGACGCATCTCCTCGGAGTTCGCAACCGCATTCAAGTGTCCGATCGGGCTCCAGACGCGGCTCAAGCGATACGCCAGCTCCTCGGCGGGCGCCACCAGCGAATCGAACGTGGGGGCCGCTTGCTCGGTGAGCTCGCGAAGACGTGCCCGATTCTCCTCGAGCACGCGCTCGAGAGCGGGACGCGCGTGCGCGGCCTCGATGCGATCGAAGGCCGGCAACCCGTCGAGTTGCAGCAAGGGATTGTCCATCGGTGAAAGTCTAGCCCGAGGCGTGCGTGATCAGCCAGACGATCGCCGCGCTGGCGGCGAGACTCCCCGCGAGGCCGACCGAGGCCTGGCGGCGCAGCCGCACGGCGAGCGATGCCCCGTCGGAGGCTGCGAGCAGAAAAGCGCGGCCATCCGCAGGCTTGGAGAGCAGGCCGAGCGAGGTGCCGCCCGTCCCGCCGGAGCCCGCCGCAGCGGCCGCTGCAGGCGCTGGTGTCATCATCTTTTCGACCACCTCGTGCCGCGCAGCGGCGCGCGCCGCCTCCCACTCCGCGGCATCGATCACCCCGTCGTGGTTCGCATCGAAGCGCTTGAGGAGCGCCGCCTGATCGTGCTTCCAATCGCGCAGCAGCTCGGCCACCGCCTCCTCCGGACGGTCGAGACCGCCGCTGATGCTTTGATAGGCGCCGAGCGCGCACACGGTCTCGTTCGGTCGCATGCGGTATTCCGTGTAGCGATAGCGGCCGCCCGACAGCAGCGCGTCGATGACCTTGCCGAACACCCCGCCCAGCGGCGGCAGGCGCACCTCGGGCCACTCGGTGTTGCCGTACCAGACGTCCTTCTCGGCCGGATAGACCTCGGCGCCGCGCGGATCGACCAGGCAGCGCCCCGTGCCGTCGTCGATGAGGAACGGTATCTCGCTCTCGCCGCGATCGACCGCGGTCCAGCGGCGCGAGCGACCGGAGCCGCCCTGTTCCTCGATCTTGTAGCGCCACCAGGTGCAGGGGCGACGCGACAGCGGAGCGGGATTTTCCCGGCCGTCGGGCATCAGGCCGTGGCCGATGATCTCGACATAGCCTTGCGCGGCGGAGCGGATGCGTGAAGTCGGCGTGTCGGCGACGAGGCGATTCTCGCGCCAGGCGCGAAACGTGTACCAGAGTGAGTAAAGCGCCAGCCCTGCGAGAGCCGCGAGGAGCAGCGCGTGCTTCAGCCGGTCGGGACTCGCCATGCCGCGCGTCTCAAGGTGACCGGCTCGAGATCAGGCGCGAAACAGCGCGCCCACGTCCACGTCCGCCTTCTCTTCGCTCGAGAACTCGAGCAGATGCGCGGGCCCGAAGCCGAACTGTTGCGCGATCAGCACGTCGGGAAAGGTCTTGACGCGGATGTTGTTGAGATTGACCTGGTCGTTGTAGAGCTCGCGCCGGTCGGCGATCGATTCCTCGAGCGCCGTGATGCGGCTTTGCAGCTGCTGAAAGTTCTCGTCGGACTTCAGCTGCGGGTAGCTCTCGGCCACCGCGAACAGGCGCGACATGCCGGCGCGCAGCTGCTGCTCGGCCGCGCCCACCGCAGCGACGTTACCGGAGGCGCTCGCCTCGCTCACCGAGGCGCGCGCGCGCATCACCTTCTCGAGCGTCTCCTGCTCGAATTGCATGTAGCGCTTGCAGGTCTCGATCAGCTTCGGCAGCTCGTCGTGACGCTGCTTGAGCAGCACGTCGAGATTCGCCCAGGCGACGCGGATGTTCTCGCGCAGGCTGACCAGTCCGTTGTAGATGCCAACGACATAGACCACGAGCGCGAGGGCAAGAACGAGAAACACGGCGAGTGCGATCACGACGACACCTCGATCCGGAAGAGCTCGACGGCCGAGTATATGATGGACGTCTCGGAGGCCTCTCGGATGGAGTTCACAGTGTCGACCGAATCGTTCGATCTCCTGTGCATCGGCGGCGGCAGCGGCGGTCTCGCCTGTGCGCAGCGTGCGGCGGAATATGGAGCCAAGGTCGTCGTCATCGAGGCGGGACGCCTCGGCGGCACCTGCGTGAACGTCGGCTGCGTGCCGAAGAAGGTCATGTGGAACGCGGCGGGTGTGGCGCTCGCGCTCGCCGATGCCGGCGAATACGGCTTCAACGCATCCCCGGGCGAGGAGCACGCGCCCGTGCTCGACTGGGGGCTGCTCAAGCGCAAGCGCGACGCCTACGTCGCGCGCTTGAACGCGATCTACGCAAAGAATCTCGCGGCCAAGGGGGTGAGGCACATCGAGGGCATGGCGCGATTCGTGGATGCGCGCAGCGTCGCGGTGGGCGACCGCAAGCTCACGGCTCGCCACATCGTCATCGCCACCGGCGGTGAGCCGACTCTGCCCGATCTGCCGGGCGCGTCCCTCGGCATCACCTCGGACGGCTTCTTCGAGCTAGCGGAGCAGCCCGCACGCGTTGCCGTGGTGGGCTCGGGTTACGTCGCCTGCGAGCTCGGCAGCGCCTTCCAGGAGCTCGGCAGCACGGTGGAGCTGTTCATCCGTCGCGACCATCCCCTCACGAGCTTCGATGTGATGCTCGGCAAGTCGTTGCTGCGCGAGATGAGCGCGCAGGGGATCACGATCCACCCGCACGTCGCGCCGGCCTCCCTGCGCGCGCAGGGAGGCAAAAAGAGGCTCATCGCCGAAGACGGCCGCGAATTCCCGGACTTCGACGTCGTGCTCTGGGCGGTGGGCCGCCACGCCCGTACGCAGGCGCTCGATCTGGCGGCCGCCGGACTCGCGGCCGATGCGCAAGGCTACATCGCGACCGACGATTTCCAGGACACCCAGGTCCCCGGTGTGCATGCGATCGGCGACGTCACGGGGCGTGCGGCGCTCACGCCCGTGGCAATCGCGGCCGGACGCCGCCTCGCCGACCGGCTGTTCGGGGGCCAGGCCGACCGGCACCTGGACTACCGCCTGATCCCGACCGTCATTTTCACGCATCCGCCGATCGGCACCATCGGCCTCACCGAGCGCGAAGCGCGGGCGCTGCACGGCGATGCGGTCAAGGTCTATGTCGCAGACTTCGTTCCGATGTATCACGCCGTGATGGCGCGCAAGAGCCGCACCGACATGAAGCTCGTTTGCGTCGGTCCGGAGGAGAAGATCGTCGGCTGCCACATCATCGGTGCCGGGGCGGAGGAGATGCTGCAGGGCTTTGCGGTGGCTCTGCGCATGGGGGCGACCAAGCGCGACCTCGACGATACGGTCGCGATCCATCCGACGAGCGCCGAGGAGCTGGTGACGATGCGCTAGGCCGGCCGCGGCCTGGCTAGAGCTGCTGCGCGAGCGCCTCGAGCACCGGTCCGGTGGCCGGCCGGATGCCCCGCCACAGCAGGAAGGACTCGGCGGCTTGCTCGACGAGCATGCCCCAGCCCTTGCTGGTGCGCCGCGCATGCAGCGCGCGGGCCCAGAGCGTGAACGGTGTGTGCCCCCGTCCATAGGCCATGTCGTAGCAGAACGTGTGCTCGTCCACGAGCCCCGCCGGCAGCTCCGGCATCTCCCCCGAAAGACTCGCCGAGGTCGCATTGATGATGAGGTCGAAGGGCGG
>DATGIA010000007.1:0-36129 GCA_035307465.1 Steroidobacteraceae bacterium
CGGATCTCGCCTCGCGCCTCGAGCCGCCGGCAACACATCACGATCTCGCGCCACGGCGGCAACCAGTCCGCCTCGCGAACGATGAGCTTCCAGAAGATGACTCCCCAGCGTCGCAGCAGGGTGCGCACGACGTGCTCGACGGCGGCCTCCTCGGGCCGGGCGCCGGTCGACGCGCCGACCCGCCGCACGGACGCCCAGCGCCCCGCATCCGCCATGGCAAAGAGCGCGATGCGGCGCCTGCGGCGGCCCTGGCGGCCGCTCGCCCGCCCGCGTTGGCTGCTCGGCACGAGCAGCGCCCGCAGCCCGCCGAAGCTATCGGAATTGACGAGCCCGAGCGCCACGAGCTCGGCAAGCGCCTCCTCGGCCTCGACCGGCAACAGACGCACACTCTCGGTCAGCTCATCGAAGAACGAGGCACCGTGCGTCTCCAGATGGTCCATGACGGCGCGCGCGCGCGAGCTCAAGTGCTCGGCGCTCGGCACCGCCGTGAAGCTCGACCAGGCCTTGACGCTGCGCCGGGCGAGCAACGTGATGGGGGTCGAGCGCACCGGCACGGCTCCACGCGCCGCGCGCGGGGTGCGCTCGAGATCGCCCGTGCGCGGGGCGAGTCGCGCCCAAACGAAGCGGCCCGCACGGCAATGCTCATCGAGCCACTCGGGCTCGTATTCTGCAATGCGCGCCGGTAACAGGTCGGTCTCCCAGGCCGCAGCGGGCGCCTCGTATCCTTCGAGTTGCGTGAGCACCGCCGCCACGGCATCGGGTCCCTGCATGCGGGCCTCGGGCAGCACCCGTTGCCAGTCGAAAAGGAACCTCAGAAAATCGCGCGCCGCCACCGGCTCGATCTCGGCGCGCAGCCGCTTGACGGTGTAGCGGTGGATGCGCGCGAGGAGCCGCCGCTCGCACCACTCCTCCTCGATCTGCCCCGCGGCGGATTGCGGCGTGAAACGCCCCTTGAGCGCAAAACCCTCATTTTGCAAGGCCGCAAGCGCGGCATCAACGCGGCTCACGGGCAAGCCGAGCGCGCGGGCAAGGGCGCTCGGGGTCACCGGACCCAGCCCCTCGAGGCGGCCCCGAACGATCTCGACGAGCGACTCGTCCGAGGCGGGCACCTCGGGCTCGAACAACCCGCGCCGCTCGACCGCCACCCAGAGCCGCGCACCACTCGGCGTCGTGACCGGGACGATGCGCTGGTGTGCCTCGAGCTCATCGAGAAGCGCCGGCCAGCCGGGAGCCGCGGCCCGCTCCTCCTCGGTGATGAACGTGAGCCAGCCGAGCGCATCGTGCAGCTCATCGGCGGTGGTGGCGTCGGGCCATGCTTCCTCGCGCACGCGCTCGATCGCCTCGGCATCGAGCTTGCCGAGGTCCGCCGCCTCGGCGGCGTCGATCCAGCGCCGGCTCATCACGGCCTGGGTGCGGCGTTCCTCGAGCGGCGCATCGTCGAGATAAGCGTAGGGGCGCGCATTCAACGCTTCGAGCGCCAGCGGCGAGGGCTCGGTCAGGTCGCGCGCGATCACCCGGATCATCCCGCTCTCCAGGCCCTTGAGCAGTCTCTCGAAGCCCAGGACGTCCATGGCCTCTTCGAGGCAGTCGCGAATCGTCTGGCGCACCAGCGGGTGATCCGGCACCTCGATCTCGCCGGGCAGATTCTCGGCGCACGCCACCTGATCGGGGAACACCGAAGCGAGCAGGTCCTGCGCGTTCATGCGCGCGATCTGCGGCGGGATCTTCTTGCCTCCGCGAAAGCGCGGCAGCGCGAGCGAGATGCCGGCATCCCAGCGCCAGCGCACCTCGAACATCGGCGCCGCGCACAGCGCCTGGATCAGGACGGGTCGCGCGGTGTTCGAGTGCAGGTAGCGCGCCACGTCCGCAAGCTCGAAGCTGTGCGCCTGCGTCAGGGACAGCACGATGTGATCCTCGGTGGCCGCCGCCTGCAGCTCGAAGTTGAAGGTGCGGCAGAAGCGCTTGCGCAGCGCGAGTCCCCAGGCGCGGTTCACGCGGCTGCCGAAACTCGAGTGAATGACGAGCTGCATGCCGCCCGACTCGTCGAAGAAACGCTCGAAGATGAGCGTGTCGAGCGTCGGCAGGACGCCGAGTGCCGCGCGTCCGGCGGCGAGATACTCGACGATCTGCAGCGCCGCCTCGGCCGCGAGGCCCACTCCGTCGATGAGCCACGCGGTGGCCGTCCCCGGCTCGGCCTCGAGCCGCACCTCGATCTCGCGCCGCAGGCGCGCAACGGCCGCCGAGAGCTGATCGCTCCGACCCGGGGCCTCCCCCAGCCAGAACGGGATGCTCGGCGGCTGACCATGCGCGTCCTCGACACGCACCGTGCCGCGCTCCACGCGCAGGATGCGGTACGAGGTATTGCCGAGTTGAAACACATCGCCCTGCAGGCTCTCGACCGCGAAGTCCTCGTTGACGGTGCCGACGAGCTGCGACTCGGGCTCGAGCAGCACCCGGTAGTCCGCGTTGTCGGGAATCGCGCCCCCCGAGGTGATCGCGGTCAGCCGGCCCCCCTTGCGCGGCCTGAGCATCCCGTGCACGCCATCGCGATGAATCAGCGCGCCGTGTCGGCCCCGGCGGGTGCTGAAGCCCTGCGCGAGCAGCTCGACGCACTCATCGAACTCGACGCGGCTCAGGTCCTGGTAGCCGTAGGCGCGGCGCACGAGCTCGAACAGCGCATCGCTCGACCACTCGGCGGCGGAGACCTCCGCGACAATCTGCTGCATGAGCACATCGAGCAGGTTCTGCGGAACCCGCAGCTCATCGAGCTCGGCGCGGCGCACGGCATCGAGCAGCGCCGCGCACTCCACGAGCTCATCGCGCGAGAGCGGAAAGAGCCGTCCCTTGGAGACGCCGCCAACCGAGTGCCCGGCGCGGCCCACACGCTGCAGGAAGGCATTGATCGAGCGCGTCGAGCCGATCTGGCAGACGAGGTCCACATCGCCGATGTCGATGCCGAGCTCGAGCGAGGCGGTGGCAATCAAGGCCTTGAGCTCGCCGCGCTTCAGGCGCTGCTCGGCGTCGAGCCGCCGCTCGCGCGCCAGGCTGCCGTGGTGCGCGGCGATGTGCTCCTCGCCGATACGCTCGGAGATGTGGCGCGCGACACGCTCGGCGAGCCGGCGTGTGTTGACGAAGATGAGCGTCGTGCGGTGCTCGCGGATCAGCTCCGCAAGGCGGTCATAGATCTGCGACCAGACCTCCCCGGACATCACCGCCTCGAGCGGTGCGGGCGGCAGCTCGAGCGCCAGGTCGCGCCGGCGGGTGTGTCCCGCATCGACGATCGTGCACGGCGCGGCATCGGGCCGCACGCCGACGAGGAAACGGGCGACTTCCTCGATGGGGCGCTGCGTCGCGGAGAGGCCGATGCGCAGCAGTCGCCGGCCGCTGAGCGCTTCGAGGCGCTCGAGCGAGAGCGCGAGATGCGCGCCGCGCTTGTTGCCGGCGATGGCGTGGATCTCATCGACGATGACGCTGCGGCAGGAGGCGAGCATCTCGCGCCCGCTCTTCGAGGTGAGCAGGATATAGAGCGACTCGGGTGTGGTGACGATGATGTGCGGGGGCTCGCGACGCATGCGCGCGCGCTCGCTCTGCGGCGTGTCCCCGGTGCGCACCACGGTGCGGATCGCGACTTCGGGGAGCCCGAGCGAGGCGAGCTCCTCGCGGATTCCGGCGAGCGGCGCCTCGAGGTTGCGATGGATGTCGTTCGAGAGCGCCTTCAGAGGCGAGACGTAGACGATCCGTGTCTCGTCGGGCAGCGGTGCCTCGAGCCCCTCCTTCACCAGCTGATCGATGGCGGCGAGAAAGGCGGCGAAGGTCTTTCCCGAGCCGGTGGGCGCGGCCACCAGCGTCGCGGCGCCCGACTGGATGGCCGGCCACGCCGCAACCTGCGCGGGCGTCGGCGCATCGAAGGTGCGGGTGAACCACGCAGCCACGGCGGGATGAAAGGAACTGAGTACGTCCATGGGCCAATCCGGGAATGGCTCCATGATACCCGAAGGTGCGGCGCAAGAGCCTCGCGGCAAATGCGATTCGACCGCAGGCGCGGGATGGCGCCCTTCGCCGCCACCCCGCGCTCGGGTCTGAGCGATCGTCTGGGCGATTGCCCTTTACGCTGCCTTTCCGGCCGCCAGTGCGTGCACATCGGCGGCCCGCAGTGCCTTGCCGCCGATCGCCCAGTCCCCGCCCTCGAATTCATTGATGCGCACCCAGGTCACGGGGCGCATGTTCTCGCCCTCGACCGCGACCATCGCTTCGGTGACCTTGTTGATGAGCTCCCTCTTCTGCGCCGGCGTGAAGACATCCTTGATCACATCGATTGTAACGAGAGGCATGGCTTTCTCCTTCGTGTGTGGGTTGTGCGGCCCCCGGAACCTTTCCAGCAGCCGATGTGAACAGCCTGCCACGCCCCTCTGCCTGAAGCTTGCAGCAGTCGTGGAGAAGTCCTGGAGATTGTTGGGAGTTTTGCCGACAGGCGCTACTCTATGCCGATGATCTACCAGTTCGGCCCGTTCGAGCTGGACATGGCCAAAGTCGAGCTGCGTGCCCGCGATGCGACCTACGCGCTCGAGCCTCAAGTCTTTGCGCTGCTCGCCTTATTGGTCCAGAACCACGATCGCCTCGTCTCGAAGGACGAGATCATCGAGAAGGTGTGGGACGGGCGCGTCGTGTCGGACGCTGCGGTGGCCAGTCGGATCAAGTCTGCGCGCCAGGCGCTGGGCGATGACGGTAAATCGCAGACGTACATCAAGACCGTCCATCGCCAGGGGTTTCGCTTCGTGGCGAACGTCAGGGCCACATCGGGAACCGCGACGGGGCCGGTTGCGCTCGCAGGGCCGGTCACGGCGGCCGAGGGAGAGGGCATCGCCAATCAGCCCCCGGACTCCGCTACCCGACCCTCGCTTGCCGTGCTGCCGTTCCGCCTCATGGGTGAAGGGGGGCGATATGCGGCGCTCAGCTTTGCTTTACCTGCCGAGCTGATCACCGAGCTGTCCCGCCTGCGCTGGCTATTCGTCACCGCTCGGGGGTCCTCATTCCGGCTGGGCGCATCCGATATCGACGTCGGCGACATTGGCCGCCTGCTGCGTGTGCGCTACTGCCTCGGCGGAACGATCGAGCTGTCGGATCGAGGCCTGGCGGTCGCGGTCGAGCTGGTCGACACCGCGGATGGGGGCATCGTCTGGGCCGAGCGCTTCTCGGGGCTGATCGATGACGTGCACGCCATGCGCGAGGACATCCGCTCCCGGGTTCTCACGGCGCTCGAGATCCAGATTCCGATCCATGAGGCCGCCCTCGCTCGGCTGGGCTCAACCGAGAATCTCGACGCGTGGTCCGCCTACCACCTCGCCCTGCAGCACATGTACCGGTTCAACAGTGTCGACAATGCCGCCGCCAGCACCTTGTTTCAGCGCGCCGTGGCTCTCGACCCGTTGTTCGCGCGCGCCCACGCGGGCCTGTCGTTCATTCACTTCCAGACCGCTTTCATGCGCTTCACCGAGGACACGGCCGCAGAGACGGCCCTGGCGCGCCGCTTCGCGGAGCGCGGTCTCGAGCTCGATCCACTCGATCCCTTCGTGAACTTCACGATGGGACGCACGTACTGGCTGGAGGGCGACCTGGAAAGCAGCCTGAGCTGGCTCAAGCGCTCGACGAGCATCAGTCCACACTATGCCCAGGGAATCTACGCACGCGCGTGGACCGAGGCCCTCTCAGGGCGGCCTCAGGAAGGCCGGGGGCACGTCGATCTGGCGATGCGTCTGAGCCCTCTCGATCCACTGTATTACGCGATGCTCGGAACGCGCTCCTTCACGCACATGGCCGTGAACGAGGACGCGGAAGCGGCCCACTGGGGCGAGCAGGCGGCGCGCTCTCCGGGAGCCCACGTGCTGATCGCGATGATCGCGGCCGTCGCCCATACGCTCAACGGGGATCCCGTGCGCGCCGAGCGGTGGGCGGCGAACGTGCGCGCACGCGATGCCGCGATGACCCGCGACCACTTTTGCCGCGCATTTCCGATGAAGTCGGACGCGATGCAGGCGCGGGTCTTTGAGGCGTTGGCGCGCCTGGGATTTTGAGCCGGCGAGCTCGACGCCGCGCGCCCGTTGAAGCCCGCCCCCCCTCCGGGCCGCCCCATCCGCGCCGCCTGCCGCTAGTGCGACCCCTCGACCTGCTTCTTGAGATTGTCGAGACCCGAGCGATAGATGCTGTGGATCGTATCGGTCGCGGTCTTGTCGTTCTCGTTCGGCCCCGGGTTGTCGCCCGTGTTCTTGCGCATGAAATGACCCGACCAGGTGACGAGCGACTTGCCCGCGCCGGCGCCGGTCACCCGGATGGTCGATGTGTAGTCGCTCACCGGGATCACGCCCTCGAGAATGGTGTATTTGACCGTGTGAGCCGCCGGATTGAAGACCAGGAGCTTCTCCTTGATGGTGCCCCCATCCTTCAAGGTGAGCAGCCGCACCGCATCGACGTGGTTGTTCTGACCCTCGATGATCTCGTCCTTGGCGACCGCGGGGTGCCAGGTGTTCAGACCGTTGAAGTCCTTGACCGCCTTCCACACGGTGGGGACCGGCGCATCGATGGTGACGGTCTCGGTGACCTGCAGGCGCGGCGCGGCGGCGAAGGCGCCCGCGGCAGCCGCCAGCCCCAGCGTGCATGCGATGAGCTTCGTTCTTCTCATAGAGACTCCCTTGATGGTGTAGGACGTTGCAGCCAGCGCGCTGCCATCGGCGGAATCAGCAGCAGACTGACCAGAGTGGAGGATATTAGCCCACCCAGAATGACCACGGCCATGGGCCCCTCGATCTCGTGCCCCGGCTGATGCAGCTGCAGGGCGACCGGGAGAAGGGCGAGGGCGGTCAGGAGCGCGGTGAGCAGCACGGGCGTCAGGCGTTCCTCCGCGCCCTGCAGGGCGGCGGCGAGACCCCAGCGCAGGCCCTCCTGCTCGACCAGATGGTCGAAATGGGAGACGAGCAGAATGGTGTTTCGGGCCGCCATGCCGAACAGCGCGACGAAGCCCACCATCGCGCCGAGCGAGAGCGTCGCGCCCGTGATCGCGACCGCGGCGACGCCGCCGATCAGCGTGCTCGGCAGCGACAGCAGCACGAGCCACACGTGACGCGCAGAGCCGAAGGCGAGCGCGAGCAGCAGCACGATCACCACGAGCGCCGCCAGGGACTGCAGGAGCAGCTCATGGGCTGCGGCGGCCTGCGTCTCCGCCGCTCCGCCATAACGCAGGAAGACGCCGGGCGGCAGATGCACCTGCGCGGCCACCGCGGCACGGGCGGCGCGCGAGTAGCCCACCTGATCGGCGCGGCGCGGGGTGGCCACCACGATCTGCCGGCGCAGGCCGTCCTGATGATCGATGAGACTGCGCGTCTCATCGAGGCTGATGCGGGCGACCGCGGACAAAGGAGCGATCGCGCCGTCCCGGCCGCGCAGCAGGAGTGAGCCGAGCGCCTGCGGGTCGGCGGGCGCGCCGGCGATGCGCACGGCGACCGGCACGCTGCGATCCGCCTCGTGAAGCTGCGAGGCGATGCTACCGTGATAGGCCGCATTGACGGTCTCGAGCACATCGGCCGCCTGCAGCCCATAGCGGGCGAGTGGCTCGGGCTCGAGCTCGAGATGCAGCTCCACCTGCCGCGGAGGCACCAGCAGGCGCACGCCGGCGCTGTCGGGCAGCCGCTTCAAGACCTCGACGATCTGTGCCCCCACCCGATCGTCCGCATCGAGATCCGAGCCGATGACGCTGATCGAGAACGGCGCCGCCTCACCCGAGAGTGTCTCGCCGATGCGCTCGGCAAGCACCGAGTAGATCTCGACCAGCTGGTTTGGAAAGTCATCGAACACCTTGCGAATGGACGCATCGATCTGCGCCGCATCGCGCCCCTTCATCGGATCGATCTGCACCTCGAACTCGCTCTTGTTCGGCGCATCGGGATCCTGGCCGTTCTCGGCGCGCCCGATCTGCTCGGCGACGCTCTTCACGCCGGGAATCGCCATCAGGCCTCGGGAGATCTGCACGCCGACCCTTGCGGTCTCGGCCAGGGACACCCCCGGGCGCAGCGATGCATGCGCGATCAAGTAATTCTCGCGAAAGTCCGGCAGGAGCCGCGCACCGAGCAGCGGCAGGCAGATGAGGCCCGCAAGACCGCTCGCTCCCAGGATGCCGAGAAGCACACGCGGGCGCGCATACAGCCATTCGATGGCCGCGAGCTGCGCCCGCTTGCAGCGCTTGAGGAACGGTGCCTCGGGATGCGGCTGGTGCTTCGCCATGAGCAGCACGGACATCGCGGGCGTCGCGCTCATCGCGACCAGGAGCGACAAGCCGACGGCCAGCAGGAAGGAGATCGAGAGCGGGCGAAAGAACGAGCCCTGCAAGCCGGTCATCAGCAGGATCGGCAGGAACGCGACGGCGACCGCCGCCGTCGCGTAAAACACGGGCCGGCGCACCTCGAGCGAGGCGCCGATGAAGAGCTGCGCGAGATCGACGTCGGCGCCTGCGGCACGGCGTCGCCGCAGGATGTTCTCGACGTCGATCACCGCATCATCGACCACCACACCGAGCGCGACCACCAGCCCGCCCAGGGTCATGGTGTTGAGCGAGAGACCGAAGGCCTCGAGAATCCACACCGTCGTGAGCAGCGCGAGCGGGATCGCGCTGAAGGAAATGAAGGCGCCGCGCCAGTCGCGCAGCATCAGCAGCAGCAGCGCCACCACCAGCACCGCGCCGATGAGCAGCGAGTTGCGCAGCTTCTCGATCGCGCTCTCGATGAAGCTCGCGGGCCGCAGCAGCGCCGGGTGGTACACGACCCCCTGCTGCGCGAGCGACGGTGCGAGCGCGTCGAGCCGCTCCTCGAGCGCACGTGTGACCTCGAGCGTGTTCGCGCCGAACTGGGTCGAGGTCTCGATGAGCATGCCGGGCTTGCCCGCGATCAGCGCATCGCCGAAGCGCGGCGCGCTTCCCTCGCGCACCGTGGCGATGTCCCGCAGACGCACCGCTTGCCCCTCGTTCGTGCCGACGAGCGCATTGCCGAGCGCATCGGCGCTCTCCCCCGGCGCCTGCGCGCGAATCACGATCCGCTGCATCGGCGTCTCGAGATAGCCGCCGCCGATGAGCTCGGTCGTGCGCCGCGCGGCACCGAGCACATCATCGAGCGTGAGATGCACGGCGGCGAGCTTGACCGGATCGACCTCGATCTGCCGCTCGCGCACCTCCCCCCCGAAGATCTGCGCCTGCGCAACACCGGGCACGGCGAGAATCTGCGGCTTGATGATCCACTGCACGATGTCGCGCAGCTCGAGCGGCGAGAGCCGATCGCTCGTGTAGCCGAAGTGCACGAGATACTCCATCGAGGAGCTCAGCGGCGAGAGCAGCGGCGCACCGACCCCGCGCGGAAGCACGCCCGCGAATTCCGCGAGCCGCTCGGTCACCACCTGGCGTTGTCGGTAAGGGTCGCCCGCCCGATCGAATACCACCTGCATGGCCGAGAGCCCCTGCGAGGAGGTGGAGCGCACGGTCTTCACCCCCTCGGTCCCCGCGAGCAGCTCCTCGAGCGGTCGCGTCACCAGCGACTCGACCTGCGTCGCATCGAGACCCGGCGCCTCGGTTTGCACCAGCACATGGGGCGGCGCGAAATCCGGGAACACGTCGAAGCGTGCCGAGACGCTCGCGGCGAGCCCGAGCGCGGCGATCAGGCAGGCGAGCGCCGTGACGATGCGCGGATGCGTGAGCGAGGCTCGAACGATGGCGGCCAGCATGCGTGCTTGAGTCGATCCTGCGGAGCTTCGAGCCCGCTTCTAATCCTCGTCGTCTTCGCTCGAGCGGTTACCCAGGTCCTTGAGCGACCAGAGAACCCCCGCACCGCTCACGACGATCTCATCGTCATCGTCGATGCCCTCGACCAGCCAGCCAGCGCCGTAGGGCGCAATCAACCTGACCGCCAGGGGAACATAGCGAGCCGGTGAGCCCGCCGCCGCCGCGCTCGCCTGCTTGTAAACATAGGGCCCGTGCTCATCGTAGAGCAGCGCCGAGCGGGGCAGCACCCTCCCCGCTCGGACCTCGTTGAGCAGCGCCACCGGCAGGCGGGCGCCGGCGCCGAGTCCCGTGGGCGCGGCGGAGAGCTCGAGCAGCAGCGCGGCGCTCTGCGTCGCCCCTTCGGCGCGCAGCGCGCCGAGCACGCGGCCCGGCACCTCGACGCCGTCGACATCGACGAGCGCCTGGGCGGGCAGCGCACCCCAGCTGTGTCGACCGGGAAGGTCCGCGCGCACCAGCAGCGCGCGCCCGTCGATGAGACGGGTCGCGAGCTCATCCTGCGCCTCGCTCCGCCACGTCGCGATCGGCCCCCAGCCGAGCGTGAGCCGCGCGCGCGCCGCGCCGAGCCCGGCCCGCGCCTTGGCGTGCTCCGCCTCCGCCGTCTCCACCATGCGCGCCGAGGCCTGCGCCCCGCCCGCGTAAAGAGCCTCCAGGCGCTTGAGCTCGAGCGCCGCGGCTTGCTCGGCCGCTGCGGCCACGCGCAAGGCATCGAGATCGCTGCGCAAGGCGGCGGGATCCAGCACGAGCCCGAGCGCCGCGGTCCGCCCGGCGGCTCGCGCCGCTTGCGGACGCGCAATCTCGAGGCCCACGGCGCGCGCCTGATCCGCGTTGAGTACGGGGCCGGCGGCGGGCGTGGAGGATGGCGTGCGCGCAGCCGGGGCCTTCTCATCATCATCCGGGTGTGCGGCCCGCGCTGCGCCACCGACGAGCAGTATCGACGCCAGCAGGCCGCTCACCTGCGCGGGTCGGCCGCCCCGCAAGACGCCGCTCATGAGGACGTTCCGGCCGAGATCGCCGCGGCGAGCGCGAGCTCGGGCCCGGACAGCGGCGCGCGCAATCCATCCTCGAGGGCGTTGCGCGCCGCCTGCAGCTCGCTTCTGAGATCGAGCAGCGCAAGCTCGGCCTGCAGCGCCACGATCTGCGCGCCCGAGCGCTCGAGCGTATCGAGTGCGCCCAGGCGAACGCCCAGCTCGACCTGGCGCGCCTGACGTTGCGCGGCCTCGAGCTGTCGGCGCGCCGCCTCGACGTTATCGCGCGCGATCGACTCGGCGCGCACCGCGGCGGCGATCTCGCCATGAATGCGCGCCTGCAGCGCGAGCATGCGCTCGGCCGCCAGATCGCGCGCGGCGCGTGCCTCGGCGATCTCGCCGCGATTGCGGTCGAACGGCAGCGTGAAGCCGACATTGAAGGGAAACTTGGCGATGCCGTGATCCCAGTAGTAGCCGGGCTCGAGCACCAGCTCGGGATACTGGCGCTTGACGGCCAGATGCAGCTGCGCCTCGGCGCGCGCATAGTCCTTGATCAGCGCGAGGAGGTCGGTGCGCGAGAGCAGGGCCTGCTCGCGGCGCGTGCCCAGCTCGGCCTCGGCGAGCGGGGGCGGCTCGCCCCATTCCGCCCAGCGAGTCTGGATGCCCGAGAGCGCCTCGGGCGGCACGCCGAGCGCGCGAGCGAGATCGGCGCATGCGCGCGCGGCGTGCTCGTGCTCCTCGAGCTGCCGTTGCTCGATGTCGATCAGCGCGCGCTCCGCGGTGACGAGCTCGGCGGGCGGATCCTCGCCCGCCTCGACGCGGCGGCGCTCCGCGCCGAGGAGCGCCTGCTGTGCTACGCGGAGCCGATCGAGAAGCTGCGCACGGCGCTGCGTGCGCTCGGTCTCGCTCAAGGCCTCGGCGAGCTCGCGGCGCACGCTCCAGGCCGCCTCGATGAGCTCGAGCTGCGCGCGGCCGGTGTCGAGTCGCGCGGCGGCGAGCGCCAGCTCGCGCCGTCCCGGGGAGCGCACCGGCCAGTCGAGCGCGAGCCCGTAGAGCCAGGGGTGCGTGTCGTGAATCGCGTACTCGGACTCGAGCAGCAGGTCGGGGTTGGGCCACAAGGAGGCCGTGACCTCGTGCGCGCCCACCTCGCGCATCTGCGCGCGGGCGACGGCGAGCTCGGGATTCAGGGCGAGCGCGACGGCCAGAAGCTGTGCGCGGTCCCAGCTCGCCGGAGGCCACTGGGCTTGGGGCAGCCGCTGGCGCACGCTCTCGAGAAGCGGCCCGTCATCGAGCCGCCGGCTGGCGAAGGAGCTTGCGCTGGCGGCGGGCGCGAGCGGCGCGGGTTGATAATGGACACAGCCGCAGCACAGCGCGGCGAGGAGCGCGAGCGCCGCGCGTTGCCTCGAGTCCCCTGCAGCGGCAACGTAGGTCACGGGCTTCGATGATAAAATGGAAATCATGCGAAGCGCGAGATGGATCGAGGTGCCTCTGGCCGTTGCGCTCCTTGCGCTCCTCGGGCCCGCGATCGCGCAGGAGCGGGCGCCCTCGCCCGAGGCCGTGGCGGCAACCCATCGCGACGGCATCTGGAAGGCGGTGGTACCGGCCGGATCGATGCGCGGCGAGTTCAACGGCCTAGATCCCATCGGTCTTGCTGCGGGCGCGAGCATCCAGGCGGATTGCTCGCTCAACTGGGTCAATCCCGATGACGGCGCGCGCTATTGCTTCTCGAGCGGCACCTCGCTCGAGCTGTTCCTCGATGCGCCGCAGGCGAACATCGCGCGGGCGCGCGCCGGCTGGCGCCGCATCGAGGGAACGCGCTGAAGCCCCGAGCGGGCGATGTGCATCGCCCGCTCGAGCTACCCTCAGAAGAACAGGATGCCGCCGAGCGCGATGTCCTTCTCGGTGGCGGAGTTGCCGTTCCAGGCCTGCGCCTTGGTCTCGATTCCCTCGGCCACCAGCGTGACGTGCTTGGTCAGACTGTAATACAGGCCGATGACCCCGGAGGAGTTGCGCTTCAACGCATCGCTCGCAAAGCCGAGATACGTTCCGGTCGGCGAGAATGCGCCCGCGCGCTCGTCGCTCGCGAGATACAGATTCGACTCACCGTAGCTCACGCCGATCTTCAGCTTCTCGAGCTTGTAGGTGAGCTGCACATAGCCGCCGTCGGATTTGCGCTTCTGGCCGGTGGCCCCGGTGGCGAACAGGTACAGCCCCGTGGTGCCCACGCCTTTGCCGGTATAGACATAGACGACGCCCTCGAAGCCCGCGATGTCGGCCTTGACGCCGAGATCGACCGACGATCCCGTGAAGCTCGTTTGCGCGAGCGGTCCGTTGGCCGCCTGATCGGCCGCCGACGCCTGCTCCTTCTGCGTGACGATGTCCACCCACGCCTTGCCCGACAAGCCCTCGCTCTTCGGATCGCCGAACCCGTAGCTCAAGCCCGCCTGCACTTGCGGCTGATCGTGCTTGGTATAGGACGCTGAGCCTGGGGTTGCGGGCGAATCGAGCGGTTGGAAGACGCCGAGCGAGCCCGAGAAGCCGGCGAAGCTCGGTGTCGTGTAAGTGATCTGCGGCTCCCAGTCGGTGTAGATGTAGCCGATGCCGATGCGGCCCAGGCTGGTATTGCTCGGAGCCGCATTGTTGGTCGAGGATCCGACGCCGAGCAGCGTCATGTCATCGAGGATCGCGTCCTTGCCGAACAGCCCGATGTCCCGACCGATCTTCACCGTGCCCCAGCTCGCATCACCGAAGGTGAAGAACGCCTGACGGGCATCGATGCCCGGGGTGCCGAGCGCCTGAGGCAGGCCGGTCGGTGCGTTGACGGCACCGCCCGCGCCGCTGTTGATGCCGGGATAGAGGCCGATGGTGACGTTGATGTCGAGGTTGTCCTCGCGCGTCGTCGCGCTGAACACGAGCGCCGCCGGCAGCAGGCCGTTACGCACCGCGGCCGAGTGATCGCCGCCGTTGCAGGCGAGCCCGGCGACGACCGCGCTGTTCGCCGCATCGTCGCACTGGGTCTGCACGTAGAACCCGTTCACGTTGCCCGAGAAGTCGAGCTTCCAATCACCCGCCTGCACATCGATTCCCGCGACCGATCGGGCGAATGGCATGACCCCGATCGCGGCCCCGATTGCGATCGCTTGTATGATTCGCTTCTTCATGAAACTCCCCTCACGTCTTGGTGGTTGAGGACCGTCCGACCGCAACTGCAGCCTTCGGCACACTCTTGCAAGAGCTGTACCAGCAACGCCACGAAGACCGTGTGGCCGAGAGGACGGCTGTGGCGTGCGCGCGAAACTCGCGCTCGGGGGCGCCTACGGGTGGGCAACCCTCGAGCCACGCGCGTACCCGCGCTCCGGCCGCCTGCCACGCGTCGCACGCCGTGCCCGAGGAGCGTGGCACTGTGTGCTGAATTGGGGACAGCGCGGGCTGCTTCATTTTTGAAGCACCGTCGCGAAGGCGCAGCTCACGGGCCTTTCGAGCCCCGGAGCCGCCGCGCGACGCCTGCTTCTCGCCGGCCCGAGGGGGTTCCCCGGCCGGCGGCCGGCGGCCCCCGCCGCTGGCACGTCCGATGCTTGCGCCCTGAGGCAAGCGACGGCGCTCATAGGACACATTCCAATGAAAGTGCGCGCAGCCGTGGCCTGGCAGGCGGGTCACCCCTTGAGCATCGAGCAGGTCGATCTCGAGGGTCCGAAATCCGGTGAGGTTCTCGTCCGGATGGTCGCAGCCGGGCTGTGCCACACCGATGCGTTCACGCTCGCCGGGGCCGACCCGCAGGCGCGCTTCCCCGCCATTCTCGGTCACGAGGGCGCGGGCATCGTCGAGGAGGTCGGCGCGGGCGTGCACAGCGTGCGCGCCGGCGATCACGTCATCCCGCTGTACATGCCCGAATGCGGCGTGTGCGAAGGATGCCGCTCGGAGCGCACCAACCTGTGCGACACGCTGCGCGCCACTCAGCAGCGCGGTCTCATGCCGGACGGGACCTCGCGCTTCTCATCGAAGGGCCGCCCCCTGCTGCACTTCATGGGCACGAGCACCTTCGCCGATTACACGGTGCTGCCCGAGATCGCCGTGGCGCGCATTGCCCGTGAGGCGCCGCTCGAGAAGATCTGCATTTTCGGCTGCTCGATCACCACGGGCGTCGGGGCGGTGCTCAACACCGCGAAGGTCACGCCGGGCTCGAGCGTCGCCGTGTTCGGGCTCGGCGCGATCGGCCTCGCGGTCGTTCAGGGTGCGGTGCTCGCGCAGGCCGGCCGAATCATCGGCATCGACCTGAACCCGGCCCGCTGGCCACTCGCTCGCGAGCTCGGCGCCACCGACTACCTGAACCCCAAGAGCCACGATGAGCCCATCGAGCAGATCCTCATCGAGATGACGCACGGGGGCGTCGATTATTCCTTCGAGTGCATCGGCAACGTGCACGTCATGCGCTCGGCCCTCGGAAGTTGCCGCAAGGGCTGGGGAGAGTCGGTGATCATCGGCGTCGCGGGCGCGGGCCAGGAGATCGCCACACGCCCGTCACAGCTTCTCGAAGGCCGGGTCTGGCGCGGCTCGACGTTTGGCGGGGTCAAGGGACGCTCGCAGCTCCCGGGCTACGTCGACCGCTATCTCAACGGGGAGCTGCGCGTCGATCCACTGATCGGCGCGACGCTGCCGCTCGAGAAGATCAACCGCGCCTTCGACCTCATGCAGCAGGGCAAGATCGTGCGACCGGTGATCCGGCTCTCCTAGTGCTCGAGCAGGATGCGGTGCTTGTGGATCTTGCGATACAGGGTGTTGCGGCTGATCCCGAGCGCCTGGGCGGTCCGGCTGATGTTCCAGCGCATGCGCTCGAGCTCCTTGAGCAGCGCCGCGCACTCGGCCTCGCGCAGCGCCGCCGAGGGCGCCGCATCCTGAGCGCAAGCATCCTCCGCGCCGCGCTCGGCCACCGGCGCCGGCAACGCGACCGCCTCCGTGTCGAGGATTTCCTGCGGCAGGTTCGATGCGCGAATGAGGCCGTCGCGACACAGCGCCGCCGCGGTGCGCAGTGCGTTTCTCAACTGGCGGATGTTGCCCGGCCACGGATACTCCATCAGCCGGCGGAAGGCCTCATCGTCGATCTCCATGGCCTCCTCGCCCTGGGCCTCCTCGCGCAGCAGCGTACGGATGAGCTCCGGCTTGTCGGCGCGATCCTTGAGCAGCGGCAGATGCAGCGTGATGCCGTTCAGCCGGTAGTAAAGGTCCTCGCGAAACTGTCCCTTCTCGATCATCTGCTTCAAGTCGCGGTGCGTCGCGCTGATCACGTGCAGATTGACGGGAATCGCCTGATCGCTCCCGAGCGGCACCACCTCGCGTTCCTCGATCACCCGCAACAACCGGGTCTGCAAGGTGAGGGGCATGTCGCCGATCTCATCGAGGAAGAGCGTGCCGCCGTTCGATTGCAGTATCTTGCCGACGCGACCTTCCTTGGCTGCGCCCGTGAATGCGCCGCGCGTGTAGCCGAAGAGCTCGCTCTCGATGAGGCTCTCGGGGATGGCCGCGCAGTTCACGGTGGTGAAGGGCTTGTCCGACCAGAGCCCTCCCCGGTGCAGCAGCTTCGCAAAGGCCTCCTTGCCGGTGCCGGTCGCACCGTGCAACAGGATCGGCACCTGCTTCGCGTAGAGCTGGCGCGCACAGGCGAGGTTGCGCCGCATCTGCGGATCCTCGCCCACGTGCTGCTGGCCGCGCGCCGCGGGCGGGTCCTCGGCGATCTCCTCGCTTTCGGACTCGGCGCGCCGTGGATCGAGCAGGGCGAGCTTGCGGTTGCGGCCGCTGTTGAGCGGCGCGCGAGCGATCGCGAAGAAGCGCCGGCCATGCGCGAGATCGCGCACCGGCCAGATGGCGCTCGGCTCGAAGCGCGCGCGTTGCTCGAGCGTCGAGAAGTTGAACTGAAAGAAGCGCTCGATCGGCTGGCCGACGAGCGCACCGCGCGAGGAGCACCCGAGCTGCAGCAGCGCGCTCTCGTTGACGGCGAGGATCGTGCCCTCATCGTCCATCGCGATGAGTGCCTCGTGCAACAGGCCGACGAACTCGGCGCGGCTGTGAAACCGCAAGATCCACGCCCGGCCGTACTCGTTGAGGAAATTCCAGCGGCTGATGAGATGCGCCGACATGTTGACGAGCGCCATGGTGTGGCGGTGAATGAGGCGGCTGTCGCTCGAGTTCGCGGAGGAGGCATCGAGCACCGCCATGGTGGCGCCGTGCGGATCGAGGATGGGTGCACCGGAGCACGACAGCGAGAGATTGTAGTGCCGGAAGTGCTCCTCGCGATGCACGGTGACGGGGCAGCCCTCGGCGAGACAGGTGCCGATACCGTTGGTGCCTTCATGCCGCTCGTCCCAGAGCGCACCGATCCACAGGCCCGCCTGGCGAAATTCGCGCCGCAGCGCCGGATCGGTGATCGTGCTCAACACCGCGCCCTGCGTGTCGGTGAGGATCACCGCGAAGCCCGAGCCGGCAATCTGCTCGTAAAGGCTCTCCATCTCGGCGCGCGCGACCGGCAGCAGCTGCCCCATGCGCTCCTGCAACTCCTTCACCGCCTGCGACGCGAGCACGACATTCTGGCGTGGAGCGGAGGGCTCGATCTGATATTCGGTGAGGCAGCGGTGCCAGGAGCGGGCAACGTGCGGCTCGATGCGATCGAGCTGCAGCCCGCCGTGCACCACCTGAAAGATGCGCGAGGCATGCGAGGTCTCGATGCTGTTGCTCACGATTGCACCGCCTGAGGTTATCCGTGTTGTCCTTATCGCGTAACCCGAAGCGTAGCGGACGCGCTCCCCACGCCTCCGTCACTCCCCATCACAAGGGTGGTCCGATTATGGGCGCGGAGCAATACGCGCTGCAACATCCTTGACCATCCGGCGCACGCCGTTCCGTGCCTCCTGCACTATTGCGAGGCGGGCGCCCCGAATTTGTACGTCGGATCGCCGTCGTAATGCGCGCGGATGAACGCGATGATTTTCCACAGGTCGTCCGCATTCTTGATGATCGTGCCCATCGGGGGCATCGGCCCGACGACGTTTTCGCGCCCGGTGCGGGTGTAGCCGGCCTTCTGCAGATCCGCCGTCCCGAGGGTCACCAGGCGAAACAGCGTATCGTCATCCCCGCCATAGACCCAGGTGTCGTTGGTCACCGCCGGGCACATGCCCCCGCCGCCCGTGCCGCCGTGACAGCCGCTGCAGGAGTAGCTGCGAAACAGGCTCTCGCCCTGCGCGACGATGTCGCTCTGGCTGTCCTTGTAGGGGTTGTGCAGACCGCCTTTGGGCGTGTTCTTGACCGCATCGGTGGGCGAGACCTTGGTCCAATCCTCGGGCGCACCGGCTTGCGAGATCTGGAGCGCTGCGAGCGTGCCCAGGACGAGGATCACACCCGCCCTCGAAATCTTCATTATTCTCACATCCAACCTCCTCCGTCGGTTCGCAAGAGTCTACGTCTATTTTGTCCCGCGCGGCGCTCGGGCCGCTGCGGGCGGCGCGATCAACTCGAGGCCGGACGGCTCCTATGCGCCTGCGCGTCCTGCAGCAGCCGGAGCACCGCCTCGTTGTTGTTCGATTCGGCGATGCCGATGGCGGTGCGCCCGTCCTGACTGCGCGCATCGAGATCCGCGCCCGACTTGAGCAGCAGCTCGGCGAGACGCGAGTGATTGCCCGCGGCAGCGATCATGAGCGCCGTCACCCCGCCGAGATTCACCGCATTGACGTTCGCGCCGTGCGCGATCAGCGCGCCCGCGAGATCGCTCGAGCCCGCGACCGATGCGAGCATCAATGGGGTGTAGCCGCCCTCGCCGATCGGCGCGTTCACGTCCGCCCCCGCCCGGACCAGTGCCTCGGCGGCCTTGAGCTTGGCGTTCTGAGCTGCAATGGCGAGCGGGGTGAGGCCCTTGTCATCGGTCGCGTCGAGCCGCGCGCCGTGATGCAGCAGCGTCTCGACCAGCTGCGGATTATCGGCCCAGGCGGCATACATGAGCGCGGTCCAGTGACCGCGATCGGTTTGCTCGACCGGCGCATGATGCTCGGTGAGGAAGGTGGCGACGTCGAGGAAGCCGAAGCGCGTGGCATTGATGAGCGGCGGATAACCCTCGCCGTCGAGCGCATCGAGATGCGCGCCGTGGCTCGCAAGGTAGCGCACGCGCTCGAGATCGTCGGCGACGATCGCGTTGGCGAGCTCGGCATCCGGATTCGCGCCCCGCGCAAGATCCTTCTTGAGCTCGGCGAGACGCGCTTCACGCTGCTGCTTGCGCGCGGCGGCCGACTCGACCGGGGGCTTGGGCGGCTGATACGGGCCGTGCGAGGGCAGATCGCCGGAAATCAGGCAATCGTTGCACTTCACGAGCGGCACGCCGTACGCCACCAGGATCTTGCGAATGTCCTCCTTGTGCTGCGCGAGCGCACCCTCGATCGCCTCCTTGATCTCCGGCCGACCGCGCGGCACCGCGAGCGTCATGTCGAACTCGAGAGGCACCTCGTTTTCCATGAGATTCGCCGGCTTGATCACCAGCGGCTCGTGCAGCATCGACACGTAGTAGCCGGCCATCGGTCCCCACACCGCGGCCACATCGAGCTTGCCGTCGACGACGAGCTGTACGTCGAAGGAGGGCTGATTCTCGCTGATGAGATCGGCGTTGTGGCTGAGATAATGGATCACGGTGTTGGCGACCACGCCGTGGTCGGCGAGCGCCTGGCGTATCGCGGACACCTGGAAGACGCCGACGTGCAGTCGCTTGAGCGCCGGATCATCGAAGCTCTTGATGTCGATGCCGCGGTCGCTACGGTAGGCGAGCACGAAGGTCGAGCGATAGAGCGGCGAGAGCACGACGGCGCCCTCGGTGTCGGAGGCCATGTCCATCCACAGATCGCAGTTCCCCTCGGCCAGCGTGGTGCGCATCAGACCGCGCTCGATCGAAGGACGCCAGTAGTACTGCACGCCGGTGCCGAGTGCCGCCCCGATGAGCTCCGCGATCTTGTTCTCGAAGCCCTCGCCCTTCTGATTCGACAGCGGCATGTTGCCCGGGTCGGCGCACACCGTGAGCGACCTGAGCTCGGCGCCGCGCGCGATGCCCGCGAGGCCTGACCCGGTCAGCAGCATCAATCCCGCCGCCGCCACGGCGCGCCGGGCACGCGCCATACCCTTCCCCATGGTTCCACTCCTCGAAATTTCAGCGAGCCGTTTTTGCATGAGACTCGGGGGCCGCACCCAGAGTTTCAGCGACCGCACCTAGAGTTTCAACGATCGCAGCTAGAGTTTCAGCGACCGCACCCAGGTTTAAGCGACCGTGACCGGGCCGCGGATAACAAAAGCCCGGTGCCTTGCGGCACCGGGCGAGTTTGCGGAACTTGAGGCGCCTAGCGGGCCGCCATCTGGTCACCCAGCCTGAAGGTGAACAACGTCCCGCCCTGGGGGATGTGATTGAGGCCGGCCGCCTTGGTCATGGCGGTGGCGCCGATCGCACCGAACTTGTCATTGAGATCGAGGCCTGCCGTCACCGGCAATCCGATCCAGCCACCGATGCCGGACCACACCGACACGTACTGCACGCCCTTCACGCTGTAGGTGATGGGATTGCCGATGATGCCCGAGGAGAGCTTGCGGGACCACAGCACCTTGCCGCTCTGACGATCCACGGCGCGGAAATCCCCGCCGAGACTGCCATAGAAGGCGAGGCCGCCGCCCGTGACGAGCGCGCCGCCCCAGTTCGGATACTGATCCGGGATCTCCCACACCGTCTCACCGGTGAGCACGTTGAACTTCTTGAACTTGCCCGTGACACCCGGCTTCTCCGGATACATGAACACGTTCGCGAAGACGTAGACGGTGCCTTGCGTCGTATGCGAGCGCGCCTGCGGCTCATCCTCCATGCACCAGTTGTTGGTCGGTACGTAGAAGTTTGCCGCATCGTTCGGGTCGACCGCGACGGGCTGCTGGTCCTTGCCACCCATCGCGGAGGGACACGCCTGGGTGTTGTCGCCGACCTTGAGCGGCGAGTGCTCGAAGACCTTCACCGGCTTGCCGGTCTTCATGTCGACCTTCTCGGCCCAGTTCGTGGTCACGTACTTGTTGGCGCGCAAAAGCGTCCCATCCGTACGATCCAGCACATAGGCGAAGCCGTTGCGATCGAAATGCACCAGGCACTTGCGCATCTTGCCATCGACGTTCATGTCGACCAGCACCACCTCGTTGATGCCGTCATAGTCCCACTGATCGAACGGCGTCATCTGGTAGATCCACTCCGCCTCGCCCGTATCGACGTTGCGCGCGAAGATGCTCATCGACCACTTGTTGTCGAAGTTGCCGTCGTTGCAGTGCTGCTGGGTGATCGGCTCCGAGCAGCGATACTGCGGCGACCACAGGCCGGGGTTGCCGGTGCCGTAATACACCAGGTGCAGATCCGGATCGTAGGCATACCAGCCCCAGGCCGCACCGCCGCCGCGCTGCCACTCATCACCCGGATAGGTGTGGATGCCGAGGTCCTTGCCCGCCTTGCCGTACTCGGGATGCTTCTTGTTGGTGTTCTTGGTCATGCACACGTCGGCATCGCTGCCGGTCGAGTGGCACTCCCACACCTTCTTGCCATCGGCGAGGGCGTAGGCCGTGACGCGGCCGCGCGCCGCGAACTCATCGCCGCCGAAACCGATGAACACCTTGTCGTTCACGATGATCGGCGCGGGCGTGATGGTCTCGCCCTTGGCGGGGAACGCATGCTTCACCGTCCAGTCGACCTTGCCGGAGGCGGCATCGAGCGCGATCAGGTACCCATCGAGGGTGCCGAACACGAGCTTGCCGTCGGCATAGGAGAGGCCGCGGTTGACGGTGTCGCAGCAGGCTCGCGGCACCGCGGACTCATCGCGGCCGCTCGTCTTGGTGTACGACCAGACCTGCACCGGATGGTCGGGATCGGAGAGGTCGAGCGCCTGAACGATGTTCGGCCAGCCGCTCTCGAGGAACATCATCGGCTTGCCGCCGACGTCCTCGATCACCAGGGGTTGGCCCTCGTGGCCGCGCAGGGTGCCGCTCGATTGTGACCAGATCATGGTCAGTGAATTGACGTTGCCGGTGTTGATCTGCTTGAGCTCGCTGTAGCGCGTGCCGTTCAGGTTCCCTGCGGGTGCGCCCCACTGATTGGGATCCTTGAAGCGCTGCAATTGCTCGCTGTCGGTTCCGCCGAGCGCCGCACCACCGACGGTGACGAGCGCTGCGACGGAGCAAAAAATCTTTAGCTTGTAGTTAGCTGTCGGCCAGTTCATCTCGATTCTCCTGCTGCTTGGGGTATTCAGCTTTTGCCCACGTTCTCACAGTTCCCGATCCTGGGCGCCTGCGGACAAGTGCAACCATGAGTGCTCATCGGTGTTTGCAAACTCCCTCCTTCCCTTAAGCCGATTGTTGTTCGCGCGATCGCAGATCGTCACTTCGTGCGCAACGTGTGCCCACCCGTCGGACCCAAGTCAGCCACGCCCACCGCCTTGGTCACGCTTATCGAATAGCAATGCTTATGCCAGCCGCAGGCGCTGCGCACAAATTCTCGTGCAGAAACCTATCTCATTGAAAACAATGGAGTTGTAAACGTCGTGCGGGAAGCGTGCCGGGCGTGCGGCCGCCGAGTGTGCCAACCCCGTTACAGTGCCCGGCCTGAAAGTGCGCCGTTAGTGAAGCTATGGAATGGTGACGCCCCAGGGCAAGGCGCCGACGGGAATCTCGCCGAGCACCGCGAGGCGGTCGGTGTCGATCACGCTCACGCTGTTGGAGCGCCCATTCGGCACGTAGAGCTTGCGCCCATCGTGGGTGAGCGCCATGTTCCAGGGACGCTTGCCGACGCTGATCGTGGCGATCACCTTGCGGGCGCGGGTGTCGATCACCGAGACCGTGCCATCGCCGCCATTGCTGACGTACACGCGCGCGCCGTCGGCGCTCGCAATCGCACCCGCGGGCCGCAGTCCCGTGTGAATCGACTCGAGGATCTTGCGCGCATCGACATCGACCACATCGACCACGCCGGCGCTCTCCTCGGCGACATAGGCGAGCGAGCGGTGCGGGAGCCAGGCGATGCCGCGCGGATGTCCCGAAGCATGAATGACAGCGACCGAGCGGCGCGCCTTGAGGTCGATGAGATCGAGGTCATCCGAGTTCTCGTTGCTCGTCAGAAGCCAGCGGCCGTCCGCATCGAACACGCAATGCTCGGGATTCTTGCCTTGCGTCGCGATACGCGCGCGCACCTCGCCCGCCGCGATGTCGACCAGGGCGACCTCATTGTCGTCCTCCACGCACACGGCGATGGTCTTGCCGTCCGGTGCGAGCGCAGCACCCTCCGGCGCCCGGCCGACCAGGATGTGCTTGCCCACCACCCCGGAGGCCGCGTCGACTGCGATCAGATCATTGCCGAGGGCATCGACCACGAACACGATCCGCGCGGAAGGCGCCGCCACCACCGCCTGGACCTTTGTCCCAATTTTGTTACGGTCCGGGAGCGTGCGGGTCACTTTGTCACTCCCGGTATCGATCACCGAGACGGTGCCATCGCCCTGATTGCCGACGAAAGCCGAATCGGCCCGCGCGATGGGCGCGGCCATCGACAGGAGCGGAGCGCCTAAAATCAAGGTGTACGCGGCGCGCGATGCGCGCGACAGGCTCATTCTCATGAATTCCTCGACCGGGTTGTTCGGGGTGGGTGGTGCGGAATCTCAGGCATGTAATTTGCAGCGTCGGCAAAGCGGACGCGCTGCTGGACGATCGTTGAGCGAGGGATTTGGAGGCATCGGGCGATGGGATGCTGCAATGCCTGCGGCAAGCCCGTCAAGCAGCCGTCAACGGCAGGGCCGTCGAGCAGCGGGCCGCCCGGGTGGTGGGGCGCACGGGCCGTGAGCGTGGGAGCGATAGTGAAGATCACGAGGTTGCGCTAGGCTTCGAGCCCCGTTCAATCGTTGAGACGCGTGCGCCGAGCGCCCTCGCGTCGGAGAGATGAGCTTCTATGAAAACCAAAGCTGCAGTCGCGTATGCCGCCGGCAAGCCGCTCGAGGTCACCGAGGTCGAGCTCGACGGACCGCGCGCGGGCGAAGTGCTGATCGAGATCAAGGCGACCGGCATCTGTCACACCGATGAGTTCACGCGCTCCGGTGCCGATCCGGAAGGGCTTTTTCCGGCGATCCTCGGGCACGAGGGAGCCGGCATCGTGGTCGACGTCGGCCCGGGCGTCGCCTCGGTGAAGAAGGGGGATCACGTGATCCCGCTCTACACGCCCGAATGCCGGCAGTGCAAATCGTGCCTGTCGCGCAAGACCAACCTGTGCACCGCGATCCGCGCAACCCAGGGCAAGGGCGTGATGCCGGACGGCACGAGCCGCTTTCACATCGGCAAGGACATGATCCATCACTACATGGGCTGCTCCACGTTCTCCAACTACACCGTGCTGCCGGAGATCGCGGTCGCGAAGATCCGCGAGGACGCACCGTTCGACAAGGTGTGCTACATCGGCTGCGGCGTGACCACGGGCGTCGGCGCCGTCATCAACACCGCAAAGGTCGAGGCCGGCGCGAACGTCGTGGTGTTCGGTCTCGGCGGCATCGGACTCAACGTGATCCAGGGCGCGCGGCTCGTGGGCGCCAACAAGATCGTCGGCGTCGACATCAACCCGCGCCGCAAGCCGCTCGCCGAGCAGTTCGGCATGACGCACTTCGTCAATCCGAAGGAGGTCGGCGGCGATCTGGTCGCGCATCTCGTGGCGCTGACGGACGGCGGGGCCGATTACAGCTTCGAATGCATCGGCAACGTCGAGCTGATGCGCCAGGCGCTCGAGTGCTGCCATCGCGGCTGGGGAGTCTCGGTCATCATCGGCGTGGCGGGCGCGGGGCAGACGATCCAGACACGCCCCTTCCAGCTCGTGACCGGCCGCGTGTGGAAGGGCACGGCATTCGGCGGCGCCCGCGGCCGCACGGACGTGCCGAAGATCGTCGACTGGTACATGGACAAGAAGATTCACATCGATGAGCTGATCACGCACAAGATGCCGCTCGAGAAGATCAATGACGCATTTGACCTCATGCACAAGGGCGAATCGATTCGCAGCGTTGCGCTGTTTTGACCTCCGCGATCACTGAAACAGACGCGGCCCATCAACCAGAGAAGGAATCGTAAACATGGCTGTCAACATTCACCCCTCCGTCGACAACGGCGTCAAGGCGGGCGACCCGAAGTTCTCGGGAGCCACCTTGAAGTGCAAGTGCAAGGAAAATCAGGTGACGGTGAAGATCTCGAGCAACGTCGCCTTCAACCACGTCTGCGGCTGCACCAAGTGCTGGAAGCCGGCCGGCGCGACCTTCTCGCTGGTGGCGGTCGTACCGCGCGACAAGCTGCAGGTGACCGCGAACGGCAACAAGCTGAAGATCGTCGATCCCGCGGCGCCGATCCAGCGCTATGCCTGCACGGGATGCGGCGTACACATGTACGGCCGCATCGAGAACAAGAACCATCCCTTCTATGGGTTCGACTTCGTGCACCCGGAACTGCTCGATGCCAACGGCTGGGAGGCGCCGGGCTTCGCGGCGTTCGTCTCCTCGATCATCGAGGGGGGCACCAAGCCCGAGCAGATGGGCGCGATCCGGGCGCGTCTCAAGGAGCTCAAGCTCGAGCCCTACGACTGCCTGTCACCGGCGCTCATGGACCTGATCGCGACGCACACGGCCAAGGCCAAGGGCGTGCTCGCGGCTTGACTCCCATCCGGCGTGGGTGATGCGAGACGGGGCGCCGCAGGGCGCCCCGCCCTCACTCGGCCATCTGAACGGCATTCTCCTGGGGCCGGGTATCACCCCAGCGCCGCAGAGAGTATGTCATTGCAATGAATTCGGCTTGCGTTTAGATTGCGCAGCGAGCCTGGGGAGATGACCCGTCGGCGCGCCTGACGGCGTCGCCGGGATGCGGCCGGGATCGACCAACTGCAGTGAGCCCGACACCGATGAGCCGAATCGTTGCATGCTGCCTGGCGTGCCTGGCCGCATTGACGCTCGCCACACCCGGTCGCACCGAGCCGCAGGGACCCCCTGCCGCCGCACCCGCGGCATCGTCCAATGGACTCGAGGAGATCATCGTCACGGCGGAGAAACAGCGCGAGGACCTCGAGAGGGTGCCGCTGTCGATCGTCGCATACACCGCGCAGACGCTCGCCGAGACCGGGGTCGAGGACTTCGAGTCGCTGGCGGCACGCATTCCGGGCGTCACGCTCAACTCGGCGGGGCCCGGACAGAGCAGCTACTCGATCCGCGGCATCGCCTCGGTCGGCGGCAACTCACCGACCACCGGACTCTACGTCGATGACACACCGATCCTGCCCTCCGGAGGCGACGGCGCCACCGCAAGCATCGATCCCGACCTGTTCGATCTCGCGCGCATCGAGGTGCTGCGCGGCCCGCAAGGCACGCTCTACGGCGCAAGCTCCATGGGCGGCACCGTGCGCTTCATCACCAACCAGCCCAATCTCGAGCGCGAGGAAGGTGCGCTCAAAGGCGAGGGCTCCTACACAGAGCATGGCGGCGGCAACGGACGGCTCGATGCGATGTTGAACCTGCCGCTGATCGCTGATCGCATCGCCCTGCGCATCGTCGGCACCTACAAAGACTTTTCGGGCTTCATCGACCGCGACGTCGGCGTATGGGCCCCAAACCCCAACGTCCCGGCGGGACTGCCGCCTTATCCCGTGTCGCCCGCTCACCCGAGTGCGATCGTGCGCAACGTCAACTCCGAGGAACTCTACAGCGTGCGCACGATGCTGCGCATCGCCGTGACCGACGCCTTCACCGTCACCCCCTCGGTCTGGGTGCAGGATCTGCAGATGGGCGGGGCGCCGAACTACGACATCCCCTCGGGAGACTCGAGCGCACCGCGGGTGCAGGCGCGACCTTTCGATCTGTCGGAGGCGTACTCGGATCACTTCGTGCTGAGCAATCTCACGATGACCTACGACCTGGGCTGGGGAAGCCTGCTCTCGACGACTTCCTATCTCGGCCGCCGCGAGAACACCCCGGACGATGAGACCGAGGCCCTCGAGGACACGATCCCGCAGGGTAAGTTCATCGCGAACGTGTACTCGCCGATCATCACGACGCGCGAGCTCACCGAGGAGGCGCGCCTCGCCTTCGATCCCCAGGGCTCGCCGTGGAGTGGCGTGATCGGGGGCTATTTCAACAATGCCGACCGCCATTACTTCGTCAATTACCTCACGCCCGGCTATGCGCAGTTCCAGAACTCCATCACGACGCAGACGCTCCTGGGCGGCATCACCCTCAACGACCTCAACTACTCACAGCACGGCGATTACGCGCCCAAGCAATCCGCTGCATTCACCGAGATCAATTACGCGCTCACCTCGCAGTGGAAGCTGACCGCAGGCGTGCGCTGGTACCAGCTCGAGTACACGGCGGTGCGCTACGAGGACGGCTGGAGCAATGGCGGGCCCACGCTATCGGCGGGCGCAGCCAAGAACACCGGCTTCAATCCGAAGGCTGAGATCTCATGGCAGGCGACGCCCGAGGAGCTGTATTACCTGAGCGCCTCGAAGGGCGTGCGTCCGGGTGGGGTCAACACCTCGAACCTCGCCCAAAAGGGCTGCGGTCAGGACTACGGTCCTTATCAGCCGGACAGTCTGTGGAACTACGAGGCAGGCGCGAAGACCCGCTGGCTGGACAACAGGCTCACCGTCAACGCCGCGATCTATTCCATCAAGTGGAGCAACGTGCAGCAGGGTGAGACGCTGCCCTGCTCATACCAGATCACCGAGAACGCCGGGTCGGCGATCGTGCACGGCGGCGAGCTCGAGATGACGGGCCTTCTCGGCTCCCACTGGCAGCTCTCGGGTGGCGTCGGCTACGCCCACGCGGTGCTGGGCGCCGACGCTCCAAATCTGGGAGGACTCAGGGGCGAGCAGCTCGAGAATGTCCCCGAGTGGAACGCGACTGCGAGCGCGAAGTACCAGCTCACCGTGCAACCCGGCTACGACGGCTTCCTGCGCGCGGATGCGCAGTACGTCGGTCGCTCGTATCCGGACTTCCAGCGCACCGACCCCTCGACCTTCCAGGGCGACTACGCGCTCCTCGATCTGCGGGCCGGGCTTCTACACAGAGCCTGGGAGCTGGACCTGTTTGTCAGCAACGTGCTCGACAAGCAGGCGGCCCTGTCCGAATTCCTCTCGGACAACTACTCCGCCTCGACGCGCACGCGCATGTTTACCAACCAGCCACGCACGAGCGGGCTGTCGCTCCTCTGGAAATTCTAACCTGGAGTGCGGCCGCCACACGGGACCGCAAGCTTCCCGCGAGCCCGCATGTCACTCCATCGCGACGTAGACCGCCTTCGCCTGCGCGATGTGCGCGAGCACGCCCGCTCTCTCTTGAGCATTGTTGAAGTCCGGATAGCGCTCGGCTGCCTCGCTTAAGCGGTCCATCCAGGCCGCAAAGAAGCGCGCATCCTCGCTCGAGCGCGGCTTCGCGCCGCCGACGCTCACGTACACCGGCGTCGTGGTCGCATAGACATAATTGTCGAGCACCTCATCGCGCGCTCCGCTGCTCGAAGCACGCAGCAGGCACCAGCCGCTGCGCGAGAGCGCGATGCTGCCCGCACGCTCGAGCCGATCGACGGCGCGGTGCGCGCTGAGCTCGCGCACCACCTCGCCGTTGCACACGAGCTCGACGTGATCGACCGCAACGATCGATCGCAGCCGCACGCTGAAGGGCACGGCCGCCGTGGCGCGCGTAAGCTCGAGCGTCTCACCCGGGCCGCGCTCGCCCGCACCACGCTCGCCCAGGCTGAAGCCGAGAAGCGGGGCATTGGTCGCGAAGCTGTGGCCCTGCCGCAGGCCCTCGAGCCAGTCCTCGACGCGCAGCGGCCCCTCCGGAACGCGCACGTACACCCGGTTCATGCCCACCGGGCCGCGCAGGGAGCTGAAATTCGCCATCGCATCGGTGCCGCCCGCGGCGGGAATGTGAAATCCGAGATTGAGCAGCCGGTACCACACGCTCGCCGTGGTGCGGTGATCGCTGAAGCCCAGTATCTCGAGGTAGTCGACCTTGCCGAGCGCGACGTCGACGGGCAGCTCCATCGTGAGCGGCTCCTTCGGATGAGCGATCGGCTCGGGTGGATCGTCGAAGGGGTGCACGTAGCCCACGAGCGCGTGGCGTGCATGACCGATATCCGCGACGTCCGCGTTCATCGGGTACAGGCTCGAGGCCGCGGTGTGCGGATAGCCGGCGTAGCCCGGCAGCACGATGCCTCCGGCGATGTCGAGGAGTCCCAGATGGCCCCAGTAGCTCGTGTGGTATTCCTGCCCGTGAACGACGAGCGCCTGCGGCGTGGAGGCGGCATCGCGCTGCGCACCGTCATAGACGATGTCGGGAAAGCGCTGCTCCTTGTTGACGATGAGGGAGTGCACGAGCCCCAGGTTCTCGCCGAGCGCCTGGGCGGCGAGATGCGCCGGCGTATTGCGATAGGTGCCGCCGTAGTTCATGTGCACGTGCACGTCCCCGCTCACCCAGCGGCCGTTCGCGGGTACCGACCAGAGGCCCTCCTCGAGATTCACCCGCACGCGGCTCGTCGCGCCGGCGAGGGCCGCGAGAGGGTGCTGCTCGATGGCCCGCTCCATTCCATGCGCGATGCGCACCATCACCTCGCCCGGCGGCACGTCGAGCGTCACGCGCCCGGACGCGTGAAAGTAATGCTGCTCGAAGGGACGCAGCTTGCGATCGAAGCCATCATCCGCCTGCATCCAGGCCTCGGCCGGTGCGTGCGCGAGCCCGTGCGCATCGGTGACCGACACCCGCGCCGAGCCCGGCCGTCCGCTCGAATCGGTGAGCTCGATCTCGAGTCGCGCCTGCGGGTGCAGGTAATGGCGCGCACCGATCGCGAGGGGCGTCGGCAGGCCGCCGGGCACGCTCACCACCGAGATGCCGGTGCCGCCCTCACGATTGGAGATGAAGGCGATGCGCGTACCGTCCGGCGACCAGCGCGGATAGGTCATGTCGAAATCGCCGTAGGTCAGCGGGAACGCATCGCCACCGTCCGCCGGCAACAGCCAGAGGTTGTGCCAGGTTTGCCCGAGGTAGGAGCTGTACACGAGACGCGAGCCGTCGGGTGAGGGATCGGGGCGCGCCTTCCAGTTGGTCTCCTCGTAGTGCAGCTCGTGCGCGGCGGCATCGGGCAGCACGCCGTCGGTCGGATCGGCGCCCATGCCCGCGCCCGCCCCATCGCCCGAGCGTACGCTCAAGCGCCAGAACCCGCCGGTGCCGTAGATATGGCCGCGATTCGAAACATAGAGGATGGCGCGCCCGTCGCGCGTCCACACCGGATTGATCTCGTGATCGAAGGGGCTGTAGTAGTAGCGGGGCAGATCGCTCCTGCGCTCGCCGGTGAGGCGCTGCGTGTGGGTGAGGCGCCCCTCGTCGAAGTCCGCGGTGAAGATATGGAAGCGCTTGTGATACTGCGTCGAGGTGAAGACGATGCGATGGCCGTCGGGGGAGAAGCGCGGCTCGACGTTGACGGCGCCGTTGCGCGTGAGGGCCTGCGTCGTGCCGCGCGCGAGGTCGAGCGCCCAGAGCTCGACCGCATCGTGCGAATAGGAGCAATAGATTACCCAGCGACCGTCGGGCGAGACGTCGGGCTGATAGTCGTAGGCATCGAGGGGTGCGGTTAACTGCTCAGCGTCAGCCGGTCCGGCCTCGGCGAGCACGGCCGGCGCGGTCGCGGCGGTCCTGGCGGGGGCGGGGGCGCTGGTGCCCGTCGCAGCGCCGCCTGCGCCCGGTACCCGCTGGCGCCAGAGCGAGCCTGCCATGGAGTAGACGAGCTCGGTGCCGTCGGGGAGCCAGGCGAGCGCGCTCGGGCCGCTCGTGAGCTGCGGCAGGAACATCTCGCGGTAATAGTAAGGGTGCGGCAGGTCGATCTGACCGAGCACGGGCGCGCGCTCGGCGTGCACCGCGGCCGAGCACAGTCCAGCGGTCAGACACGCAGCGATGAGGCTGCGCAACAGTGACATCATGAGCCGAGGCCCTCGCAGGTGGGACTTCCCTGTCCCACCCCACTCGAGACGTTCCGCGTCAGAATTTCTGTGCGACCTGCACCCAGATCGTGCGCGGCTGCACCGGGAACACGTACGGCTGGTTGCACGTGGTGGGCGTGCAGGAGGCGATCCGCGTGATCTCGCCCCGGTTGTCGAAGACGTTCTCCACGCGGAGCGTCAGGTCCAGATTGTTGCGTCCCACCCCGCCCGCCAGATTCACGAGACTGTAGGGAGGAAGCGTTCCCAGATGCTGCTGACCCTGCGGTCCGTTGTTGTAGAAAATCGGAAACATCAGCGGCACCGAGGCGTCCTGATAGACATACGCCGCCTGTCCGTACGCGTTCCAGTCCCCGATCGAGAAGTTGTAGCGCCCGATGAGGTTCAACTTGAGGCGCGGCGTGCCGGGAAGCGGCGAGCCCGAAGGCGCATACGGACCCTTCACCACTGAGCCGTCCGCGAAGGTGATGGGCGAGCCGGAGGCGCCACTCGGCTGGTTCGGGCAACTCGTCGGGAACGCCAACGTGGTCGTACCGCAGAAGCTGCTGGTGAGCTTGGCGTCGAGGAAGGTCGCGCTCCCCGACAGGGTGAAGCCGCTGCCCAACAACAACTCGAAATTGGACTCGATGCCCCGGCTGCGCGCCGATGCCGCATTCTGCACTACGGTCACGCTGTTCGGGCCGAGATAGGAGAACTGGAAGTTCTTCCATTCCTCCCAGAACAGCGCGCCATTCCAGCGCAGATGCTCCTGGAACCACTGTGTCTTCCAGCCGATCTCATAGTTCTTGAGCTCGTCCGACCCGTACGGCGGATAGATGGCGCCGATGTTCTTGTCGAAAACGCGGTTGACGCCGCCCGGGCGGAAGCCCGTCGAGAAGGTCCCGTACATCATGTGATCGGGATCGAACTTGTAGCTCAAGCGCAAGAGGTCAGTATGGCCGTTCGCCGATACGGCGGTGAGGTTCAGATCGGTACAGGGCGCGAAATGGAACGGCGCGTAGTTGGGATATTGCGTGATGAGCGATCCACCTTTCCCGGGCGGTCCGCAGGTCGCCTGGCCGGAATGCTCACCGGGGCCGGTATAGCCGAGCGCATAGCCGTAGAAACCCTGTAGCGAATTATCGTAACGGTATTGCCGGAAACCACCGGTGAGCGACCAGCCGGCGCCGAAGTCCCAGGTGACCTGGGCGAACGCGGCGTAATCGCGATCCACGCGCTCCTCATCCGTGAGCCAGATGGAGTTGTTGTTGAGACCCGGGATGTCGAACGCCTGCGCGAGGCCCTGCGGGTTGAAGGTGTAGGGATTGCCATTGAGCCCGGGCAGCACGTAGTCCTGCCAGATCTCGTGCACCTGGCGCTGCTCGAACAGGCCGATCACCCCCTTGAGGGGCAGATCCTGCGGCGTCGACAGGCGCAGCTCGTTGCTCATCTTGGTGAAGTGGTTCTGCTGCAGCACGAATTCCTGCGGCTCGGCGGGCAGCCCGGCGTTGTTGGTCCAGAAGGCGCCCGATCCGTAATACTTGTCGTAGAAGTACGAGTAGTCGGCATAGTCTGCGATCGATCGTTGCGCGCGTGTGAACCAGGCACCCGCATAGGTGATGTCGAAGTTGGAGACCTTGCCCTCCACGGTGAGGGCGGTTTGCGTGAACGAATCCTGATCGTTCTCCGGACCGAAATGCACGATCTGCAGGTCGCCGACGGCCGGGTCGAAGCCGGAGTAGCCGTTCGAGGCGATCGATTGTCCGATGAAGCTCGGCGTGACCGTCCAGTTGCCGAGATCGAGCTTGACAGCCATGCGGCCGCCCTTCGTCTCTGAGGTGTTGTAATTGGAGCTTGGCGTGCTGCTCAGGGTCAGCCCGGTCGCGCCCGTCCAGGTCTGAAACGACCGCTGCCCATCGACGATGCCGGCATTGCGGTTCGTTCCTCGAACGTTGTCGATATACCCGGCGTCGTGCTCGTCCCAGCCGACGATGCGCACTGCGGCGATCGCGCCCAGGGGGATGTTCACGAATCCTTCGGCTTCCCAGCCCTGGCCCCCATGATCCACGGTGTTGCCGCTCAGCTGGTAGGCGGCCTCGAACTTGGTCGGATCGGGCTTGTTGGTGATGATGCGGATCGTGCCCGCCTCGGAACTCGCACCGTAGAGCGTGCCCTGCGGACCCTCGAGCACCTCGACACGCGCGATGTCGTAGGTATGAATGTCGACCGTGCCGTCGATCGTGGTCACGGGCTGCTCATCGAGATACGTGCCGACCGTCGGTTGTGAGCCGGAATGATTGCCGTCCTGGCCCGAGTTGATACCGCGCATGTAGACGTGCGTCGTGCCGACACCGTTGCCGCCCTGGCCGATGCTCTTGATGGTCGTGACGCCCGACAGATACTCGACATAGGTGTCGAGGTTTACGATGTTGAGCTGCTCGAGCTTCTGGGTGCTGAGCGTCTCGATGCTGACCGGCACGTTCTGCAGGTTCTCCGTCACCTTCTGCGCCGTGACCACGACCTCCTCGAGGGTGTCGCTTGCAGTCGTGTCCGCATGTACGAGCGGCGCGCTGCCGGCAAGGATTGCGGAGATGGCCGAGGCGAGCGGCAGCCGGCCGAGCGCCGGGTTTGGACGCTCGGACAGGCGCGGCGCGGCCGCTGAGCGGTCAGGCCTGATGGCGGTTCTGCGAATCATGATGTTCCCCTAGCCCCCTTCGATTGAATTGTTCGGAAAGTCAGCGCGGACCGAGTCGCGTGCGACTCGATCCGGCTCTCATCAATCATGCACGGACACCTCTCCCGAGAGGTCTTGCAACGCGGGCCCGAGCGCGTGTTTCAGCGGCCCGAGCCACGGCTCATAATGACGCCACTGGTCGATCGCTTCGCGATAGATGGGCAATCGCACCTGCTCCGAGCTCGCGGTCCGCACCGGACGATCGTTCTCGTAGAACCTGAGGCATTGCTCTTCGAAGGGCAGGCCGCAATAGGCGAGCAGCCGATGCACCTCCCGCTCGGTGTCCGCAATCAGGGTCTCGTAGAACACGCGGTGCACACGTCCCGGCAGCACCTCATCGAAATGCGCCATCAAGCCCACGTAATCGCGGTAGTAGCGCCCGAGGTCGGCGAGGTCGTAGGTGAAGCTCTGGCCGCGGGCAAAGTGCTGCTTGAAAGCCGAGAAGCAGCAACCGAACGGATGGCGCCGGGCATCGATGATGCGTGCGTTCGGCAACAGCAGCTCGATGAGCCCGACGTTGAGACAGTTGTTCGGCATCTTGTCGATGAACAGCGGCGCGCCGCGCTTGCGATGCACGCGCGTGGAGGCGAGGTAGCGCTCCGCGAGCTCGCGCACGCGCCCGGGCTCGAGCGCCTCGACCGCCGTGAAGAAGGCGGCCTCGTCCGTGTCCTGTCCCGCGAGCTCGCTGACGATCTGCGGCATGTCGGGCAGCTCGACGGTGCCCTCGACCCGGGAATGACACGAGAGAATCTGCTCGAGCAACGTCGAGCCCGCCCGCGGCAGCCCGACGATGAAGATGGGATCGGCCGCCGGCGATCCCCAGCCGGCGCGCCGCTCGAAGAACTCCCGGGTGAAGAGCCGCCGGCTGCGCTCAACGAAGCGCGAATTCTCCTCCGCGCTGTAGGGGTGCAGCTGGCGGTGAATGGCGTTGCCCTTGGCGTAGTGTTTGAACGAGCTCTCGTACGCTTGCGTGTCCTCGAGCGCCTTGCCGAGCGCGAACTCGAAATGCAGCCGGTCCTCGGTGGTGATGTCTCCGCGCTCGAGCGCGCGCCGCATGGCCGCGATGTCCTCTGGGCCGAAGCGAAATGTTTTGAGGTTCGCAAGGCTCCAGTAGGCCTCGCCCAGACCCGGCTGCATCTCGATCGCGCAGCGATATGCGGCGATGCTCTGTGCGGACTCGCCCTGGGTCTTGAGCGCATGGCCGAGGCTCATCCAGATCTTGGGTTGACGGGGGTGGGCATCGAGCACCGCCCGGTACACCTCGATCGCGCGCGCGTACTCGCCGAGGTTGGCGAGAATCGCGGCCTTGAGGTTGAGATAGCCGGGATTGCGCGGCTCTTTCGAAAGCAGTCTCTCGACTTCGGGCAGCGCCGCGGCCGGCTTCGCGGCCCGATTGAGCACGACCGCATAGTTATGCCGGGCGGCGTCGAAGCTCGGTGCGAGGCGCAGGCACTTCTCGAGCAGCTCGATGGCATCGGCATAGCGGCGCAGCCGCCCCGCAACCTCCGCGAGCATGCGCAGGGCGGCGACATCGGTCGGATACGCGCTCAGGTGCGCCCGCAGGCGGGTATCAGCCTGAGGTAAGTCGTTGTCGAGCAAGGCCGTGGCCGCCGCGTTGAGCCGGGGATCGCGGGCCGCGACCTTGACGTAGCTCAGCCGCGCCGCGTCCGCGCCCTCCGAATCGCCCTGCGCATCGAGATAATCGCCGAGCAGACGCCAAGCATCGGCGGATTCAGGAAGCAGAGTGACCGCCCGGCGGATGGATTCGACGGCTGCCTCGAGTGCGCCGGACTCCGCGCGAGCGACCCCGAGCTCCAGATGCACCGGCGCCGCCTTGGGCTGCTCGAGGCCGAGCGGCTCCAGGATCTCGCGGGCTGCGGCGGCACGGCCGGTCCGTCGCAGGGCCGCGCCGAGAATGAGCCGCGCCTGGGGAAGTCCCGGAATCACCTCGAGGATCGCGCGCGCCTGCTCGGCCGCCAAGTCAGGCTTGCTCTCCAGCAGCCGCTTGGCATGAGTGACCGCGACATCCAGCGTCGCAACAGGCTCCGAGACCGGTTTCGGCTCAGAGACAGTATTCAATGACGCATCCCGTCGATCCCCGGAATAGTTGTCGCCGTATGAGAAACGCCTTCGTTCCCTTTGTCAAATGGACGCGCTGTTGCGGAAAAGACGCGGATGGCCCGCACGCTGCGCAGGAGTGCGTATTGCGGCCCTGGCGCGAGCCGCGACTCAGTTGCCGAAAGTCCTCAGAGCGGAGGGCCGGTGTCCGCTCGCGGCCCCTGCCGCAGGCCTTGCGGGACTGGCGAAACCGCCGCCAATCAGTATGCTGGCGCCCGACCGGTCGAGGGATCGGAACCAAGGGAACCTCACTGACGATGAAGACGTTACTCGGGATGATGGTGCTGATGCTGCTGGCGGCGAACGCGAGCTGGGCCGATCCGCCCCACAAGCACCATCACCGCAGCCACCATCACCATCATCACCACCATACTCACGCCGCGCACTAGCGGCTGAGGCCGCCTCCGGCGGCGGATCAGGAACGGGGTGCGGCTCGCCCAGCGAGCCGTTGGCGACCCGCGCGGGCCCGCAAGCACGCGCG
>DATGIA010000008.1:0-62020 GCA_035307465.1 Steroidobacteraceae bacterium
AGGCCGATCATCCGCGCCCACATCCCATAAAATAAACCGCCGGCGCCACGAAGTGCACCGGCGGTTCGGGACCTTCAGAGGGAGATGCGACGCAGTTCCGGCGCATCAGGCCTTCTTGCGATCGCTCTCCTTGACCTCCTCGAACTCCGCATCGAGGACATCCTCACCCTTCGGGCCCTTCTCGCCGCCGGCCGCGCCCGCGGAGGACGCACCGCCCGCACCCGGGCCGCCGCCCGAGCTTTGCTCGTACATCTTGCGCAGCACCGCGCTCGAGGCTTGCTCGAGGGCCTGGGTGCGACGCTCGATCTCCTCGCGATCGTCGCCCGTGAGGGCGGTCTTCACCGCGGCGATCGCCTCGGTGGCCGAGCGCTTCTCGTCCTCGGAAACCTTGTCGCCGAGATCATTGAGCGCCTTCTCGATCGTGTGCACCGTGGCATCGGCCTTGTTGCGTGCGGCCACCAGCTCGCGGAACTTCTTGTCCTCCTCGGCATGCGCCTCGGCATCCGCCACCATCCGCTTGATCTCCGCCTCGGACAGGCCGCTCGAGGCCTTGATCACGATGCGCTGCTCCTTGCCGGTCTTCACGTCCTTCGCGGAGACGTTGAGGATGCCGTTCGCATCGATGTCGAACGTCACCTCGATCTGCGGCAACCCGCGCGGCTGCGGCGGAATGTCCGTGAGATCGAAGCGCCCGAGGGACTTGTTGTCGGCCGCGCGCTCGCGCTCGCCCTGCAGCACGTGGATCGTCACGCCCGTCTGGTTGTCGTCGGCCGTCGAGAAGGTCTGCGCCGCCTTGGTCGGGATGGTGGTGTTCTTCTCGATCACCTTGGTCATGACGCCGCCCAGGGTCTCGATGCCGAGCGAGAGCGGGGTCACATCGAGCAGCAGCACGTCCTTCACGTCGCCCGCGAGCACGCCGCCCTGGATGGCCGCACCGACGGCGACCGCCTCATCCGGATTGACGTCCTTGCGCGGCTCGCGGCCGAACAGGTCGCGCACCGCACGCTGCACGAGCGGCATGCGGGTCTGGCCGCCGACGAGGATCACCTCGCCCACGTCCTTGATCGTGAGCCCGGCGTCCTTGAGGGCGATGCGGCACGGCTCGATGGTCTTCTGCACCAGGTCCTCGACCAGCGACTCGAGCTTGGCGCGCGTCAACTTCATGTTGAGGTGCTTCGGCCCGGAGGCATCAGCCGTGATGTAGGGCAGGTTGATCTCGGTCTGCTCGCTCGAGGAGAGCTCGATCTTCGCCCGCTCCGAGGCTTCCTTCAGGCGCTGCATGGCGAGCGGGTCCTTGCGCACGTCGATGCCGCTCTCCTTCTTGAACTCATCGGCGAGGTAGTTGATCACGCGCAGGTCGAAATCCTCGCCCCCGAGGAAGGTATCGCCGTTGGTGGAGAGCACCTCGAACTGACGCTCGCCATCGACCTCCGCGATCTCGATCACGGAGATGTCGAAGGTGCCGCCGCCCAAGTCGTAGACCGCGATCTTGCGGTCGCCCTTTTCCTTGTCGAGGCCGTAGGCCAGCGCGGCCGCCGTCGGCTCGTTGATGATGCGCTTGACGTTGAGCCCCGCGATGCGGCCGGCATCCTTGGTGGCCTGGCGCTGCGAGTCGTTGAAATACGCCGGCACCGTGATGACGGCATCCGAGACGGTCTCGCCGAGATAGTCCTCGGCGGTCTTCTTCATCTTCATGAGCACCCGGGCGGACACCTCGGGGGGCGCCATCTTCTTGCCCTGCACCTCGACCCAGGCATCGCCGTTGTCGGCCTTGACGATCTTGTAGGGCACCATCTTGATGTCGCGCTGAACGACCTCGTCGGAGAACTTGCGGCCGATGAGGCGCTTCACCGCGGCGAGCGTGTTCTGCGGATTGGTGACGGCCTGGCGCTTGGCGGACTGGCCGACCAGAACCTCCCCATCCTTGGTGAAGGCAACGATCGAGGGGGTCGTGCGATCTCCCTCGCTGTTCTCGATCACCTTGGGCTTGCCGCCCTCCATGATCGCGACGCAAGAATTGGTCGTCCCCAGATCGATGCCTATGATTTTGGCCATGTTCGATACCCTCTGAATGAATCCGATAGTTGATCGCTAAATTGGGTGTCGCGGCGGATTTTTCAATCGGCGCGCGCGCGAGTATTTCACCCCGCCTCCGGGGCCTTGCTCACGACCACCCGGGCCGGCCGCAGCAGGCGTCCGTTGAGCGAGTAGCCTTTCTGGACGACCGAGAGAACCGCGCCGGGCGGATGGTCCGGGCTCTCCTGGACGAGAATGGCCTCATGCCAGGCCGGATCGAAGGTCTGGCCGGTCGGGTCGATCACCTTGATACCCGCCTTCTCGAAGGCGCGGTGCAGCTCCCGCAAGGTCGCCTGCGCCCCCTCGAGCAACGCCCCGGGGTTCGAGCCGGCGGCCTGCATCCCCGCCTCGAGGGCATCGCCCACGGGCAGCAGCTCCTGGGCAAAGCGCTCGATCGCGTACTTGCGGGCGTTCTCGAGCTCGCGGTCCATGCGCTTGCGGTAATTGTCGAACTCGGCCGCTGCGCGCACATAGGAGTCCCAGTTCGCCTGCGCCTTGGCCTCGGCGGCGGCCAGGACATCATTCGGCGCAGCAGCGTGCGGGGAAGCCCCGCCGGATTGCGTTTCGCTCATTGCCGGATTCGGATCGTTCATGCAGCCCTCGCTGACGGGGCGAATCCCCGCGAGAGGGGCAGATTGGGGCTTACTTGCGGGCGTTCAAGGCCGAGCCGAGGAGTTTTGCCGTCACATCGACGATCGGGATGACCCGCTCGTAGGCCATGCGGGTGGGGCCGATGATGCCGAGCACACCGATCACCTGCTGATCGAGCATGTAGGGGGCGGCGACCACGCTGATGTCGTCCAGGATCCGATGGCCCGATTCCTGCCCGATGAAGATCTGGATGCCCTCGGCATGCAGGCAGCTGTCGAGCAGACGCAAAATGTCATGCTTCTCGTTGAAGGCCTCGAACAGCCGGCGCAGCCGATCGACGTTCGAGAGCTCCGCAAAACCCATCAGATTGGTCTCGCCCGCGATCACGTATTCGACCTCATCCTCGCCCTTGCGCTCGAGGAGCTGCTGCGCCATCTGAATCGCATCCTGCATGAGCTGATTCATGTGCTGGCGGGTCTCTTGCAGCTGCTTGACGAGCAGCTGCTGTACTTCGGGCAGGGAGCGCCCGCTGAATGCCTCGTTCAGATAGTTCGCGGCGCGCCGCAGCTCCTCGCTGCTGTAGGTCCGGTCGAGCTGCACCACCCGGTTCTGGACTTCGCGGTTGTTCATCACCATGATGGCGAGCGCGCGATTTTCCGACAGCCCGATGAACTCGATGTGCGAGAGCGAGACGTAGTTCGGATTCGGCAGCGTCACGAGCCCGGCCATGTGGGTCACGTTGGAGAGCACCTGCGAGACCGTTTGCACGAGCGCCCGGCCGTCGCTCACCTCCCGGGCGACGAGCCGCTCGATTTCCTCGACCTCGGACTGCTCGAGGGGCTTGAGCTTGAGGAGCGAGTCGACGAAGAAGCGGTAGCCCTTGTCGGTCGGGATGCGCCCCGCGGAGGTGTGCGGGGAGGCCACGAAGCCGAGATCCTCGAGATCGGCCATGACGTTGCGAATCGTGGCCGAAGAGAGCGAGAGGCCCGAGTCACGCGACAGGGTGCGCGAGCCGACCGGGTTGCCGTCGCGGATGTAGCTCTCGATCAACGCCTTGAGCAGGAGCTGCGCCCGCCCGCTCAGCGTCTCATCGGTACCTTCTGTCAAGGTGCGATCCATGGGCAACTTCGAACCTACCTATCGTATCCGAACGAAGTCAAGTCCGGGGGGTCGCAGCGCCCCGGGGGACCTGAAAGTCGACGGATCGACGCGCAGGGCGCATGACCGGCTCGAAGCGGCATGCTATTAAGGAGCGATCCGCCATGCCGCACCCCTTCAAATCGATCGCACTCGTCGGCAATGCTCGTGATGCGCGCGTGGCCGAGTGCATGTTGAGCCTTGCCTCGCACGTGCAGACGCGCGGCGAGCGCGCCCTGGTCGATCCTGCGGCCCTCCTTCCCTTCCCCAAGGACAGCATCCTGGCCTGTCCGGAGGCCGAGCTCGCCCGGCGCGCCGACCTCATCGTCGCCATCGGTGGAGACGGTACGCTTCTCTATGCCGCGCGATTGGTCGCGGGCCATGCGGTGCCCCTGCTCGGGATCAACCGCGGGCGCCTCGGCTTCCTCACCGACGTGAGCCCGCAGTCGATGCTCGAGGACGTCGAGGCCGTGCTCTCGGGGCGCTACAGCGAGGACCGCCGCTCGCTCATCGCCGCGCGCCTCGAGCGGCGCGGCCTCGCTCCAGCGCGTGCGCTCGCCTTGAACGATGTGGTGGTGAACAAGTGGGAAACCGGTCGAACGCTCGACTTCGAGACCTCGATCAACGGACGCTTCGTGAATTCGCATGGCGGCGACGGCATCGTGATCGCCACCGCCACCGGCTCGACCGCCTACGCCCTCTCCTGCGGCGGCCCGATCGTCGAGCCGAACCTCGACGTGTGGGTGCTCGCGCCGATCAGCCCGCACACGCTGAGCGACCGGCCGATCGTGGTCAAGGCGGGCAGTGCCGTGCAGATCAGGCTGTCGGATCGGCCGGGGGCGCGCGCGCAAGTGACCTGCGATGGCACGGTCCTCGGGGACCTCGAGCTCGGCGATGAGCTCCTCGTCGAAGGCTCCGGTCTCGAGATCACCCTGCTGCATCCGCCCGGCTACGACTACTACCGGCTGCTGCGCTCGAAACTGCACTGGGGCCGCGGCGGTCATAACGCCGCCGGCGACTAGCTACGAGGCACTGCATGCTTCAGTCACTGCAGCTCAAGGATTTCGTGATCGTGGATGCCGCCGAGCTCGAGCTCGAGCCCGGGCTGACGGCGCTCACGGGGGAAACGGGAGCGGGGAAGTCGATCGTCGTCGATGCACTGCTGCTCATTGCCGGCGGGCGCGCGGCCGCCGATGTCGTGCGCGAGGGCGCCGAGCGCGCCGAGGTGACGGCCGCCTTCGCGCCGCTCCCGCCGGCGGCGCGCGCCTGGCTCGAGGCACAATCGATCGAGCACGAGGATGAGGTGCTCGTGCGCCGGGTCATCGGCGGCGATGGGCGCACGCGCTGTTATGTGAACGGGCAGCTGGTGCCCGTGCAGCTGCTGCGCGAGCTCGCCGAGTCGCTCATCGAGATCCACGGACAGCAGGAATTTCAGCGGCTCGTGCGGCGCGCGGCGCAGCGCCAGCTCCTCGATGCGCAGCTCGACGACCCCGCTCTGCCCGGCCGGGTGCGCTCGCTGTACGAGCGCCACCGCGCGGTGCGCGAGCAGCTCGAGGAGCTGCGCACCGCCGCACAGAGCCGCGATGCGCGCCTCGACCTGTTGCGCTATCAGCTGAGCGAGCTCGATGCCGAGGTCACGAGCGCGACCGCCATCGAGGAGCTGTTCGTGGAGCAGCGGTGCATCTCGAGCCGTGGCCGGCTCGCCGAAGCGGCGGGCAGCGCGCTCGAGGCCCTGTACGAGCGCGAAGAGGCGAGCGCGCACGATCTGCTCGGGCGGGCGGCGAGCGCGCTGCGCAGCGTGGCCGATACCGACCCCGCCCTGGGCGAGAGCGCCGCCCTCGTCGCGCAGGCCGGGATCTGCGCACGCGAGGCGGCGGATGCCCTGCGCCACTACCTCGGGGCCCTCGCGATGGATCCCGCGCATCAGGAGGCAATCGAGCGGCAGGCGGCCACGATCGAATCGCTCGCGCGCAAGCACCGCGTCAGCCCCGCGCAGCTACCCGAGCAGGCCGCGCGCCTGCGCGCGGAGATTGAGTCCCTCACGCAGGCCGCGCAGAGCCTCGCTCACCTCGAGGAGGAGCTGGGGCGCGTCTCGGGCGAATATGCCCGGGAGGCCGAACGGCTCTCAGCGGCGCGGCGGCGTGCCGCCACCCTGCTGAGCGAGCGCATCAGCGAGCTCATGCAGGTGCTCGGCATGAAGGGCGGTCGGTTCGTGGCCGGTGTCGAGCCCTCGAGCGAGCCGGTGACGGCGTACGGCCAGGATGCGATCGAGTTTCTGGTGAGCGCGAATCCCGGCCTGCCGCCGAAGAGCCTCGCCAAGGTCGCCTCGGGTGGCGAGCTTTCCAGGATCAGTCTCGCCGTGCAGGTCGCGGCCAGCGCCGGCGCGCGGCTGCCCTGCATGGTGTTCGACGAGGTGGACGCCGGGATCGGCGGCGCCACCGCAGAGATCGTCGGGCGGCAGCTGCGTGCCCTCGGAGCCAGCACGCAGGTGCTGTGCGTCACCCATCTGCCGCAAGTGGCCGCACAGGCGCATCAGCAGCTCAAGGTCTCGAAGCGCAGCGAAGGGCGCGGCGTGCGCACGATCGTCGAGCCGCTCTCGCTCGCCGCGCGCGTCGATGAGCTCGCGCGCATGCTGGGCGGCGTCGACGTCACCGAGCAGGCGCGCGCGCATGCGCGCGAGATGCTCGCGACCCCGGCCGCACGTCCGGTGGCCGGCGCATCGCGTGGCGCCGCACCGCGCGCCGCCCGCTCCCGCGCGCGCTAACGCGGACGCTTCTGGTGGGGGCAGTCGGTGCGGCGGCAATGCCCGTAGAGGATGAGCGAGTGATCGCTGATCTCGAAACCCAGGCGCTGGGCGACGGCTTGCTGGCGCTCCTCGATGCCGCCGTCCATGAACTCCTCCACCCGGCCGCAGTCCACACACACGATGTGATCGTGGTGCGCGCCCTGGTTGAGCTCGAACACCGCCATGCCACCCTCGAAGTGGTGGCGCGTGACAAGACCCGCCGCCTCGAACTGCGTCAGCACGCGGTACACCGTCGCGAGGCCGACATCCTCGTTCGACTGCAGGAGCTTCTTGTAGATGTCCTCGGCGCTCATGTGGCGCGAGCCGTCGGCGAGGATGTCGAGGATCTTCAGCCGCGGCAGCGTCACCTTCAGACCTGCATTGCGCAGATCGTTGCTCTCGCTGCTGGGCGGGGCTTTAAGTCGGTGCGGCATGCGGGCAGGCAGGCTCCTCGGCCATCCGGTATCATCCATGCGCAATTATCGGCCAACTGAAGGCAGCACACCACCTCGATGCGAACTCCTCTCCTCGTTCTCATGCTCGGGCTGCTGAGCTCGGGCTGCGTCTATCGCATCAACATCCAGCAGGGCAATTTCCTCGATCAGGCGGCGGTCGAGCAGGTGAAGGCCGGTATGACGCGCAGCCAGGTGCGCTATCTCCTGGGCACCCCCATGGTGGCGGACCCGTTCGTCAAAGACCGTTGGGACTACATTTACTATCTCAAGAAGGGTCGGACCCGGCACGTCGACTCGCGCCGCGTCACGGTCTATTTCGACGACGAGAAGGTGGCGCGCATCGACAAGCCGACGGCGGAGGAAGCGGCGCGCCAGGACGCCAACGCGGCGAAGCTCAAGAACGGACGAATCTATTAGAGCCGGCGCTGCCGCCGCAGGCGGCGATGCGCTAGCGGCGGCGCTTGCGCGCCTCCTGCACGCGCGCGCGCCGGGCGGCACGCGGATCGAGCGCGAGCGGGCGCAGAATTTCCAGCCGATCTGCGTCCTCGAGAAGCTGCTCGCGCTCGACGCGGCGGCCGAAGACCGCGAGCGGCGCATCGGCGAGCGCGATGCCCGAGAAGGCCGGATCCGCCGCCGCCGCCGCGAGCGCATCGGCGACGCGCACCGGCGCGCTGAGATCGAAGCTGCGGCTGCGGGCTCGACCGGGCTCCGCGTACACCACCTCCACGCGGATGCGGGGCGGCGAGGTCACGGAGCCACTCACGCGCGCTCCGGGCCGTAGATGCGCTGCGCGCGCAGCACGAAAGCATCGACCGTGGTGCGGCAGACGCTGTCGAAGACCGGATTGAGCGCCGCCGCCATCCAGCGGTTCTTGAACTCGAATTCGACTCGAAAGCGCACGCTGGAGCCGCGTTCGGCGATCGGCTCGAAAGCCCATTCCCCGCGCAAGTGGCGAAACGGCCCCTCGACCAGCTGCATGATGATCTTGCGGCCGGGCTCTCCGGTATTGCGTGTCTTGAATTCGGTGCGCAGCATGCCGCGCGCGATCTTCAATGTGGCGAGCATCGCATCCGTGCCCTCGGGCTCGACGCGAGCGCCCACGCACCACGGGAGGAACTCCGGATAGCGGACGACATCGTTCACCAGCGTGAACATCTGCTCGGCCGTGTAAGGCACCAGGGCGCTGCGCTCTACGGTGTGCAAGCTTGAGGCCTGTTCGAGCGGCGCATTGCCGCGGAGCCAGGATTTTCCGGGAAATCGACGGGCGCCACAATGAAAGCGCGCGAGTGGCGGCCACGGGCCGCGCCGAAAAGCCGCTAGACTGCGTCACATGAAAAAGACCGATTCGGGACCGCCGCCGATTGCCATCAATCGCAAGGCGCGGTTCGATTACTTCATCGAAGACCAGTACGAGGCAGGCATCGCCCTGCTCGGCTGGGAGGTGAAGAGCTTGCGCGCGGGCAAGGGGCAGATCACCGAAGCGTACGTGTACGTGAAGAACGGGGAGGCCTTCATCTTCGGTGCGCACATCGCGCCGCTCAACTCCGCCTCGACGCACGTCGATACGGATCCCACCCGGACCCGTAAATTGCTGCTCAACCGTCGCGAGCTCGACCACCTCGTGGGCGCGGTCGAGCGCCGCGGCTATACCTTGGTGCCGCTGCGGCTGTACTGGAAGGCCGGACGCGCCAAGCTCGAGATCGGGCTCGCCAAGGGCAAGAAGCAGCACGACAAGCGGGCCGCCGACAAGGACCGCGACTGGCAGCGCGACAAGGGCCGCATTCTCAAGGCGAGTCGGCGCTAGCGAGTCGCGCGGAGGGCGGCGGCCCCCGCGTGTTGGTAGCCCGGACCGCGGAAGAGTAGTATGAGCATCACCAAGGGGCCGACCGGTTTCGACATGGGTCGCGAACCTTCAGGTGCGTATCGAGGTGTAGGCTCCTCGTAAAACTGCTTGCAAACTTATAGTTGCCAACGAAGACAACTACGCTCTAGCTGCCTAATCGCAGCTGAACTCTGACCGCCTCGTGCTGATGCGAACGAATCAGAGGTAGCGCTCATCAGCTAGTGGACTGCACGTGTCCGGGGTGCCGTCTGCGAATCGCTACCGGGCTGGCCGCACGCTTTCCCCGCCCACCGGGTAGCGCGTGGTGAGAACAATAGGCAGGGCTACGTACGTAGATCTTGAAGCGTAGGGCTTATGGACGGGGGTTCGATTCCCCCCGGCTCCACCATTCTCGTGAGCGCGGCGCGAGTGCACTCACTGCGGGGGGCAGTGCAGTCGCTGCGCGGGCTGCGCGGATTTTGGATTTAAAAACATTAATATTCAGTGCCTTACGTGTGCTACTTGAGTTGATTTATAATGAACACTCTGGACCCTCCCGGCTTGCCCCCCCGACGCGGGGGCGGCTGCCTGCGCAGCACGCTCGCGCTGCTCGTGCTGCTGGTCGGCGCCCTGGCCGGCTGGACGTGGGTGAGTCTGCACTGGGCGTACTCGGATGGTGAGCGCGCCGGGGTGCTGCAAAAATTTTCCCGCCGCGGATATGTGTGCAAGACCGAGGAGGGAGAACTGGCTCTCTACCTCATGCCGGGAGTTGCCCCGAAGATCTGGGAGTTCAGCGTGCGCGATCGCAAGGTCGGCGAGGCGCTCGACAAAGCCGTCGGCTCGTGGGTTCAGCTGCACTATACCGAGCATGTGGGAGTTCCGACCTCATGCTTCGCCGACACCCGCTACTTCGTCGACCGGGTGACGCTCTCGAGTCAGTCGCCTTATGGTTATGGCGCCCCGCTGCCCGGCGCTCCCACCGCAACACCCGCTCCCTCGCCCGCTCCCTCGCCCGCTCCCTCGCCCGCCCCAAGCGCGCCCGCAGCAATGCCTCCCGCCACACCGCCCCCGCCCGGCGGTGGGACGGGCGCACCCATTTACTGAGAGGCGGAAGAGAATGCGGCGCGCGAGCTCGCCACCTGCTCCGTGATACTGAGCGCGGTGCGCAGCGCGAGCAGACCGTCCTCGCCGCTCACCGGCGCCGGACCGCCGCGCTCGATGGCGTCGAGGAAAGCGCCGATCTCGATACCGAGCGCATCGCCCTGCTCGAAGTTGCTCTCGGCGATGTCCACCTGAGGGTTCCCGTCCGCGCCGAGCCCCTCGGCCTTGCGGATCACGGTGAGCACCTTCTGATGCAGATCGATCGACAGATACGCATCGTCCTGAAAGAGCCGCAGCCGCCGCTCGGTCTTGAGGCTCACGCGGCTCGCGGTCGCGTTCGCGACGCACCCGTTGGCGAAGCGCAAGCGCGCATTGGCAATGTCGATCTCGGGGGAAAAGACGCTGGTGCCGATGGCATCGACCGAGATCACTTCGGAGCGCACGATCGACAGGATGAGATCGATGTCGTGAATCATGAGGTCGAGCACCACGTCGACCTCCGTGCCGCGCTGCTTGAAGGGCGCGAGCCGCGCGGACTCGATGAACCGCGGCACGGTGAGAATCGGCTGGACCGCCTGCACCACGGCGTTGAAACGCTCCAGATGCCCGACCTGCAGGAGCCGGCGGCGGCGCTGCGCGATCTCGACCAGGGCTTCGCCCTCCGCGAGAGTGGCCGTCATCGGCTTTTCCACCAGCACGTGCGCGCCGGACTCGAGGAAATCACGCGCCACGCTGAAATGCGCCTGCGTCGGCGTGACGATGCTGACCGCATCGACGCGTCCCAGCAGCTCGCGATGATCGGCATGCGCCGGTACACCGAGCTCGGCCGCCACCCGCTCGCGCGCCTCGGCGCAGGGGTCGGCGACACCGACCAGCGTCGAGCCGGCAAGGCTCGCGTATTTTTGTGCATGAAAGCGACCGAGATAGCCGACGCCGATGACTGCCGTGCGCATCGCACGCAGTGTAGCGCCTGGCGCGGCGCGCGAGGCAGTTCCGCTACAATGAGCCATGGCCCGCTTCGTGCTTTATCGACGATGGCAGCGCTTGAGCGGCTGGTGGCGTGAGCTCACGCTCGCGCTCATTGCGCTGATCATCGGCTGCGCTTTGATGCCGCTCCTCATCTTTCTGGCAGGCTCCTCGATGCTCGGCCGTTACGAGGGCGCCAGCGCCGCCCTCATCTACCGGAGCGTCTTCTCCGGGCTCGCGAACTGCTCGCCGTCCGCGTGGATCGTCTTTCTGGGTCCCTACGGCCTGTACGTTCTGTTTCGGCTGCTCACCGCCTGGTGGCGGGTCGGCAGCGCCTACCGCACCTGACGAAAGGGGCATTGCGCCCGAGGCGGGCCCTCCCGGGCCCCGAGCGCCTTTTGCGTCACGAAATTAGTCCAATCCCCCAATCCGACGCTCAAGTTCCCCGGAGCCCGGACGCTATCTCGACCAAGCGTAGAGCGAGATCCATCCCGTAGGTTCCGAGGGCCGGTCCATTGAATGCTGAGATTGAAGCGCACCTTCGGTCGCTGGTGAGCTTTCCCTCGCCGCCCGGCGTGGCGACGCACATCATCGAGCTGGCGCGTGACCCGGACATCGAGATGGGCAAGGTGGCGAAGGCGCTCGGCATGGACTCGGCGCTGTCCACCAAGATCCTGCGCATTGCCAACTCCCCGCTCTATGCCCAGCGTCGCAAGAGCGAGAATCTGCGTCAGGCGCTCGTCGTGCTCGGATTGAATGCAACCCTGACACTGGCGCTCAGCTTCTCGCTCGTGAAGAGCTTGCGAACTGGCAAGTCGAACGGGATCAGCTACCCGCTCTACTGGCGCCGGGCGCTCGTCGCAGCGACCGCCGCGCGCGCGCTCGGGGACGCCCTGCATCAATCTCTCGCCGAGGAAATATTTCTCGCCGCGCTGCTGCAGGATATCGGCGTGCTCGCCCTCGACAAGGCGGTGCCCGAGCTTTATCGGGGCGGTGAGTCGATTCAGCAGGACCACGCAGCGCTCGCGGCACTCGAGCGCAGGCGGCTCGGCGCCGACCATGCGGAGATCGGCGGCTGGCTGATGCGCACCTGGAATCTACCCGAGCGGCTGCACCGCGCGATCGAGCACAGCCACCGGCTCGAGCTGTCGGTGAGCGCCGATCCGGGTCAGGTCTTCGAGCGCTGCGTCGCGCTGTCCGGCCCGGTGGCCGATCTTTTCCTGCGCGACCCGGCGCATCGGGCGTTCGCCGAGACCGCGCTCGCCGCCGAACGCAGCCTCGGCCTCGACAAGCTCGCTTTCGGCCAGGTGCTCGGCACGATCGGCGCCATGCTGCCCGAGACCGAGGCGATCTTCGAGACCGATCTGCTGGGACGCCAGCACCCCGAGCTGATACTCGAGCAGGCCCGTGAGGCGCTGATGCTGCGCAGCCTGCAGGCCTTGCGGGAGATCAATACTCTGCGCACCGTCGCCGAGATATCGAATACACGCGCGATCGAGCTCGAGGAGGAGACGCGACGCGATGCGCTCACCGGTGTCTACAATCGCGCCTATCTCGATCAGGTGCTCGAGCGCGAGTTCGAGCACTCGACCCGTCACCACTGGCCGCTGAGCGTCGCCTTCGCGGATCTCGATCATTTCAAACGCATCAACGACCGCTTCGGACACCAGGCGGGCGATCGCATCCTGCAGGCGACGGCCCGCATCCTGCGCGGGAACACGCGCGAGACCGATCTCATCGCCCGCTACGGCGGCGAGGAGTTCGTGGTCGTGCTGCCGGCGACCGACGCGGACACCGCGCGGGCGATCTGCGAACGCATCGTGAGCGCCTTTCAAAACACCGGCCACGTGGTCGGCGCCGAGCACGCCACCGTGACGATCTCGATCGGCTGCGCGACGCACGGAACACAGACCGCCTTCGCCTCGGTCGCGGATTTCGTCAAGGCCGCCGACCAGGCGCTCTATACGGCGAAGCTGCGCGGGCGCAATCGCAGCGTACCCTTCGATCACCAGCTGCCGAGCGTGCTGGCGGGCACGCCGGCACGCGCAGCGCCGCGCAGCGCCTGAAGACTTCGCCGCTCGACCGGGCGGCTGCGACGTTATGTCGCGCAAGTTCGCGATTAGGTTGCATGTCGTGCGAAGCGCATCACAGTTTTTGAGGCATGCGGCGAACTCCTTGTCGCAATTTGGGAACATCGAGCGGGAGAGCCTTTCACACAAGAATGAGGGCCTCGCGTATCGACCTTATTTTTGTAGCGAGGGAAGCATGGCCACCGATCGACCTGCGGCGCGAACGCAGAAACCAGACTTCAGCTACGGCACCCGTGAGCTGCGGCAGGCGCAACGCGCCGCTCCAACCGATGACGAATCGCTCGAGATCACCGGCAAGTCGCCGCGGATCGAAGCCGAGGAACGCGGCTTCGACCCGTACAACAGCTCGGGCAGCTTCGATCGTCGCAAGAACTGGGAGCGCATCCGCAAGCGCTGAGCTGCGGCGGATTCGCCTCAGGCCTCACCCTCCGCCGGTCTCCCGCGCGTGCCGGTGGCTCGCGCTGAATTCGCTGTTTGGATACCAGCGAGGAAAGCGGTGCATCGTCGCCACGCGCAGCCCCACCGCGTAGTACAGGGAGAGATCGTTGACTGCGCCCCCCACGTCCCAGTCCTCGGAATATCGATCCGACGGCTCACCGAAGCGGTGCGCGTAGTACTCATCGAGCTGCGCCTGCCCGAAGGCGGGACCGCGCGCCGCATCGTCGATGCCCGAGACCGCATACAGGGCCGGCACCCCCCGCAGGGCGAACTCGATGGCGTCCGAGCGATAGTAAATGCCCTGCTCCGCACGCGGATCCGGGCGCATCTCCCGACCCTGCAGCAGCGCCGCCCCGCGCGCGTACTCCTCGAGCTCGGAGCTGCCCGCCTGCAGCACGATGAGATCGCGCGTGCGGCCGCCGATGTGCAGATCCTCGAGGCACAGCACGGCGGCGGTCAGATTCAGCGGCACGACCGGATGATCCAGGTAATAGCGCACACCGAGCAATTGCGTCTCATCGGCGGTGAAGGCGATGAACAACAAAGAGCGATCCGGGGGCGGGCGGGTGCGTGCGAAGGATTGAGCGAGCGCCAGCAGGCCGCCCACACCGCTCGCATCATCGACGGCGCCGCTGAAGATCGCCCCCTCGGCGGTGCGCCCGAGCTGGTCCCAATGGGCGCTGAATATGACATATTCGTTCTTGCGCGCGCCGCCCGCGAGCGTTGCGACCACATTCGTCGAATCGAAACGCCGGATCGTGCTCGTGAGCGTCGCATCGATGCTGACGGCGAGCGCCACCCCCTTGAAGCCGCGTCGAGCTGGCGCAGCGAGCAGCGCGTCGGCATCCTGGCCGCCTGCACCCAGCAGGATGCGCCCCGCGGCCGCCGTGACCCAGCCTGCCAGCACGGGTCTCGAGGTGTCGGCAGCCGTGGTTGCGAGCTCCAGATGGGGACCCGACCAGGTGTTGCGCACGACGTCCCAGCCGTAGCCGGTGCTGCGCTCGTCATGCACGAGGAGCACGGCGGCGGCCCCTTGGCGCCCCGCTTCCTCGAGCTTGTAAGCCGCGCGCCCATACACCGAGAGCGCATTTCCCTTGAACAGGGTCGGATCGCGGCTGGCGACGCCCGGATCGCCGTCGAGAACCAGGACCGTCTTGCCGCGCACGTCGAGCTGCGCATAGTCGTTCCAGTCGTACTCCGGAGCGACGATGCCGTAGCCCACGAACACGACGCCGCTGTGGGCCAGCCGCACGGCGGGGTCCGATTGCGGGCTCCACAGCACCATGTCCGTGCCAAAGGCGAGCGGCAATGCCCCGGCCCGCCCCAGCACGGTCAAGGTCGGTCGAGCGCTCGCAGTGGCCTCGATCAGCGGCACCTGCTGCACGAAGCTCTCGCCGTTGCCGGGCTTCAGGCCGAGCTTGCGAAACTGGGCGGTCAGGAACGCGACGGTCTTGTCCTCGCCGGGGGTACCCGGCCTGCGACCCTCGAGCTCGTCGGAGGCGAGCATCCGGACCTCCTCCCGGAAGAGCAGGTCGTCGACATCGGTGGAGGGGGGCGGCTGCTTGTGTGTACTCGCACAACCGGTGAGAAGCATTCCGAGGAGCGCAAGGAGCGGTCGCCGCATGATCTCCTCCGCCGCTCCTCAGGAGCGCCGCGGCCAGTAGAGCAGGACGACTCCGCCGAGGCACACGAGCATTGCGACATAAGCCCAGCCGCGCCAGGCGCGCGAGCGCAACTGACCAACGAAACTACCGGCGCTGGCGGCGGTCAGACTTGCGAATGCGCACAGACCGGTGAGGACGCGGGGAAACTCCTGCGAGAGCGCCGGATGGCGGCCCGCCAGGACCGCGAACACGATCAGCACGGCGCAGAGGCTGAAGGTGATCGATGCGGCCGATCCCAGCACGATTCCGATCAAAACCGTGAACGGACGCATATCTTCGGGCTCGTATACACTTGGCTTGCAGCAGAGGCTCGACTAGCCTTCGGGCTAAGAGGCCGCAGTTTACAGGAGAAAGGGCAAGGTGAACGTCAACAGGACCCAGCGCCCGCGCTGGTTGAGCGCCATCGCCGTGTGCACGGCCGCCGTGGGACTCGCAGCACTGCTCGGCGCGGCGATGACTCCACCCGCCCCCGCCACACCCACCGCCGCAACGGCCCTCGCACCCACCGAGCAGGAGAGCTACGTTGCGCGCCGCATCAGCGACATCGTCGCACGCGAGCACTATCGGCGCGCGCCGCTCGATGATCGACTCTCGAGCCTGATCCTCGACCGCTACCTCGACGCGGTCGACGGCGGCCGCAGCTACTTCTACGCGAGCGACATCGCCGAATTCGAGCGCTATCGCTACCAGCTCGACGATGCCATCAAGGCGGGCGACGTGGAGCCCGCCTTCGTGATCTTCCGTCGCTTTCAGCAGCGCAGCCGCGAGCGCATGGACTATGCGATCTCGCTGCTCGCCAAGAAACCCGATTTCGATGTGGATGAGTCCTTCAATTTCGATCGCGAGAAGGAACCCTGGCCGGCGAACGCGGCGGAGATGAACGAGCTGTGGCGCAAGCGCGTCAAGAACGACGCGCTCTCGCTCATGATCGCCGGCAAGCAGTGGCCCGAGGTCGCCGACATTCTGCGCAAGCGTTACGAGCACGTGCAGAAGCGCATGGACCAGAGCAAGCCCGAGGACGTCTTCGAGGCCTTCATGAATGCCTTCGTCCTGTCGCTCGATCCGCACTCGAACTATTTCTCGGCGCGCAATTCCGAGGAATACAACATCCAGATGAGCCTTTCCTATGAGGGCATCGGCGCCTCGCTCCAGCTCACCGACGACTACGTGACGGTGATCGACGTGATTGCCGGCGGTCCTGCCGCCGTCAGCGGCAAGCTGAGCGCGAACGATCGCATCACGGCGGTGGGCGAAGGCAAGAACGGCGAGCTCGTCGATGTCATCGGCTGGCGCCTCGATGATGTGGTGCAGAAGATCCGCGGCCCGGGTGGGACGCTGGTGCGCCTGCAGCTGTTGCCGGCGGGCGCGGCACCGGGCTCGCCCCAGAAGATCGTCGAATTCACCCGCAACCGCGTGTCGCTCGAGGCGCAGGCCTCGCACAAGAGCATGCGGACGGTGCAGCGCAACGGGCGCGACATCAAGATCGGCATCATCACCGTGCCGAGCTTCTATCAGGACTACGATGCGAGCCGCGCGGGAGCCAAGGATTTTCGCAGCACCACCCGCGACGTGCAGCGCCTCATCGGCGAGCTGCGCAAGGATGGCGCCGAAGTGCTGATCATGGATCTGCGTGCGAACGGCGGCGGTTATCTCCCGGAGGCCGAGTCGCTCACCGGACTTTTCATCGACCGCGGCCCGGTGGTGCAGCTGCGCGACACGACCGGACGCATCGAGGTGGATGATGACCCCGATCCGGCCATCTTCTACACGGGCCCGCTCATCGTGCTGGTCGATCGATTCAGCGCATCGGCCTCGGAGATCTTCGCCGGGGCCATCCAGGACTACGGTCGAGGGCTGATCATCGGCCAGCAGACCTATGGCAAGGGCACCGTGCAAAATGCACACCCTCTCAACTACACGATCTTCGGACGCAAGCCCGAGCTCGGGCAGCTCAATGTGACCATCGGCAAGTACTACCGCATCACCGGCGAGAGCACTCAGGATCGCGGCGTGACGCCGGACATCACCCTGCCCTCGCTCATCGATGCAAGCGAGGTCGGTGAGAGCACCCGCGACCGTGCGCTGCCGTGGGACCATATCGAGCCCGCGAGCTTCAAGACCGAGGGGGACCTCAAACCCATCGCAACCAGCCTGGAGAAGCTGCACGAGGAGCGCACCGCCGATAGCGCCGACTTCCGCTACCTGCGCGAGGACATCTCGGCGCTCGAGACCATGCGCAACCAGAAGACCGTGTCCCTCAACATCAAGACCCGCGAAGCCGAGCGCAAGCGCCTCGACAGCGAGCGCCTGGCGCGTGAGAACGCCTGGCGGGCCGCACACGGTGTTGCGCCCGCCAAAGCGCTCGAGGACGTGAAGGATGATGCCGCACCGGGGATCATCCTCGACGAGACCACACAGATTGCCGCGGACTTCGCGACGCTCGCGCCCCACGGCAAGGCCGCACCGACGCAGGCGCGGCGCACCGACCTGCAGTAGGGGTCTTTAGCGCAGCAGCAGCGTGTAGAGATCCCAGTAATCCTCGGCGAGCACGTTCCAGCCGCTCGCGTTGGCCCCCTTTCTCGAGGCATCGGGCTGTGCAGCCGCCGCAGTGAGCGATTCGGCCGTCGGGACGGTATCGGCGGAATTGCGGTACTCGCACAGACCGCGCAGCCGCTCGAGCTTGAAGCGCACGCCGGCGACGATCTGCTTGTGATTGGACACCGCGGCCATCGCGCTCTGCACCCGCTGCATGTACCCCTCGCACTCCGCACGCGTGCCGAAGCTCATCTCGTGCACCCGGCGCGCGACCGCTTCCTTGGCGATGGCGGTGACACCGAACTCATCGGCGTGCTCGCAGAGCGACTCGGCGTAGCTGATGATCGCAAGGTTGATGTTGCGGCGGGCATTGAGCGATATCCCCGGAAATTCGGGCAGCGCTTCGTTGGCGATGGCGCTGCGCTCGGCATGCAGCTCGCCCACGGCCGCATCGGCTCCCGCGAGCGCCTGCCTCTGCGCGTCGACCGAGCGTTGCCCGCGCCGCCGCCTGAAGTAATGCCAGAAGGCGGTGAGCGCATCGAGCTCGCGTTGCGCCGCGACGAGCCGTGCACGCTCCTCGTCGGCGGCCATCGAGGCGGCGGCGAGCCGCTCATCGACGTCCTTCAGCCGCTCGCTCTTGAGCGTCTCGCAATCGAGCTTGTGACGTGCGCTCTCGCGCCTCTCCTGCTGATGGGTCAGGTCGGTGGCAAAGCTCGAGAGCTGTTGATGGCAGCTCTTCCACAAGCCGCGCAACTGGAAGAACACGAGGGCCCCGAAGGCCGTCCGCGGGTCGGCGAGCAGATCCGCGAGGGCATCGAGCTGCTCCTGCACGCGAATGGTCGCGCCCTCCTGCTGCTTGAGGCGGTCGCGCAGAAGGTGGAATTCGTCCTTGAGATCGGCGTAGGCCTTCTTCAAGCCGGCGCGGTTCTGGAAGAGCTGCATGAGCCGCTCTTCCTCGGCACTCACGCCGCCGCTCTCCAGCCCGCTCTTGAGGAAACTCAGCTTGTCGATCAAGGTCCCGCCTCGACTATTGCGTGCGGGACTCCCACGGGGCATTACCCACTAGAAGTGATGGCCCCGCTCGGCACAATACTCCAACCATTTGTTTAGCATCATGTTGCGCGTCCAGCGCTGATCCAGTTCACGCTTGAGTCCGGTCTGCAGGGCGTGGAGCTGCGCGTGGCGCTGGAAGCCACGAAAACTGCGAACTTCGGCGAGTCGCGCATCGTGATAAACGCATACTTCCAGGTCCGGATCGCGGATGCGAACGCCCTCGCAGATGAACTCGTACGTGAGCCGCAGCAGACTCGTGTAGGGCGCGCTCTCGATCGGCGTGAGATGAAGATCACAGTCCGAGTCGACGCGCGACACGCGGCGCTCCTCTAGCGCGCGCAGGTTGCTCACCAGCCAGCCGAGCCGCACGTAATTGCTCTCATAGAGAGTCATCAGGCTGACGAAGCTTCCCGGCCTCGCGCGCCACGACGTCCTGCACCATTGATCGGCGATCATCATGGTTTGACTATACCACGCGAAAGCGCAATGTCAGGGGCGCAGACGCCGCTCGATGCCGGTGCGGTCGAGAATACGGCTGGAAATTTCCTCGATTGAGCACTCCGTCGCATCGATCATTGGAATCCCGTGACGCTCGAGCAACGATTCCGCGGCCCGTACTTCGAACGCACATTGCCGCGGCGAGGAGTAGCGGCTGTCGGGCCGGCGCTCATTGCGGATCTGCTGCAGCCGGTCCGGCTTGATGGTGAGCCCGAAGAGCTTTTGCGACCAGCTCTCGAGCGCGCGTGGCAGCTTGCGCGACTCGAGATCATCCTCCGTCAATGGGTAGTTCGCCGCGAAGATGCCGTATTGCATGGCCAGATACAGGCAGGTGGGCGTCTTGCCGGAGCGCGAGACGCCGATGAGGATCACATCGGCGCGCTCGTAGTCGCGCACCACCGACCCGTCGTCGTTCGCGAGCGCGTAGTTGGTCGCGTCGATGCGCATCGCATAGGAATGCGTATCGGCCATGCGGTGCGTACGGCTCATCACGTGCGAGGATTGCGTCGCGAGCTCATGCTCGAGCGGCGCGAGGAACGGGTCGAAAAAATCCAGGAAAAAGCCGGTGCTTCCACGCACCACGTTGCGCACATCCTCCTGCACGAGGGTGCTGAAGACGATCGGCCGCACCCCCTCGTGCTTGGTCACCAGATCGATCTTGCGGACCGCCTCGATCGCCTTGTCAACAGTGGAGATAAATGGCACAGTCACTTGACGAAATTCGATGCCGTCGAATTGCGTCAAGAGGCTGTGCCCCATGGTCTCGGCGGTTATGCCCGTCTGATCCGACACAAAGAAAACGGTGCGTTTCATCGGGGTAACTTTGGGGCCTCATGCAACCGTGCCTCGAAAGTGTTTCACTTTACCCATCGTCCGACAAGCGATCAGTCATGAATCCCTACATCATTCCGTTTGACAAATTGAAGAAGACAGACATCGAGCTGGTGGGCGGCAAGAACGCCTCGCTCGGCGAGATGATCTCGGGGCTGGCGGATCTTGGAGTGACGGTACCGGGCGGGTTCGCGACCACCGCACATGCCTATCGGGATTTTCTCGCGCAGAACGGCCTGGGCGAGCGCATCCGCACGCTGCTCGCGAGCCTGGACGTCGATGACGTGCAGCGGCTCGCCGTCGTCGGCAGCCAGATCCGCGACTGGATGCTCGCCACTCCATTTCCGGAAAGGCTCGAGAAGGAGGTCATCGCCGCCTGGCGCGCCATGGGCCAGGGGGCGGATTTTGCCGTCGCCGTACGCTCCTCGGCGACTGCGGAGGATCTGCCCGAGGCCTCCTTCGCGGGTCAGCAGGAGACCTTCCTCAACGTGCGCGGCCAGGAGCAGGTTCTCGCCTGCATGCACGAGGTGTATGCCTCGCTCTTCAATGACCGGGCGATCGCATACCGCGTGCACAACAACTTCGATCACGACTCGGTCGCGCTCTCGGTGGGCGTCCAGCACATGGTTCGAAGCGATCTCGGCGCGGCCGGCGTGATGTTCACGCTCGACACCGATTCGGGCTTTCGCGACGTGGTCTTCATCACCTCCTCCTACGGTCTCGGCGAGACGGTCGTGCAGGGGGCCGTGAACCCGGACGAGTTCTACGTCTACAAGCCGGCGTTGCGCGCCGGGCGGCGTGCCGTGCTGCGCAAGAATCTCGGGCAGAAGGCGACCAAGATGATCTATGCCGCGCCCGGCTCGGCAGAGCGCGTGCGCACGGTCGAGGTGGACGCCGCGGACCGCCAGCGCTTCTCGCTCACGGAGGACGACATCATTGCCCTCGCGAGACAGGCGCTCATCATCGAAGATCATTACGGCACGCCGATGGACATCGAGTGGGCGAAGGACGGCGCGAACGGCAAGCTCTACATATTGCAGGCGCGACCCGAGACCGTTCAGAGCCGCGCCGGGCGCACCATCCAGCGCTTCACCCTCAAGGCGCGCTCGGCGGTGCTGGTGAGCGGTCGCAGCATTGGACAGCGGATCGGCGCGGGCCACGCCCGGGTGATTCGCGACGTGCGGGAAATGTCACGCGTGCGCGCCGGCGACGTGCTGGTCGCGGACATGACGGATCCGGACTGGGAGCCGGTCATGAAACGTGCCGCGGCGATCGTCACCAATCGCGGCGGGCGCACCTGCCACGCCGCGATCATCGCGCGCGAGCTCGGCATTCCCGCGGTGGTCGGCTGCGTGAACGCGACCGGCACGATCCACGAGAATCAGGCGGTCACCGTCTCCTGCGCCGAGGGAGACACCGGCTACGTCTACGACGGCATGCTCGAGTTCGATCAGCGCCACATCGAGCTCGATTCACTGCCGCCGATTCCCGTCAAGATCACCATGAACATCGGCAACCCCGACCGCGCATTCGAGTTCGCAGGTCTTCCCAACCACGGCGTCGGTCTCGCGCGCCTCGAGTTCATCATCAACCGCATGATCGGCGTGCATCCGCGCGCGCTGCTCGAGTTCGAGAAGCAGAGCCCCGAGATCAAGGAGGCGATCCTGCAGCAGATGGCGGGGTATGCCGATCCGGTGAGCTTCTACGTCGAGAAGCTCGCCGAAGGGATATCGCAGATCGCGGCCGCCTTTGCGCCCGAGATGGTCATCGTGCGGCTGTCCGATTTCAAGTCGAACGAGTACGCGAATCTCATCGGCGGCAAGCAATACGAGCCGCACGAGGAGAACCCGATGCTCGGCTTCCGCGGCGCCTCGCGCTACATCGACCGGACCTTCCGGCCCTGCTTCGAGCTCGAGTGCCGGGCGCTGAAGCGGGTGCGCGAGGAGATGGGCCTCGCCAACGTGCAGGTCATGGTGCCGTTCGTGCGCACCTTGAGCGAGGCGAGAACCGTCACGCAGCTGCTCGCCGACAACGGATTGCGGCGTGGTGAGAACGGACTCAAGCACATCATGATGTGCGAGCTGCCGACCAACGCGGTGCTCGCCGACCGCTATCTCGAATATTTCGACGGCATGTCGATCGGCTCGAACGACATGACGCAGCTCGCCCTCGGGCTCGATCGTGACTCCGGTGTGGTCGCCAAGCTGTTCGATGAGCGCGATGAGGCGGTCAAGGCCTTCATGACGATGGCCATCAAGGCCTGCACCAGCCGCGGCAAATATGTCGGTATTTGCGGCCAGGGGCCTTCGGACCACCCCGAGCTCGCGCGCTGGCTGGTCGACCAGGGGATCGACAGTCTGTCCCTCAACCCGGACACCGTGGTCGAAACGTGGATGTTTCTCGCCACCGAGAAGGGGCGCTGATCGATCGGAAGATGACCGCCGGCGCCCTGCGCTCTCAGCCGTCGGGCAGCGGGCGCAGCAGCCGCTCGCGGTAGTACTCGAGCTCGCGGATCGACTCACGCACGTCGTCGAGTGCGAGGTGCGTCGAGCTCTTCAGGAAGCCTTGCGCGATGTGCGGCGCCCAGCGCTGGGCCAGCTCCTTGAGCGTGCTCACATCGAGATTGCGATAGTGGAAGAAGCGCTCGAGCGCCGGCATGTGACGGGCGAGAAACCGCCGGTCCTGGCAGATGCTGTTGCCGCACATCGGCGAGCGGCGCGGCTCGACCCAGCGCTCGAGAAACGACAACGTCGCCCGCTCGGCGCTCGCCTCGTCGGTGGCGCTCGCGAGGACCCGCGCGGTGAGCCCGGAGCTCGCGTGCTGACGGGTGTTCCAGTCGTCCATGCCGGCCATGACGGCCTCGCTCTGATGCACGGCGAGCACCGGTCCCTCGGCAAGCACGGCGAGATGTTTGTCGGTTACGATCGTCGCGATCTCGATGATGCGATCGGTGTCGGGATTGAGCCCGGTCATCTCGAGATCGATCCAGACGAGGTGTTCGGCGGATTTCACTGCAGGACGTTCGAATCGAAAAAATGCATGGTAGCAGAGCGACGCCGGTGACGGGGGAGCGCGGCGCGGGCATCGTGCTGGCCAACTACGGCCGCGGGGTCCTGGTGCAACAGGGCGCGGCGGTCCTGCATTGCATGACGAGAAGCCGCAAGCAGCGCCTCGTCTGCGGGGATCGGATCGGCTGGTTGCGCGAGCGCCCGGGCGAGGTGCCGACCGTCGAGAGCGTCGAGCCTCGCCGCAACGTGCTCGAGCGGATCGACGCGCGCGGCCGGCCCGAGCCCATCGCCGCCAATCTCGATCGGGTCGCCATCATCGCCGCGCCCGAGCCGCAGCCCGACTGGTATCTGGTGGACCGGTACTGGGCCGCTGCGCGGCTCAGGGATCTGCAGGCACTGCTCATCGTCAACAAGTCAGACCGGCCGCTCGGAGCGCTGAATGCGGAGCTTGCGACCTATCGCGCCCTCGGCCTCGATTGCCTCGAGGTCTCGGCGCTCGCGGGCCTCGGGATCGGGGAGCTGCGCCGGCGGCTCGAGCAGGGAGCGAGCCTCCTCGTCGGCCAATCGGGCGTCGGCAAGTCCTCGCTCGTGAACGTCCTGGTCCCGCAGGCGGACGCCCAGATCGCAGTGCTCACGCGCGATGCGGAAGGCCGACACACGACCACGACGGCGCGCCGCTACACGCTCGGTCCGGACGGCGCGCTGATCGATGCGCCCGGCGTGCGCGACTTTGCACCGCCCGCGAGCGGTGCGCGCGCAGCGGAGCGCGGCTTCATCGAAATCGAGGCACATGCGCCGCGCTGCCGGTTCAACGACTGTCGGCATCTCGAGGAGCCGGGATGCGCCGTACGCGATGCACTCGGTGCGCAGCTCATCGCGCCACGCCGCTACGAGAGCTACCGGCGCCTCTGGCGTCTGTACGACGGTCTGGCGGAGCGCTAGGACCTAGGACACCGTGGTCCGGCCCGCGAGCGCATGCGCGAGCGTGCCGCCGTCCACGTACTCGAGCTCACCGCCCACGGGCACCCCGTGCGCGATGCGCGAGACTCTGAGTCCGAGCCGCAGCGCGAGCTCCCCGAGATAGTGCGCCGTGGCCTCGCCCTCCACCGTCGGATTGGTGGCGAGAATCACTTCGCGCACCTCGCCGGTCTTGAGCAGCTGCTCGAATTCCTCGAGGCCGAGCTCCACCGGACCGATGCCGTCGAGCGGCGACAGATGCCCCATGAGCACGAAGTAGCGCCCGCGGAATCCTCCCGACTGCTCGATCGCCACCACGTCTGCAGGCGACTCGACCACGCAGAGCTGCGCGACTTCGCGCTCGCTCGATGCGCAGATGCCGCACAGCTCTCCCTCGGTGAGCATGCGGCAGCGCCTGCAATGGCCGACGCGCTCGAGTGCCTCCGCGAGCGCCTGCGCGAGCGCGCGGCCGCCGTCGCGATCGCGCTCGAGCAGATGAAACGCCATCCGTTGCGCCGATTTGGGACCGACCCCCGGCAGGCAGCGCAGCGTGTCGATCAGCCGCGCCAGCGATGCGCTGTACTTCATCGAGCTAGAACGGCAGCTTCATGCCCGCAGGAAGATTCATGCCGGACATGAGTCCGGCGTACTTCTCCTGGGTGCGCGCCAGGAGCTTGCGGGTCGCGTCGTTGAAGGCGGCGACGATGAGGTCCTCGAGCAGCCCGAGATCCTCGCCCTGAAGCTTGGGCTCGATCGAGACCTTCTTCGTCTCGTGACGGCCGTTCATCACGACCTTCACCATGCCCGCGCCCGACTCACCCGTCACCTCGAGCTCCGCCAGCTCGGCCTGCGCCTTCTGCATCGTCTCCTGCATCTGCTGCGCCTGGCGCATCAGATTTCCAAGCCCGCCTTTCATGATCGCACCTCCTCGAATCTAGCTCGTGGGTTTGACCGAGGCGACATCCACCTCGGCACCGAATCGCTCCCGCAGACCCTTGACCGTTGGATCCTCCTGGAAGGCGGCCGCGGCACGCACCACCCGATCCTGTTCCGCGCTCGCGCGCTGGCGCGCCGGTGTCTGCAGTCCCTCCTCGCCGGCCTCGATCAGCAGACGCAGGTCGCGACCCAGGTAGGCCCCGAGACCGTGCTGCAGCTTCTCCTCGATCTGCCGGGTGCGCCGGTCCGCGGCCTGCGGATCGACCTTGAGCCGCAGCACATTCTCCTCGAGCGCCACCGGCACGCAGTTGAGCGCGAACTGGCGGGCCATCCCCGAAAGCTCCGCCGCCTCGACCACCGTGGACCAGTTCTGCGCATCGACCGTCGTCGGCGCGCCGGGACCGGCGGTGATCCGTCGTGGCGCCGCCGGCCCACCCGGGCCACCATTCGCTCGGCCGCCGGAGGCGATCGCCCCCGTCGACGCCGCGGAACTCTCGCCCGATGCGGCCGTCTTCGCGGATACGGCGGGCGGCGGCGGAGAGGCGCCCGTGGCAGCATCCTCGGGCCGAAAGGCGAGCATGCGCAGCAGCACCATCTCGAACCCGGCGCGCGGGTCGGGTGCCAGGGGCAGATCGCGTCGCCCGGCGAGCGCGATCTGATAATAGAGCTGTACATCCTCCGGCCGCAGTGCCTGCCCAAGCCGCTCCCAGAGCGCGGCGTCTGTTTCCTCATCGAGGGCAGCGGCCTGCGGCACGATTTGCGAGAGCGCGACTCGCTGCAAGGCGCCGGCGAGTTCGACGAGGACCCGATCGTAGTCCGGGGCGTCGCGGTCGAGATCGCGCGCCTGTGCGAGCAACGCGGGGCCGTCCGAGCGTCCGAGCGCCTCGATGATGCGAACGACGTGCCCGCGGTCGACGGTCCCGAGCATCTCGCGGCTGGCCGTCTCGCTCAGCACACCGCCGCCAAAGGCGATGAGCTGATCGAGCAAGCTGAGCGCATCGCGCATGCTCCCCTCCGCGGCTCGTGCGAGCAGCATGAGTGCCGCAGGCTCCGCTTCGAGACCCTCGGCCGCCGCGATCTCCCGCAGTCGCGCCGCAATCAGGGACACCGGCAGCCGCTTCAGGCTGAACTGCAGACAGCGCGACAGCACCGTCACGGGCAATTTCTGCGGATCGGTGGTTGCGAGCAAGAACTTCACCCGCGGCGGAGGCTCTTCCAGTGTCTTGAGCAGCGCGTTGAACGAGTGCGCCGAAAGCATGTGCACCTCATCGATCAGGTACACCTTGTAGCGGCCCCGGGTCGGCGCGTATTGCACATTGTCGAGCAGCTCGCGGGTGTCATCCACCTTGGTGCGCGAAGCCGCATCGACCTCGATCAAATCGGCAAATCGCCCTTCATCGATCTCGCGACAGGCAGCGCACACCCCGCATGGAGTCGAGCTCACGCCCACCTCGCAATTGAGCGACTTGGCGAGAATTCTCGCCACGGTGGTCTTGCCGACGCCGCGGGTTCCGGTGAACAGGAAGGCGTGATGCACCTTGCCTTGGTCGAGTGCGTTGCACAGCGCCCTGAGCACGTGCTCCTGCCCGACCATCTCGGCGAAGCGCCGCGGGCGCCATTTGCGCGCAAGTGCGATATAGCTCATGGGATTCAGTGTAGCTGTTGCAGTAGACGCTCGTCAGAGCGAGCAGGGAGGCAGCCCGCGCCAGCAGGACTTCGGCGCCCGACTTAAAGCCTCTACCGCTGCTCCCTTCCGGGCCTGACGGGGTTCGTGGCCAGTCGTCGCGAAGATGCCGGCGCGAGCCGCCATGGACTCACGGGTTGGCGGAGAGGGAGGGATTCGAACCCTCGAACACCTTTTGGGGTGTTACTCACTTTCCAGGCGAGCGCCTTCGACCACTCGGCCACCTCTCCCCGTCGACCGGTACAACGAATGCGAGCGGGCCGCAAGCGTACCGAAGGCTCAACCCTCCGTCAAAAACGGATCCCCGGCTCAGCCGCTCAGGCCCTTGGGCGGTGGCGCCGGCTTGTACTTGGGTGGCAGATCGAGGCAAGGGTCATGCGGCCCGGGCGCGGGCGGCGCCTCGTCGACCGGCGGGATGCTGAGCGCGCTCTGGGTATTCGGCGCATCGAGCCCGGGCGGCACCTTGATGGGGGGCAGCTGCCTCGCGCGCTGATAGTCCTGACGCTTGTGGCAATCGAGGCTCGAGAGGTGCTGGAACGGATGCCACGGTATGTACTTGCAGCCGCACAGCAAAATGGCCGTCAGCGCGAGCAGCGTCGCGCGCGCAATGCTCATGCGGCGCGCTCCTCGCCCGCAAGGCCTGCCGCACGCATTGCGCGCAGCACCGTCTCGTGGTGAGCCGCCGACAGCTCGACGAGGGGTAATCGGATGCCGCCGCCCATCAGGCCCAAGCGCATCACCGCCCACTTGACCGGGATCGGGCTCGGCTCGATGAACAGCTCCCGATGCAGCGGCTGCAGGTCCGCGTCGATGGCGCGCGCGCTCGACATATCACCCGCCAGCGCCGCGCGGCAGGCTTCGCTCATGCGACGCGGCGCGACATTCGCCGTCACCGAGATCACCCCGCGCGCCCCGAGTGCCATCCATTCGATGGCGCTTGCATCATCACCGGAGAGCACCTGAAACGATCCCGGACAACTCGCGACGAGCTCGCGAACGCGCGTGAGAGAGACGCTGGCGTCCTTCAAGGCGACGATGTTCGGGTGGCGAGCAAGCCGCGCGACGGTGACCGGCAGCAAATCGACCGAGGTGCGGCCGGGCACGTTGTACAGGATGATCGGCGCCGCGGATGCGTCGGCCGCGGCTGCGAAGTGCCGATACAGCCCTTCCTGCGGCGGCTTGTTGTAGTAGGGCGTGACGAGCATGATCGCGTCGACGCCGAGACGCGACAGCTGGCGCGTTCGTGCGATGGTCGATGCGGTCGAGTGGGTGCCTGCGCCGGCGATCACGCGTATCTTGCCGCCGACTCGGGCGACTGCGCGCCGGGTGAGCTCCTCGGTCTCCTCGACGCTGAGGGTGGGCGATTCGCCGGTGGTGCCGGCCACGACGATGCCGGCGGAGCCCTCACGAACGTGAAAATCCAGCAGCCGGTCCCACGCAGCCCAGTCGAGAGTGCCGTCCGTTGCCATCGGCGTTACCAGCGCGGCGAAGCTTCCGCAAAACATCTCGATCCCTCGGGAAAGTGATCCCCTAGCTCAAGAATCCGCTACCTTAAGGGGGGAGTTGCACCGTGGCAAGCGCCCATCCGGTAGAATTTGCGCCGATGAAACAACATATCGTCATTTGCGCGGTCGGGGGAGACCGTGTGGGGATGGTCCACGAGCTTTCCAAGGCGGTGGCCGATTGCGGGGGCAGCATCAGCGAAAGCCGCATGACCTCGCTCGGCAACGAGTTCGCGATGCTGCTGCTGGTCAATGGCAACTGGCACACGCTCGCCAAGCTCGAGGGCGAATTCAAGAAGCTGGCCGATGCGACCGGCATGAACATCCAGCTGCGGCGCACCGAGGAGAGGGCCGCGCGCAACGACATGCTGCCCTACTCGATCGACGTCGTCTGTCTCGATCAGACGGGCATCGTGGCGGGCCTGTCGGGGTTCTTCTCGCAGCGCGGAATCGACATCGCGGAGCTTTCGACGCGCTCCTATGCGGCGGCTCACACGGGGGCGCCCATGTTCTCGGTGCAGATGATCGTGAATGTGCCGAGCCGGCTGCACATCGGCGTGTTGCGTGAGGAGTTCATGGACTTCTGCGATCATTTGAACCTCGATGCCATTTTCGAGCCCGTGAAGAACTGAGCCGCTCATGGGCAGACCGGCGATCGGCAAGAAAGCGCCCGCGTTCACCCTCGAGGGGACCGGCGGCCGCTTTACTCTCGGAGATGCAGGACGGGGCGCGCTGGTGCTCTATTTTTATCCGCGCGACAACACGTCCGGATGCACCCAGGAGGGGGCGGACTTTGCCGCCGCCCATGCGCAATTCAAGAAGCTGAAGACCTCGATCCTGGGCATCTCGCCCGACACGCTGGACTCGCATGAGAAGTTCAGGAGGAAAATGGCCTTCCCGTTCGATCTGTTGAGCGACCCGGACCAGAAGGTGTGCAAGCTGTACGACGTGATCCAGGAAAAGAGCATGTATGGCCGGAAGTACCTGGGCGTCGAGCGCAGCACGTTCCTCATCGATCCTCAGGGAGTGCTGCGACAAGAATGGCGCAAGGTGAAAGTAAACGGACACGCGGAGGCGGTGCTCAGCGCGGTGAAGGCATTGTGACCGGCACCGAGCGGTCCGCGGCGGCGACCGTGACGAAGGGACGTGAGGCGCGGGCGGAGCGTCGCATCTTCGTTCTCGACACCAACGTGCTGATGCACGACCCGACGTCGATCTTTCGCTTCGAGGAGCACGACGTCTATATCCCGATGATCGTGCTCGAGGAGCTCGATGCAGGCAAGAAAGGCCTCTCGGAGTCCGCACGCAACGTGCGGCAAGTGAGCCGCTTCCTCGACGAGCTGATGCGCAACGCCTCGAAGAAACAGATCGACCGGGGGCTCTCGTTGCCGGCGGCGGTGCCGATCAATCACGGCAAGCGCCCGCCCGCGGGCCGGTTGTTTTTCCAGACCCAGGCGCTCGCCTCCGCACTGCCCGATGGGCTGCCCGGTCAGGGCGCCGACAACGCCATCCTCGCCGATACGCTCGCCCTCCAGCAGAAATTCGCGGACGCGCGTGTAACCCTGGTGTCGAAGGACATCAATCTTCGCATCAAGGCAGCAGTCGTCGGAGTCCAGGCCGAGGACTACTCGAGCGACAAGACGATCGAGGATGCCGATCTGCTCATCAGCGGCGTGCAGCGCCTGCCTCAGAATTTCTGGGAGAAGCACGGCAAGGGCATGGAGTCCTGGCAGCAGCAGAGCCGCACCTACTATCGGATTCGGGGGCCGCTGGTTCGCGAATGGCAGCCCAATCAGTTCGTCTACGATCCCGGCGAGAACGGTGTGGAGGCAATCGTGCGCAAGCTCGAGGGCGACACCGCGGTGCTCGAGCTCACGGTGGACTACCGCAGCGAGCGGAACAACGTCTGGGGCGTGAGCTCGCGCAATCGAGAGCAGAACTTCGCCTTGAACCTGCTGATGGACCCCGAGATCGATTTCGTCACCGTGCTCGGACCGGCGGGCACCGGCAAGACGCTGCTCACGCTCGCAGCGGGTTTGGCGCAGACGCTCGATCACAATCGCTTCAGCGAGATCATCATGACGCGGGTGACCATCCCCCTCGGCGAGGACATCGGCTTTTTGCCCGGCACGGAGGAGGAAAAGATGGAGCCCTGGATGGGTGCCCTGATGGACAATCTCGAAGTGCTCACCCAGAGCCAGACGGGTGGAAGCTGGGGACGCGGGGCGACGACCGATCTGCTGCGGCACCGGATCAAGATACGCTCGCTCAATTTCATGCGCGGACGCACCTTTTTGAACCGCTTCATCATCATCGACGAGGCGCAGAACCTGACGCCCAAGCAGATGAAGGCCCTGGTGACCCGCGCAGGTCCGGGCACCAAGATGGTGTGTCTGGGGAACATCGCCCAGATCGACACCCCCTATCTGACGGAGACCACGACCGGTCTTACCTATGTCGTCAACCGCTTTCAGGGCTGGAGTCACTCTGGACATATCACGCTCGTGCGCGGGGAGCGCTCCCGTCTGGCAGACTACGCATCCGAGGTCCTCTGATCCCCCTCCCCCGCCCCGGTCGTCGAGGGACCGTACGAGCGAACTTTAGGGGCCACTCGCACTCCAACGGAGCTTATGGAGGCCCAATGAGGCGCTTGCGGACATCGACCCTCCTCGCGGCTGCCGGCGCGTACTTCGCGACCCTCACCTTTGCGTGGGCTGCGGATGTCAGCGCGACGAATCAGGACCTGCCCGATCTCGGCAGCCCCGCGACCGCTGCCGTCTCGCTCGAGGAGGAGTATCAGGTCGGTCTGGCGTGGACGCGCCAGATGCGCGCGCAGGGCGTGGTCATCGAGGACCCGGAGGTCAGCGACTACATCCAGTCGATCGGGCACAGCCTCTCGAGCCATGCCGAGGAAGGTCAACACCAGTTCAACTACATGGTGGTGCGCGACCCGGTGATCAACGCCTTCGCCATGCCGGGCGGCTTCATCGCCATCAACTCCGGGCTCATTCTCGCGACACGCAGCGAGAACGAGCTGGCCGGTGTGATGGCGCACGAGACCGCGCACGTCACGCAGCGCCATCTGGTGCGCGGCCTGATCGATCAGTCGCATTCCGGACTCGCCTCCACCGCCGCCATGCTCGCGGCCATCATCCTCGGAGCCACCGCCAGCCGGGGCAATCCCAATGCCATGGAGGCGGGAGTCCTCGCGGCGCAGAGTGCCGCCATCCAGCACCAGATCAATTACACCCGCTCCCAGGAGTTCGAAGCCGACCGGGTCGGTATCACGACGATGGCGAGCGCGGGCTACGATCCGCTCGCAATGGCGAGCTTCTTCGAGGCGCTCGAGCGCAACAGCCCCGCTCCGGACCGTGTGCGGCAGATCGAGTTCCTCATCGATCACCCGCTCTCCGCCGAGCGCGTCGCCGAGGCGCGCAATCGCGCCGCTCAGATCGGGCGCATCTATCACACCGATTCGCTCAGCTATGAGCTGATTCGCGAGCGTCTGCGCTCGCTCACCGAGAATCCCGTCACGGTGCGTCAGTACTACACGAATCTGCTCAAGAACGGCGGCGGGACGAGCATCGAGGAGCGCTATGGCAAGGCCGTCGCGGAGATCGCGGCGAAGGATCCCGCGAGCGCGATCCCGGAGCTGCAGGCGCTCATCAAGGAGAACGGTCGGGTGACGCAGTTCTACGGAGCCCTGGGTCAGGCCTACCTCGCCAACAACCAGATCAAGGAATCCCAGGCGCTTCTCGAGCAGGCCTCCGCGCTCTTCCCGCGCAATGTGCCGATCACGATCCGGCTTGCCGATACGCTCATGCACGCCGGCGACAACCGGCGGGCGCAGATGATCCTCGACGATCTGTTCAATCAGGTCGAGCCCACGCCCAATCAGGCGAAGCTCATCGCCAGAGCCGCCAGCGCCGCCGGCAACGTGGCGGACTCCTACTATTACATGGCGGACTTCTACCTGATGAACGGCGATCTCAACATGGCCTTCAACCAGCTGCAGCTCGCCCTGGGTCTGCCCGATCTCAATGCGATCCAGCGTGCGCGCATCAGTGCGATGCTCGAGGATGTGCGAGCCGCCCTGCCGAAAAACCGCAAAACCACGGTGGCCGACGACAACGGCGGCAACGGCCGTCACTGATATGATGCCCGGATCTGCGACCGGCACGGGCGCAGGCGCATGGGTGCGACAGGGAGAAAGCAAGCGACATGTCGATTCGTTGGCTGGCGCGCGGCGTGTGCGTGCTCACTTTTGCGATGACCCTGGGCGCGTGCGTCACACTGCCCGCAAACGCGCCCCGCTCCAAGCAGGATCCGTGGGAATCCTGGAATCGCGGGGTCTACCGCTTTAACGACAGCCTGGATCGGCACATCGCGAAACCCGTGGCGAAGGGCTACGTGAAGGTCGTGCCGCATCCGATCCGCACCGGCGTCAGCAATTTCTTTGCGAATCTGAAGACGACGACGGTCATGGTCAACGATGCGCTGCAGGGCAAGTTCAAGAAAGCGGCGAACGATCTTGGGCGTCTGGTGCTGAACACGACCGTGGGCCTCGGTGGGATTCTCGATCCCGCCACACCCGCAGGGCTCGACAAGAACGACAACGATTTCGGTCTTACCCTCGGCGTGTGGGGGCTGCATCCCGGTCCGTTCGTCGAGTTGCCGATCCTGGGCCCCTCCGATGTGCGCGACACGTTCGGCAGGGTGGTCGACACCTACACGGACCCGCGCCAGTACGTCAAGAACACCACCGTGCGCTACGTATCCTACGTGCCGTATTACATCGACCGGCGCGCCGCACTGCTGCCGCTCGATGAGACGTTGCGCAACGCGTTCGATCCCTATGCGGTGATCCGCGATGCCTATCTGGCGAACCGCGCCTTCCTCACAGGCCACGGCGCGACGAACGAGGAGGAGCCGCTTCTCGATCCGGATGCCGGGATGAACGAGAGCTCGCCGCACTCGAGCCCGGCACCGGGAGGCGCGGGACCGATGGCGGCCCCTTCGGCGCCGCAGCCCGGGGCGCCGCCCCCAGAGTCTTCACAGGCACCGGCACCCGCGCAGACGCCGCCCGCGAAGGGATCACCCCCCACCGAGCCCCCCGAGGAGCCGCCGCTTTAGACTGGAGCGCTCGAGCGCGAACTCAGGCTCTAGCGGCGTCCGTGGGCGAAGCCAGCGCCGTGAAAGCCTGCTCCGCCGTGATACCCATAACCGCCGCGGTAACCATAGCCGCCGTGAAACCCATAACCGCCGCGGTAACCATAGCCGCCGTGAAAGCCATAACCGCCGCGATAGCCGAACCCGACGCTCAGTCCGGGGTAGTACCACGGATAGCCGTAGACCCAGGGTCGCGGATAGAGCACAGGCGCGGTGACGACGACGCCCGGTGCGGGGACGCCGACGACGACCTCGGCGCGTGCGGGCGAGCTCGAGGCAGCAGCCAAACCTGCGATGGCGGCGGCGAGCGTGAGGGCAAGGGGTTTGCGCATCGGGGTTCTCCTGAAGGCACGGAAACGAGCCATACAGTGAGGAAAACGGCCCGCTGCGAACGCGGTTGACTCGTCAGGGCTGATGCTCCAGCAGCAGTGGCTCCACATCGCTCAAGCGCGCAAGCTGCAGGAGCGGCGCGGGGACATGCTCATAGGTGAGCTCATGGCTCGCCGCACGCGCGATGCTCACCCACTCGATGAGCAGCGCCAGGCCGGCACCGTCGGAGCGGGTGACGCCGACGAGATCGAAGACCTTCGCCTGTCCTGCAACGATTGCCTGCTCGCCGAGCGGCAGCAGGGAAGTCACGGTGGCGAAGCCCAGGGTGCCTTCCACGCGGGCGCGGCCTGCGCCGTCGAGCGTGAGGGAGGCCGTACCGTGCGTCGCGCGGCTCACGATCCACCGGTGGGCGCGTGCGGGACACCCTCTTTCTCCAGCCGATCGATCACCTCGTCCAGCCCCTTCTGCTGGATTTCCGCACCGAAGTCGGTGCGGAAGCTCTTCACGTACGAGATTCCCTCGATCACGACGTCCCAGGCCTTCCAGCCGCAGTCGGTCTTGTGCAGCCGGAACTCGACGGGCACACGCTCGCCCGAGGATTTCTTGACCTCGGTGCGCACCGTCGCCTGGTCGGTCGAGTCACCGCGGTAGGGCATGATCGCGAACTTGTCGGCGGTGAAGTTGAGGAGCGCGTTTCCGTAGTTGCGCAGCAGCGAATGATAGAAGGCGTCCACGAAGCGCTTGCGCTGCTCCGCAGTCGCAGTGCGCCACGACGCGCCGAGCACCAGCCGGGCCGCGTATTCACTGTCGAAACGGGGCAGCAGCACATTGGCCACGAGCGCATCGAGCTTGGCCGGGTCCTTGGCGTAAACAGGACGGTTCGCATCGAGCTCCGCCAGCATACGCTTCGCCGAGTCCTCGACGATCTCTTGCGGCCCCAGACTGCAGTTGGCGGCTGCACCGCCGGCCGGCGCCGCGCCAGCCGCGGGGCTCGTCTGCGCCAGAGCGAAGCCGCTCGCCAGGGAACCGGTGATGCAGGCTGCCAGAAGCAGCGCCGCGCGACCCGTGCACATCGAATCATCTCTCATTTCGGTTTCTCCGGCGCCGCTGCGGCACCCGTCTTGCCCTGATCCTGGTTCCCGGACGCGCTGGAGTTCTTGGTGTATTGCGCGAGCATCTGACCGATCAGGTTCTCGAGCACCAGCGCCGACTGGGTGAAATCGATTTGACCATGATCCTTGAGAAAAGTGTCGGATCCGCCCGCCGTGATCCCGATGAACTTGCCCCCGAGCAGTCCCTGGGTGTAGATGCTCGCATCACTGTCGACGGGAATCTCGTTGTACTTCTCATTGATTCGCATGAGCACGACGGCCTTGTATTCCTTCAGATCCAGGTCGATGTGCGCGACGCGGCCGATCTCGACCCCCGCCATCGACACCGGCGCACCGACCTTGAGATCGCCGATGTTGTCGAACTTGGCCGTCACGTCGTAGTGCGGCGGGCTCGCAAAGTGCAGACCTCGACTCGTCGTCTGCGTCGTCAGAAACGCGAGCGCCAGAAAACCCAGCAGAACGAACGAGCCGGTGCCCAGATTCAACACGCTCGACTTAGGCATGCAGCTCACCCCTCATAGGAACGCGGACGTCAATAGGTAATCGAGAAACAGCACGATCACCGCCGAGGTGACCACGGTCCGGGTGGTGGCGCGACCGATGCCTTCGGCGGTCGGCACCGCATAATAGCCCTCGTACACCGCAATCAAGCTGCAGGCCACGCCGAAGATGCAGCTCTTGACGATGCCCTCGGTGATGTCGCGGCCCTGGACACCGGCGCGCATCTGTGACCAGAAGCTTCCGGAATCGACACCCATGATCTGCACGCCGACGAGCTGCGCACCGTAGATTCCGATCACGCTGAAGATCGCGGCGAGCAGCGGCATCGAGAGCACGCCGCCGATGAAGCGCGGCACCACGACCCGCTGCACGGGATCGACCGCCATCATCTCCATGGCGGAGAGCTGATCCGTAGCGCCCATGAGACCGAGCTCCGAGGCGAGCGCGGTGCCGGCCCGACCCGCAAACAGCAGGCCCGTCACCACCGGCCCGAGCTCCTTCACGAGCCCGATGGCCGCCGCGACACCGAGCGCCTCCGCGGAACCGAACCGCTGCAACAACTGAAATCCCTGCAATCCGAGCACCATGCCGACGAACAGGCCCGACAGCATGATGATGACGATCGACTGTGTGCCGGAGTTGAAGATCTGCTGCACGATCAGCCCGAAGCGCGGCAGCGCGCGTGGGACGAGGGCGATGAGGCGCACCAGAAACCAGCTCATGGCCCCGAGCTTGGCGAGCGTTTGCGCGAGGCCCATCCGCAGCTCACTCAGCAGGGTCATGGCGCTTCGCGCTCGAGCAGCTCGTGGAAGTAATCCGGCGCCGGGTAGTGGAACGGCACCGGGCCGTCGGCGAGACCACCGACGAACTGGCGCACGATGTCCGATGAATTGCTCTTGAGCTCGGCCGGTGTGCCTTGCGCCACCACCTTGCCGCCCGACAGCAGCAGCATGTCATCGGCGACCGTGGACATCTCCTTCACGTCGTGCGAGACGACGATGCTGGTGAGACCCAGTGCATCGTTCATGCGGCGGATCAGTCGCAGGATCATGCCCAGGGAGATCGGGTCGAGACCTGCGAGCGGCTCATCGTAGATCAGGATCTCAGGATCCATGACGATCGCGCGTGCCAGGGCGACGCGACGCGCCATCCCGCCCGAAAGCTCCTGCGGCATGAGCGAGGCGGCGCCGCGCAACCCGACCGCCTGCAGCTTCATGAGCACCAGCATGCGAATCAGCCGCTCCGGCAGATCCGTGTGCTCGCGCAGCGGGAAAGCGACGTTCTCGAACACCGAGAGGTCCGTGAGCAGCGCACCGCTCTGGAAGAGCATCCCCATCCGGCGGCGCAGGGCGTACAGGGAGTCACCGCGCAGCGTGCGAACATCCTCCCCATCGACGCGGATGGTGCCGGAGTCGGCCCGCACCTGCCCCGTGATCAGCCGCAGCAGCGTCGTCTTGCCGGTGCCGCTCGGTCCGAGGATCGTGGTGACCCGCCCCGGGGCGATATCCAAGTCAAGACCCGCGAAGATCGGCCTGCCGCTCGCGGCATAGTGCAGGTTGCGGATCTCGACGATGGAGGTTGAGGCTGTCAATGTGTTTTCGGCGAGGGTCCCACGCCCTGGGTGGCACGGGACCGGGCGTCAACGGGCTCAGGCCGCAGCCGATTCCATCGAGCTCTTGTACTGACCACCGGCCGCAAGTCCATTGAGTTTCGCACGCGTGAACAGCTCCTTCTGACCGCCCGGCAAGCCGCTGCTTTGTCCGCCCCAGGCCCGCAGCGCGGTGTCCTGGAGCGCGCGGCCGTAGCTGAACGTCAAGGCCCAGGGCAGCGGCCCCAGGGCATTCATGAGACTCAGGTGCAGCGTTGCCTGGGTGGGGCTCTGTCCGCCCGAGAGGAAAGCGATGCCGGGCACCGCGGCCGGCACGTGCCGCTTGAGCGTGCGCACGGTGGCCTCCGCCACTTGCTCGGGAGATGCCTGCTGCGGGCACTTCTTGCCCGCAATGACCATGTTCGGCTTGAGGATCATGCCCTCGAGATGGATGTGGGCTGCGTGCAGATGGTCGAACACGCTCTGCAGCACGTGGTTGGTCACCACCTCGCAGCGCTCGATCGGGTGATCGCCATCCATCAGGACCTCGGGCTCGACGATCGGCGTAATGCCCGCCTCCTGACACAGCGCCGCATAGCGTGCGAGCGCGGCCGCGTTGGCATCGATGGCGTAGGGCGTCGGCATGTGCGCACCGATATCGATGACCGCGCGCCATTTAGCGAAGCGGGCCCCGAGCTGATAGTAGGCGGCGAGGCGCTCGCGCAGCCCGTCGAGTCCCTCGGTGATGGTCTCGCCGGGGAATCCGGCCAGCGGCTTCGCACCGGTATCGACCTTGATGCCCGGAATCATGCCGTGATCGGCGAGGTATTTCGGGAAGGGCACGCCCTCCTTGGTTTTCTGCCGGATCGTCTCATCGTAGAGAATCACACCGCTGATGAATTCGCCCGCCCCGGGTGTCGTGAACAGCATCTCGCGGTAGGCGCGACGGTTCTCCTCGTTCGACTCGAGCTTGATGCTTGCAAAGCGCTTGGCAATCGTGCCCGTGCTCTCGTCGGCAGCGAGAATGCCACGGTGCTTCGCGACCAAGGCGCGGGCGGTGGTGGCCAGCTCTGCGGTGTTCATGCGTGCTCTCTCGATTCTTTCCGGTTGTATCGGGGCGACAAGAATAAACAAAACCGCAAGCCTCCGCGACCGCGCCACCGCGCGATCGTGCAGGCCCGGAACAAGCGCTGGCATGCGAAACTAAATAGGACTAAAATGGTCCCACTTGAAACGCCCCCTGTAGGGGCCGGGTTTTCAAATGCTGCGCATGGGCAAATTGACCGACTATGCCACGGTGGTACTGGCCAGCCTGGCACACGAGCCGGCGCGTCATCGCGCCGCGGCAGAGCTGGCAGATCGTACCCGACTCTCGCGTCCGACGGTGAGTAAAGTGCTGAAGGGCCTGCAGCGCGCAGGCCTCGTCATCTCCTCGCGCGGTGCGCAGGGCGGTTATCGGCTGGCGCGCGAGCCCGAGCTGATCACCGCCGCGCAGATCCTCGATGTATTCGAGGGACCCATCGCGATCACCGAGTGCAGCAGCGCCTCGAGCCAGTGCGGCATCGAGCGGCAGTGTCGCGTCGGCAGCGCCTGGCAACGTGTCAACGCGGCCATCCGGCGCGCGCTCGAGGACGTCACCTTGCGCGAGCTGGCCGGGCTCGATGCCGCCGCTCCGCGTCACTTCAACCTGTCTCTGGAATTTCGCCGGCCGGCGCCCTAGCCGCCGCGCCGCCCAACGTCAACGGAAGCCCATCGTGGTAAGCAAGTCGCAAGATCTCGAATCCCTCGTCGGCCGGCGCTATCAGCACGGCTTCATCACCGACATCGACTCGGACCATCTGCCCCCCGGACTCGATGAGGAGGTCGTGCGGGCGATCTCCCTGAAGAAGGGCGAGCCGGCGTTCCTGCTCGAGTGGCGCCTGCAGGCGTATCGTCACTGGCGCACGATGCAGGAGCCGCGCTGGGCGCACGTCGCATACAAGCCGATCGACTACCAGGACATCTCGTATTATTCGGCGCCTCGCACACCGAAGAACGCCCCGAAGAGCCTCGAGGAGGTGGACCCGAAGCTGCTCGCAACCTACGCAAAGCTCGGCATCCCGCTGCACGAGCGTGCGCGTCTCGCGGGGGTTGCGGTCGATGCGGTGTTCGACAGCGTCTCGGTCGCGACCACCTTCAAGGACAAGCTCGCCAAGGCGGGCGTCATCTTCTGCTCCTTCTCCGACGCGGTGCGCCACCACCCCGAGTTGATCGAGCGCCATCTCGGCACCGTGGTGCCGGCGGGCGATAATTTCTTCGCGGCGCTGAATTCTGCGGTGTTCTCCGACGGCTCATTCGTGTACGTGCCGAAAGGCGTGCGCTGCCCGATGGAGCTGTCGACTTATTTCCGCATCAATGCAGCCAAGACCGGGCAGTTCGAGCGCACCCTGATCATCGCCGATGAGGGCGCCTCGGTGAGCTACCTGGAGGGTTGCACCGCCCCGATGCGCGACGAGAACCAGCTGCATGCGGCGGTCGTCGAGCTGATCGCTCTCGACGATGCGAGCATCAAGTACTCGACCGTCCAGAACTGGTATCCGGGCGACGAGAACGGCATCGGCGGCATCTACAACTTCGTGACCAAGCGCGGCGAATGCCGCGGGCGAAACGCGAAGATTTCCTGGACGCAGGTCGAGACGGGCTCGGCCATCACCTGGAAGTATCCGAGCTGCGTGCTGAAGGGCGAGAGCTCGATCGGCGAGTTCTACTCCGTGGCCGTCGCCAACCACCATCAGCAGGCGGACACGGGCACGAAGATGATCCACATCGGCCGCAACACGCGCAGCACCATCGTCTCGAAGGGCATCTCCGCGGGTCAGGCGGTCAATTCCTACCGCGGGCTCGTGAAGATTCTGCCGAGCGCCGAGGGGGCGCGCAATTTCACCCAGTGCGATTCGCTCCTCATGGGGCCAAAGTGCTCCGCGAACACCTTTCCGTACATGGAGGTGAAGAATCCGACTGCGACGGTCGAGCACGAGGCGAGCACCTCGAAAATCGGCGAGGATCAGCTGTTCTACTGCCTGCAACGCGGCATCTCGCAGGAGGATGCCGTCAACATGATCGTGAGCGGCTTCTGCAAGGCTGTGTTCAAGGAGCTGCCGATGGAGTTCGCGGTGGAGGCTCAGAATCTCTTGAGCGTCAGTCTGGAAGGAGCGGTGGGTTGAACGTGGACAAGACGCTGTTGAAGATCGATCGATTGGGCGCGCGCGTTGGCGGCAAGCAGATTCTCGACGGCCTCGACCTCGAGATCGGCGCCGGCGAGGTGCACGCCATCATGGGGCCCAACGGCTCCGGCAAGAGCACGCTCGCGCAGGTGCTCGCCGGCCGTGAGGATTACGAGGTGACCAGCGGTTCGGTGACGTTCCAGGGCCGGGATCTGCTCGCGATGGCGCCCGAGGAGCGCGCCCGCGCCGGGCTCTTCCTCGGCTTTCAGTATCCAGTCGAGATCCCCGGGGTGAACAACGTCTATCTGCTCAAGGCGGCCCTCAATTCGAAGCGCAAGGCGGCCGGCGAGCCCGAGGTCGACGCGTACGAGTTCCTCGCCCTCGTCAAGCAGAAGATGAAGCTCATGCAGATCAGCGAGAGCTTTCTCACGCGCGGAGTGAACGAGGGATTCTCGGGCGGCGAAAAGAAGCGCAACGAGATCCTGCAGATGCTCGTGCTCGAGCCGACACTGGCGATCCTCGATGAGACCGATTCCGGTCTCGACATCGATGCGCTCAAGATCGTCTCCGAGGGCGTCAACAGCCTGAAGGACGCGCGCCGCTCGGTCGTTCTGGTGACCCACTATCAGCGGCTGCTCAACTACATCGTGCCCGACCGCGTGCACGTGCTCTCGCGCGGGCGCATCGTCAAGTCCGGCGATGCGTCGCTCGCGCTCGAGCTCGAGCGGCGCGGTTATGACTGGGTGGCGGGCGAGAAGGCCGCATGAGCGTCGCGCAGCGCACTTCGGCCGGAGCGCAGCGCTCCGCGGCCCTGCGCTCCTTCGAGGCGCAGTGGCTCGCGCGCGAGCCCGACGCGATCCTGCCGCTGCGCGAGCAGGCGATGGAACGGATGCTGCGTCTGGGACTGCCCGGCGCACGGGACGAGAGCTGGCGCTACACCCCGCTGCGGCAGCTCGGCGCCCGCAGCTTCGTCGATGCGCCCCCCGCCACCGACGAGACGATCGCGCCGAGCGCCTCGCTGAGCCTTCTCGGCGTCTCCGAGCGCGTCGCCACCGTGCTCATGGTCAACGGGCATCCGGTGCTCCCGGGCGCCATCGATCTGACGATCGACGGCACCGACATCTCGAGCCTCAAGTCGCTCGCGCGCACCGATCCCGGGCTGCTCACTCGTTTTCTCGCGCCGCTCTCCGACGCGGAAGAGAGCCGCTTCGACCTGCTCAACACGGCGCTGTTCGTCGATGGGCTGTACGTCAGGGTGAAGGCGCGCTGCGCGACGCCGATCGTCATCCTGCATCTCGCGACGGCCGATCGTGCGGATACGGTCTCCTATCCGCGGGTCATCATCGAGGTCGCGCCCGGCGCTCATGCGACGCTCATCGAGCATCATGTCCGTCAGGGAGCCTACACGCCGTTCTGCAACTCCTCGAGCCACCTCGCATTGCGCCGCGGAGCGGCGCTCGATCATTATCGCGTGTTCGCGACCGATGCCGAATCGACGCATGTCGACTCGCTCACGGTCGGCCAGGAGCGCGACAGCGTCTGCCGTCAGTTCACCATCGTGCTCGGCGGCGGACTGGTGCGCGCAACGCTCGATGCACGGCTGAGCGAGCCGAACGCGAGCCTGGAGAACTCCTCGCTCCTCGTCGGCCACGAGCAGCGCCACGTCGATTGCGTGAACGTCGTGCATCATGCGGCGGCCGACACCCGCAGCCGGCAGACCGCCCGCTCGATCGCGAGCGGCGAGAGTCGCGTGATCTTCAACAGCAAGGTCGTGGTCGATGCAGGCGCGGTGCACGCCGAGTCGCAGCAGTCCTGTCGCGGGCTGCTGCTCTCGCCGACGGCCGAGATCGATTCGCGGCCACAGCTCGAGATCCACGCCGACGAGGTGAAATGCGCGCATGGCGCCAGCACCGGCCGGCTCGATGCCGACATGCTCTTCTACCTGCTGGCCCGCGGCCTCGATCGCGAGACCGCGCAGAGCCTGCTGATCTATGCCTTCCTCGGCGAGGTGCTCGTGGCGATGACCGTACCGACCGCTCGCGCGGCGATCGAGACCGCCTTGATCACCCAGCTCCCCAACCCGGATCTTTTCAGGTCGATGCGATGAATCACGCCGTCCTCTCCGATGCCCTCTTCTCCTTCGACGTGGCCCGCGTGCGTCGGGACTTTCCCGTGCTCGAGCGCATGGTGCACGCCAGGCCGCTTGCGTACCTCGACAACGGCGCCTCGGCGCAGCGCCCCGCCGCCGTCATCGAGGCGGTCGACGACTACGAGCGGCGGCATCACGCCAACATTCACCGCGGCGTGCACACCCTCAGCCAGGAGGCCACGGCGCTCTACGAGGGCGCCCGCGACACGGTGATGCGCTTCATCAATGCCGCCTCGCGCCATGAGATCGTTTTCGTGCGCGGCACGACCGAGGCCATCAATCTGGTGGCGCAGAGCTACGGCCGGCCGCGCCTCGAGCCGGGTGACGAGATCCTCATCACCTTCCTCGAGCACCATGCCAACATCGTGCCCTGGCAGATTCTCTGCGAGCAGACCGGCGCGGTGCTGAAGGTGGCACCGATGGATGCGCACGGCGAGGTGCATCCGGAGAGCGTCGAGGCGCTCATGGGTCCCCGCACCCGGTTGCTCGCCTGCGCACACGTTGCGAACGCCCTCGGCACGGTGCTGCCCGTGCGTCGCCTCGTGGCCGCGGCGCGCGCACGCGGGATCGTGACGCTGATCGACGGCGCCCAGGCGGTGCCGCACATGCCCGTCGACGTGCGCGAGATCGATTGTGACTTCTACGCCTTCTCCGGCCACAAGCTCTTCGCGCCCACCGGCATCGGCGTGCTCTACGGGCGCGAGTCGCTGCTCGAGCGCATGCCGCCGTGGCAGGGCGGCGGGGACATGATCCTGCGGGTGAGCTTCGAGCGCACCACCTACAATGCCCTGCCCTACAAGTTCGAGGCGGGCACACCCAACATCTCGGGCGCGATTGGACTCGGCGCCGCGATCGACTACCTGCTGGGACTCGATCTTGCCGGAGCACGCCGTCACGAGCATGCGCTTCTCGAGCACGCGACGCGCGTGCTCAGCCGGATCGAGGACCTGCGGATCATCGGCACGGCCCGCGACAAGGCGAGCCTCGTGTCCTTCGTCGTGGGCTCGGTTCATGCGCACGACCTCGGCACCATCCTCGATGAGGACGGGATTGCGGTGCGCACCGGGCATCATTGCGCGATGCCCGTGATGGACTTCTTCAAGATCCCGGCGACCGCGCGCGCATCCTTCGCCTTCTACAACACCTTCGAGGAGATCGACCGCCTCGGGGCCGCCATCGAGCGTGCGCGGGCGATGTTCCGCTGAGGCCGCCATGGAACTCAACGACCTGTACCGCGACGTGATCCTCGACCACAATCGCAAGCCGCGCAATTTCGGACCGCTCGAGCAAGCCGACGCCACGGTCGAGGGATTCAACCCTCTGTGCGGCGATCGGCTCACGTTGCGCCTGCGCCTCGAGGGAGATCGCATCGGCGAGATTCGTTTCGAGGGTCAGGGCTGCGCGATCTCGACGGCATCGGCCTCCCTCATGACGGAGGCGGTGAAGGGAAAGACCCGCACCGAGGCGCTGGAGGTGTTCGACCACGTCCACCGATTACTGACCGAGGACGATGCCGACGCGCAGGGGCTCGGCAAGCTCGCTGCGCTCTCGGGTGTGCGGGAGTATCCGGCCCGCGTCAAGTGCGCAAGTCTCTGCTGGCACACCCTCGCAACGGCGCTCAAGCCGGGTGGTCCCGAGCCCGCGCCCGTCTCGACCGAGTAGGCTCCGGCGATGCGATCCTACGACAACGAGCCGATCGTCGTGCAGCGCGAGGTGAAGGCCGTGGCGATTCCAGCGGGGGTCGAGGTGAACCTCAAGCTCGGCTCCGTCGGTTACATCACCCAGGCGCTCGGCGGCAGCTTCACGGTGTACATCGACGGCAACCTGTTCCGCATCCCCGGACAGGACGCCGATGCGATCGGCAAGACGGCCTCCAGACCACCCGAAGTTCCCGAAGGCGCCTCGGACGATGACATCCGGAATGTGATCTGGCAGCAGCTGCGCACCTGCTATGACCCCGAGATCCCGGTCAACATCGTCGACCTCGGGCTCATCTACGACTGCGACATCGTCAAGAATGACGACGGCACGCGCAACGTCGAGATCCGCATGACGCTCACCGCGCCCGGATGCGGCATGGGCGAGATCCTCGTGCAGGACGTGCGTGACAAGGTCGAGCTCGTGCCGACGGTCGCGCGAGCCCACGTCGAGCTCACCTTCGATCCACCGTGGAATCCCGGCATGATGTCCGACGAGGCACGCCTGCAGACCGGGATGATGTGACTCGATGCGGTGGGTTGATGCAGGACCGCTCGAGTCTTTCCACGAGGGGGAGGCCCGCTCGATCGCGGTGGGACGGCGCATGGTTGCCCTGGTGCGCAGCGGCGAGCAGTATTACGCCATCGAGGACGTCTGTACGCACGATGGCGCCGAGCTCACCGGGGGCGCCGTCGAGGGAACGGAGATCATCTGCCCGCGCCACGGTGCGCGCTTCTGCCTGCGCACGGGCGAGGCGCTGACGCCGCCCGCCTACGAGCCGGTGCGCGTCTTCGCGACCAAGATCGAAGGAGGCCACCTGTGGGTTCGCGCCGAGTGACGCTGCTGCGTCATGGTCAAGCAGAGCCGATCGATGCCTGCAAGGAGGATTTCGAGCGCGCTCTGACGCGCCGCGGGACCATCGAGGCCGAGCAGATCGCGGCACGCATCGTGCACCGCCGCCTCGTCCCCGATCTGATTCTCGTCAGCCCGGCCGAGCGGGCCTGGAGCACGGCCCAGATCGTCGCGGACGCCTGCGAGCTCGAGGCGACCCAGCTGCTGGGCGAGCGTGAGCTCTACCTCGCGACGCCCGAGACGACGTGGCGGCTGCTCGCCGGCCGCGCCGATGCGGTGCGCCATATCCTGATCTGCGGGCACAACCCGGGACTCAGTCAGCTCGCGAGCCGCTTCGGACCGAAGCCGGTGCGCCGCATGTTGCCGACCGGCGGCCTCGCGACCGCGCTGTTTCACGGCTCGAGCTGGTCGACTCTTCAGCCCGAGACCGCCGCCAGTTGCGAGCTCGACGATCCCGAGAGCGCCAGCGACTGGACCTAGCGCCCCGCCGCGGCCCTGATCGCGGCCCTAGCCCTGATCACGGTGCAGCTTCACGAGACGGCGCCGATCGCGCTTGTCGGGTCGGCTGTCGGGTCGCGGTCTCGAGATCTGCGCGAGTCGTTGCTGCTCGCGTACGCGTGCGCGGCGCTCGGCACTCGAGGCGGTCTCGCGATAGTGAGATTGCGCCTCGGCGGCGGGCCCGCGGCGCTTCGGCAGTGCGAGGATCTCGAACTCGGCGACCACGCCCTCGAGCGCGAGACTCAGGTGATCGCCGATGCGCACGCGGTGCGCGGGCTTCACCCGCTCGGCATTGAGGTGCACCTTGCCGCCCTGGATCGCGGCCGTTGCCAGTGAGCGCGATTTGTAGAAGCGCGCCTGCCAGAGCCACTTGTCGAGACGCTGCGCGTCCTCGCTCACCGGTGAAACTTCCCCCGCATGCGGGCGCTATAATGCCGGGCATTGTAAGTACAAAGCGGGAATTGCGTGCAGCAGGAATTCCGTGAGCTTCTGATTCGCGAGGCACAGGCGCTCGATGCGGCCGGGCTCACCAAGCGCGAGCGCATCCTCGGCTCGGCGCAGGGCGCGGAAGTGCAGCTCACCGACGGGCGCACGCTCATCAACCTGTGCGCCAACAACTATCTCGGTCTCGCGAACCATCCCGCGGTGATCAAGGTGGCGCACGAGGCCCTCGACCGGTTCGGCTACGGCGTCGCATCGGTGCGCTTCATCTGCGGCACGCAAAGCGTGCACCGGGCCCTCGAGGAGCGGCTCTCCGGCTTTCTCGGCACCGAGGACACGATCCTCTATTCCTCGTGCTTCGACGCCAACGGCGGCCTCTTCGAGACGCTGCTCGATGACCGCGACGCCGTCATCAGCGATGCGCTCAATCACGCGAGCATCATCGACGGCATCCGCCTGTGCAAGGCGCGCCGGCTGCGCTACGCGAACAACGACATGAACGAGCTCGAGCACGCGCTCAGGGAATCCCAGGGCGCCCGCGCGCGCCTCATTGCGACCGACGGGGTCTTCTCGATGGATGGCTCGATCGCGCGGCTCAAGGAGATCTGCGACCTCGCCGAGCGCTACGGCGCCATGGTCATGGTCGACGACTCGCATGCCACGGGCTTCATCGGCGAGCGCGGCCGCGGCACGCACGAGCTGTGCGGCGTCATGGAGCGTGTCGACATTCTCACCGGCACCCTGGGCAAGGCCCTGGGCGGCGCGAGCGGCGGCTACGTCTCCTCGAAGCGCGAGGTCGTTGCGTGGCTGCGCCAGCGCTCGCGTCCCTACCTGTTTTCGAACAGCATCCCGCCGCCGGTGGCGGCCGGCACGCTCAAGGTGCTCGAGCTTCTCGAGGGCTCGACCGCGCTGCGCAACACCCTTGCGGACAACGCGCGTTATTTTCGCGAGCAGCTGACGCGCCTCGGTTACGAACTGTTGCCCGGCGAGCATCCGATCATACCCGTCATGCTCGGCGATGCGCCGCGTGCCGTCGCGCTCGCCGAGCGGCTGCAGGCCGCCGGTGTGTACGTGGTCGCCTTCTCCTTTCCCGTCGTGCCCCACGGCAAGGCGCGCATCCGCACGCAGATGAGCGCGGCGCATTCGATGCGCCAGCTGAACGAGGTCGTGAACGCGTTCGCCACCGCCGGGCGTGAGCTCGGCATCATCCCATGAGGAATTCATGAAAGCGCTGGTCAAGGCTCGTGCCGAGCCGGGTATCTGGATGCAGGATGTTCCGGAGCCGAGCGTCGGTCATAACGACGTGCTCATCAAGGTGCATCGCTCGGCGATCTGCGGCACCGACATGCACATCTTCAACTGGGACGCCTGGGCGCGCAAAACCATCCCCGTGCCGATGGCGATCGGCCACGAGTATTCCGGCGAGATCGTCGACATGGGCGGTGAGGTGCGGGGGCTGGCGATTGGTGATCGCGTTTCCGGAGAGGGCCACCTCACCTGCGGTCATTGCCGCAATTGCCGGGCGGGCCGCCGCCACCTGTGCCGCAATACCCAGGGGGTCGGGGTGAATCGCGCCGGCGCATTCGCGCAATATCTGTCGATTCCCGCCTCGAACGTCTTCAAGCTGCCGGGCGCGATCGACGATGAGATCGCCTCGATCCTGGATCCGTTCGGAAATGCCACGCATACCGCGCTCGCCTTCAACGTGGTCGGCGAGGACGTGCTCATCACCGGCGCGGGCCCGATCGGCATCATGGCGGTGGCCATCGCGCGCCACTGCGGCGCGCGCCACGTCGTCATCACCGACGTGAACGACTACCGGCTCGATCTTGCGCGCGTGATGGGCGCCTCCAAGGCGCTCAACGTCGCGCGCGAATCGCTCGATCAGGCGATGCGTGAGCTCGGCATGGAGGAAGGATTCGACGTCGGTTTCGAGATGTCGGGCAACCCCGCCGCATTGCGCGAGATGCTGCGCACGATGAACCACGGCGGCAGCATCTCGTTGCTCGGCATTCCACCCGAGGAGACCGCGATCGACTGGAATCAGGTGATTTTCAAGGGCCTCGTCATCAAGGGCATCTACGGGCGCGAGATGTTCGAGACCTGGTACAAGATGGCGGCGATGCTGCAAAGCGGGCTCGACGTGCGCCCGGTGATCACGCACCGCTTCGGCATCGGCGATTACTTGCAGGGTTTCGAGGTGATGAACTCCGGCAAATCCGGCAAGGTGATCCTCGACTGGGTGGCGCTGTAAGGGCGCCCAAGCGGCGCGGAATCCAACGCGCTCGTGTGCGCCGGCGAGAATGCTCCGGGAGGAGCCGCCTCCTCCCGGAGCGCCGATCTCACTTCAGCATCAGGTTGCGGATGACCTGGGTGCCGAGAATCTCGCGAATGCTCTCGCGCTCGGCCGTGGCCTTGTCGGCCGCATCGCGCGTCGCAAAGATCTTGCGTGCCAGCGGCTCGACCTTGTCATCCAGACCGTCGAGCGCCGCATAGTTCTTGTAGGTGACGACCAGATACAGATCGGGATCGTGCGGTGAGCGCGGCATCACCTCGTACACCGCGTAATCGACGATGATGCCGGCCTTCTTCTCGTCGTCCATCAGCGATTTGTACTTGGTATCGAGCCATTTCATGTACGCATTGAACATGCCGGGCTTGGTGCGCACGGACGCCACGGTCGACACTGCGCCTTCCGTGAAGGGTCGAGGCTCCTGCGCAAGCGCCAGCGTCGACACGAAGGTGAGCGCGGCCGCGGCCGCCAACAGCTTGGTATTCATCGGACTCCCCAGTTCTTAGGATCGGATTGAGTTTTGCTTGGTGATCGGATCCCGTTTGGGGGATCCGCCCGCAGTCTACTCCCTCCCGCCGCACGGCGCCTCGGCCGGGCGCGGTATGATGCGCGCATGAGCGTCGCAACCCTCGACCTGGATGTGCTGCTGAAGCGCCACCGCCCGGGCCATGCCTTGCCCCGCGAGCTCTATACGGAGCCGGCGCTGTTCGAGCGGGATCTCGAGCGGATGCTGCTGCGACACTGGTTCTGCGCCGGACACGTCTCGAGCATTGCGCGCCCGGGCGACTATCGGGTCGTCGACCTGGGGCCCGAGTCGCTGATCATCGTGCGCAATGCGCACGGCGAGGTGCGCTCGCTCCTCAACGTTTGCCGCCATCGCGGCTCGCGCATCTGTACCGAGCAGCACGGACAGGCCAGCGCCGGGCGGCTGACCTGTCCCTATCACGCCTGGAGCTACGATCTCGACGGCCGGCTGCGCGCGGCCGCGGAGATGCCCGAGCCGTTCGATCGCGAGCGGGTCGCGCTGCGCTCGCTTCCGGTGCGCGTCGTGGCAGGGCTCGTGTTCACGACCTTCGCGGCGCAGCCGCTCGATTTCAGCCGCGCACAAAGCGCCCTCGAGGCCAGCGCCGGGGTGCACGGCTGGGCGCACGCACGGGTCGCCGCGCGGCGGGTCTACGCCATCAAGGCCAACTGGAAGCTCGCCATCGAGAACTACATGGAGTGCTATCACTGCAGACCGGCACACGTCGAGTTCAGCAGACGCCACGTCTATGCGCGCCCCGCGAAGCAGAGCGCGCGCGCCGAGGAGGCCGGCCGCCGGCGCGCGGCCGCGCTCGGCATCCGGATCGAGGATCTCGATGAATACGGTCTCGCCGCGCCCGCGGGCAGCGAATCGGTGTCGGTCTTTCGCAGCGCCCTCTCCGACGGGGTCGCGAGCGCAACGCCGGACGGGGCGCCGATCGCGCGCCTGATGGGGGCGTTCAGCGCGCACGACGGCAATTCGACCTATTTCGACATCGGCCCGGTGAGCGATTTTCTCGCCTACGCCGATCACGGCGTCATCTATCGCTTCGTTCCGCGCCGGGTGGATTACACCGAGATGGAAGTGATCTGGCTGGTGCACGAGGAGGCAGTCGAGGGGCGCGACTACGATGCCGCGCGGCTCACCTGGCTATGGGAGCTCACCAGCGCCGAGGACAAGCGCATCGTCGAGCTCAATCAGGCCGGTGTGAGCTCGCGATACTTCGAGCCGGGCCCCTACTCGCTGCAGGAGTCCTACGCCCGCCGCTTCACCGAATGGTATCTGAGCGAGTTGGGAGGGCCAGACCCTTGAGCGCTGCGCTCGCGGGCTGGCGGCACCAGCAGTAAGCGTAGAGGCCGCGCGGGTCATTGAGCGCCGCGATCGAGCGCGTCTCGGAGAGCATCGGGTCGAGCACGCGCTCGAGCGGACTTTCGGTGGGCACGAGACCGGCCGCCGCGGCAATCCGCACGATCTGCGAGCGCAGCTGCATCAGCAACTGCTGGCGCAACGAGAGCTCGGGCTCGATGTACTCCACCTGATAGTCGCTGCCGAGCTCGGCGAGCTTCGCCGCCGCCTCGGTCGCGTCCGCGAGGCCGCCCAGGTGATCGACGAGACCGATGCGCTGGGCATCGACGCCGGCCCAGACCCGCCCCTGGGCGATCTTATCGACGTCCTCGACGCTCTTCTTGCGTCCATCCGCCACGCGACGCAGAAACTCCGCGTAGGCATGGTCGACCGAGCTCTGCAGGATCTGCCGCGCGGGCGCATCGAGCGTACGCTCGAGCCGGCTCTGTCCCGCGAGCGGTGAGGTGCCCAATCCATCGACGTGCACGCCGAGCTTCTCGAGCGTGTGCTGGAAGGTCGGTATCACCGAGAACACGCCGATCGAGCCCGTGATCGTCGTCGGGCTCGCATAGATCTGGTTGGCCGCCGCGGAGATGTAGTAGCCGCCGGAGGCCGCATAGGTGCTCATGGACACGACCACGGGCTTGCCCGCCTTGCGCAGCGCCTGCACCTCGCGCAGGATCTGCTCGGCAGCGAACATGCTGCCGCCGGGACTGTCGACGCGCAGCACCACCGCTTTCACCCCGCGGTCGTAGCGCGCCTGACGCAGCAGATCCGAGGTGCTCTCCCCGCCGACCGAGCCGGGCGGCTGGCGCCCGTCGAGAATGTCGCCGGCTGCGACCACGATGCCGACGCGGCTGTCCGACTTCATGTGCAGCGCGCGCTTGCTGCGCACGTTCTGCAGGTACGCGTCGAGACCGACCGAGTTGAAGGAATGCGAGTCCGCATCCTCGCCGACCAGGCTCTTCAGATCATCCGCGAGCTGTCGCTTGCTCTTCAGCGCCGTGACCAGGCCGCGCTGCAGGGCGAGCTTGGCGGCATCGCCGCCGACGGCGGCGAGCGCCGAGGGGGCATCGGCGATGTATTCGTTCAAGGCGTTGCCCGCCAGCGAGCGCGCGTGCGTCACGTCCTGGGCATAGGCATTCCACAGCGCTCCCAGCCACACCTGGGTCTCCTCACGCTCGCTCGGCGCCATGTCGGTGCGCGAGAACTGATCGGTGTAGCTCTTGAAGGTGCCGGCGCGAAACACGTTCACATCGACGCCGAGCCGGTCGATGGCGTCCTTGAAGAACAGCCGGTAGTAGCTGAAGCCGTCGACGAACACGAGGCCGAGCGGGTCGAGGTACACCTCGCCCGCCTGCGCGGCGAGATAGTACTGGGTCTGATCCAGCGAATCGGCGCTCGCCACCACACGCTTGCCGGAGGCCCTGAAGTCGCGCAGCGCCGCGCCCACCTCCTGCAGCTTCGAGAGCCCGGAAGGGCTCAGGTTGCCGAGGTCGAGCACGATCAGCTTGATGCGGCTGTCGGTCTTGGCGGCCTGGATGGCATCGATCACGTCGCGCAGCAAGGTCTCCGGTGCCGGACCGCCCGACGCCTGGCCGATCGCGCGTCGCAACGGGGCGCTCGAGAGCTGCTCGACCAGCTCGCCCTCCGGAGCGAGCACCAGGGCCGCGGAGCGCGGCACGCTCGGGACCGAGGTATGCAGCGCCGCCAGCAGAAAGCCGAAGATCACGAGCAGCACCAGCAGGTGCAGCGTCTTGCGGATGCCGTCGAGGATCCGCCACACGAGACCGAAGAAGCTCGCCCTGGCCGAGGTCATACGCTCAACATCCTTTCATGCCCCGGCAACCGCCGCCGCAGGCCCCCTGCTCACCCCGATGGGCCTACACCTTCTCGTCGATGCGCGCCGCCTTCCCCGACAGATCGCGCAGGTAATACAGCTTCGCCCGGCGAACCGCGCCGCGCCGCTTGACGCTCACCTCGCTGATCGAGGGACTGTAGGTCTGGAAGACGCGCTCCACGCCCTCGCCGTGCGAGATCTTGCGCACCGTGAAGGAGGAGTTGAGGCCGCGATTCTTCTTGGCGATCACCACGCCCTCATAGGCCTGCACGCGCTCGCGATCGCCTTCGACCACCTTGACCTGCACCACGACGGTATCGCCTGGATTGAAGTCCGGCACCTTGCGGCTCGCCCGCTCCGCGTTCAGCTCTCGAATGATCTTGTTCATCGCTCTCTCCTCCACCCTCGGATCGTCAGTCGTTGCACGGCGTCGGCGAGCCTTCGCCCGCCGTGCGCTTGAATTCATCGAGCAGCCCGCGCTCCTCGCTCGACAGCCCGCGCCGCTCGATGAGCTCCGGCCGGCGCTGCCAGGTGCGCCCGAGCGCCTGCTTGAGGCGCCAGCGGCGAATCGCCGCGTGATCGCCCGAGGCGAGCACGGCGGGCACCTCGAGCCCCTCGGCGCAGGCCGGCCGCGTGTAGTGCGGCCAATCGAGCAGCCCGTCGCTGAAGGACTCGCACTCGGCCGACTCCTCGCTCCCGAGGGTGCCCGGCAGCAGCCGTGCGATCGCATCGATCACCACGAGCGCCGGCAGCTCCCCGCCGGTCAGCACATAATCCCCGATCGACCACTGCTCGTCGATCTGCGTCTCGACGAAGCGCTCATCGACCCCCTCGTAGCGGCCGGCCACCAGGATGAGCCCCGGCCACTCACGGGCGCGGCGCGCCGTGCGCTGATCGAAGGGAACACCGTCCGCCCCCAGATACACCCGCCGGCTGCCCGCCGGCACCAGAGCCTGGGCGGCGCGCACCGCATCGCGCAGCGGCCCGAGCTTGAGCACCATGCCCGGGCCTCCGCCATAAGGCCGATCGTCGACCGTTCGATGCACGTCGCTCGTGAAAGCGCGTGGATCGACCGTGTGCACCTCGAGCACCCCGCGCTCGATCGCGCGGCCCACCACCCCGTGCCGCAACACCTCGTGCAGCATCTGCGGGAAGAGCGACACGATCGCGATGCGCATGGGCCTCCGAAGCTCCCCTCAACTCGTCTCGTCCCAGTCGACCACCACGCGCCGTGCCGTGAGATCGACGCTGCGCAGATACTGCGGCACCGCCGGCACCCAGTACTCGCGCGCACCACGCACCACCATGCAGGCGTGCGCCGGCGTCTCGATGAAATACTCGAGCGTGCCGAGCCTCGTGCCTGCAACGCTCAGCACCTCGCAGCCGAGCAGGTCCGCCCGGTAGTACTCGCGGGGCGCCGTCCGCGGCAGCCGTTCCCGCTCGATGCCGATCGAGGCGCCGCGAAGCACCTCGGCGGCATTTCGGTCTTCAACACCCTGAAGCTTGACGGTCAACTGTCCGCCGCTCCGCCCCGCCGCCTCGAGCTCGTACGTGCGCCATTCACCGGCCACCCACAGCTTGAGTGCGCCGTGCTCGAGGAGCGACTCCGCCGGCTCTGTGAATGAGCGCACCTTCACCCAGCCCCGCACGCCGAACGGCGCGCCGACCACACCGAGCTCGATAAGCGCAGGGGCTGGCTCGCTCATCGCGCCTCGGCCGTCCTCAACGGGCGGCGGCAGAGAGCGGCTAGGCCGCCTGCTTGCGGTAACTGGTCAGCAGGTGCTTGACCCGTTCCGACAGATGCGCGCCTTCCTTCATCCAGTGCTCGATGCGCGCGACATCCAGGCGCAGCTTGGTCTCGCCCCCGCGCGCGACCGGATTGAAGATGCCCACGCTCTCCAGGCTGGTGCCCCCCTGCCGCTTGCGGCTGTCGGTCACCACCACGTGATAAAAGGGCGTCTTCTTACCGCCGCGTCGCGTCAAACGGATCGTCACCATAGTGAATACCTGATCAATGCCCAGCCGCGCATTGTAATGAATCGAAAGGACGCAGGGCAACAGCGAATGCGGGTGCCCGCGCACGGCCGCCGGAGATCCGGAGCGCCGAACCGGCTTACCGGGGGCCGAATCCGGGCGGCAGCCGCCCGCCCATGCCGCGCATCATGTTCTTGAGCATGCCGCCCTTGGTGAGCTTCTTCATCGCCTTTTGCATGTGGTCGAACTGCTTCAGCAGCCGATTGACCTCCGGCAGCGGCACACCGGCGCCTGAGGCGATGCGCCGCTTGCGCGAGCCGTCGATGAGGTCCGGGCGGCGCCGCTCGCGCGGCGTCATCGAGTCGATGATGCCGATCTGGCGCTTGAGCGTCTTCGGGTCGACCGTACCGGCCGCCGCGGCGGCATTCGCTTGCATCTGTGCCGGGAGCTTGTCGAGGAGGGCCTCGAGCCCTCCCATGTTCCTCAGCTGAGCGAGCTGATCGCGCAGGTCCGACAGATCGAATGCCTTGCCCTTGCTGATCTTGCGGGCGAGCTTCTCGGCCTTCTCCCGATCGACCTGCTCCTGCACCTGCTCGACCAGGGAGAGCACATCGCCCATGCCGAGGATGCGCGAGGCGATACGCTCGGGTTGAAAGAGCTCGAGCGCCTCGGTCTTCTCGCCGGTGCCGATGAAGAGGATCGGCTTGCCGGTGACCTGCCGCACCGAGAGCGCGGCGCCACCGCGCGCATCGCCGTCCGCCTTGGTGAGGATCACGCCGGTGAGCGACAGGGCCTCGTTGAAAGCCCGCGCGGCATTGACGGCATCCTGGCCGGCCATGCTGTCGACGACGAACAGCCGCTCGTGCGGGTGCACCTCGCGCTCGAGCGTTTGCACCTCCTGCATCATCTCGGCATCGACGTGCAGCCGTCCGGCGGTGTCGAGCAGCAGCACGTCGTAGGCCTGCAGCATGGCCTGGTTGAGCGCACGGCGCGCAATTGCGACCGGCTCCTCGCTCGCCTCGGAGCGCGAGAACCCGGCACCCACCTGCGTCGCGAGCGTCTCGAGCTGCAGGATGGCCGCCGGTCGATACACATCGGTGCTGACGAGGAGCACCTTCTTTTTCTGCTTCTCGATCAGCCAGCGGGCGAGCTTGCCCGCGGTCGTGGTCTTGCCGGCGCCCTGCAATCCGGCGAGCAGCACGACGACCGGGCGCTGCGCGCGCAGATCGAGTCCGCTGCTCGCCTCGCCCATCAGCCGCACGAGCTCCTCGTGCACCACCTTGATGAAGGCCTGCCCCGGAGTGAGGCTCTTGGCGACCTCGACGCCGATCGCGCGCTCGCGAATGGCCTCGGTGAAACTCTTGACCACGGGCAGCGCCACGTCGGCGTCGAGCAGCGCGAGGCGCACCTGCCGCACGGTGTCGGCGATGTTGTCCTCGCTCAGATAGCCGCGACCGGTCAGCGCCTTGAGCGCATCGGCAAGACCCGAAGTCAGTCGATCGAACATGGGAGGCGATTATACCGGCTGCGCGCGCACCGAGCGGCGGCCCGGCCGCGACCGGGCCGCGCGCTAGGCGGCCCTTGCGCCCGTGTGTCATCATGGCCACAGCCGTGACTCAGCCGCTCGTGCTCGCCATCACCCTGTTCGTGCTCTACGCCGGCGCCGCCTGGGTGATGCTCCGAAGCGTGAGCCGCCCGCGGCTCGATGCGCTCGCCTGGGCCGTCACGCTGCTCGCCCTCATCGCGCACAGCGATGCGCTCGTGCACCTGCTGCGCAGCGTCGGGCCCTTCTCCATCGGTCTTCTCGAGGCGATCTCGATGCTCGCCTGGACGCTGGGGGTGCTCGCGGCGCTCATCGCGATCGAGCGACGGAACCGCGCACTCGCCGCCATCCTCCTGGCCGTCGCGTCGGTCGGAGCGGCCCTGACGCGCCCCGGACGCACCTTCGCCGAGGAAAGCTCGCCGGGCTGGGAGCTGACCGCGCATATCCTGCTGTCGATGGGCGCGGCGGCGCTCCTGTTTGCGGCGGCCGTCACCGCCCTGCTGCTCCTGTTCATGCACCGCCGCCTGCGCAGCCGGCGCATCGCCGATCTGCCGAGCGAGCTGCCCCCCCTCGATGCGCTCGAGACGGTGATGTTTCGCCTGATCGGCGGCGGCTTCGTGCTCCTCACCCTCGCCCTGCTCACCGGCTTCGTCTTCGTCACCAATTTGTTCACGCAGCATCTGCTGCACAAGACGGTGCTGTCCTGCGTCGCCTGGGTGCTGTTCGGCGTGCTGCTGCTCGGGCGGCTGCGCTACGGCTGGCGTGGCCGCTCCGCCGTGTCATGGACGCTCGCGGGCTTCGGTTTTCTGGTCCTTGCCTACTTCGGCTCCAAATTTGTTCTCGAGTATCTGCTCGGGCGACACTGGGGATAAGCCGAGACCCGCACGGACTCACGGTAGAGGCGCATGGAACGTCTTCCTCTCGGGCTGTTGCTGAGCGCGCTCGCGCTGCTGCTGATCCTTGCCGCATTCTTCGCCGGCAGCGAGACCGCGCTGATGCGCCTCAATCGGTACCGTCTGCGCCACCGCGCCGAGGCAGGCGTGCGCGGCGCCCGTCTCGCCGAGGCGCTGCTCGCGAAACCCGACCGGCTCATCGGCCTGATCCTGCTCCTGAGCACGGTGGTGAATGTGGTGACGCCGACGCTCGTCGGGCTCATCGCCTTCAGGCTGGGCGGCGACTTTCTGGTCGCCGCCGGCGTCATCGCCCTCACCTTCGTCATGCTGATCCTGTGCGAAGTCGCGCCGAAGACCTACGGGGCGCTGCATCCGGAGCGGCTCGCGCTCATCTCCTCCTACGTTTACACGCCGCTCCTGTGGGTGCTCTACCCCTTCGTCTGGGCCACCAATCTGCTGGCCAACGGCGTCCTGCGCCTGTTCGGCACCTCGCCCCAGACCGCCTCGCATGCGCTCTCGAGCGAGGAGCTGCGCACCGTCCTCGCCGAGGCGGGGGCCATGATCCCGCAGCGTCACCAGCAGATGCTCATGAGCATCCTCGACCTCGAGAAGGCGACGGTCGAGGACATCATGGTGCCGCGCACCGAGATCGTCGGCATCGACATCGAGGACGACTGGGAGGACATCGTCGAGCAGTTGCGCCAGGGTCAGCACACGCGCATTCCCGTGTTCGAGGGGGACATCGATCACATCATCGGCGTGCTGCACATGAAGCGCATCGTGCACGAGCTCATGCGCGGACGCCTCAATCGCGAGCGGCTCATCGAGGTGGCGAGCGCACGGGATGCCTACTTCGTGCCGTCGGGCACGGTCCTCAATACGCAGCTGCTCAACTTTCAAAGGGACCGGCGCCGCATGGCGTTCGTGGTCGATGAGTACGGTGACATCCTCGGCCTCGTGACCCTCGAGGACCTCCTCGAGGAGATCGTCGGAGACTTCACCACCGATCCCGTCAGCACCGCGCACAAGGACGTGCATCGCGATGCGGACGGCAGCTTCGTCGCCAATGCCGCCACCACCATCCGTGCGCTCAATCGCTCGATGCGCTGGAATCTGCCGACCGACGGACCGAAGACGCTCAACGGCCTGATCGTCGAGTTCCTCGAAACCATTCCCGAGCCGGGCACCACGCTCAAGCTCGCCGACTACATGCTCGAGGTGATGCAGACCGGCGATAATGCCATCAAGACGGTGCGCATCCGGCCTCCCGCGCCTCCCTAGGAGTACCCCCGTGAGCTTCGTAGAGCGCTGTACCCTCGCCGGCCGTCACGCGACCCTCGTGCCCCTGTCGCGCGCGCACGAGGCGGATTTGATCGAGGCGGTGCGCGATGGCGAGCTCTGGACCCTCTGGTACACGACGGTGCCGGCTCCGGAGAGTGTCGGGGCGGAGATCGAGCGGCGTCTTGCGCTCGAGCAGGCGGGCTCCATGCTGCCTTTCGCCGTCATCGAGAACTCGAGTGGCCAGGCCGTCGGCATGACCACCTACATGCACATCGAGCCCGAGCACCGGCGCCTCGAGATCGGCTCGACCTGGTACCGCAGGCGCGTGCAGCGCTCCGCCCTCAACAGCGAGTGCAAGCTGATGCTGCTCGAGCACGCCTTCGAGCGGCTCGCCTGCATCGCGGTCGAGCTGCGCACGCATTTTCACAACCGCCAGAGCCGGGCGGGCATCGAGCGGCTGGGAGCCCGTCTCGATGGGATCTTGCGACAACATATGATCGGCGCCCACGGCATCCTGCGCGACACCTGCGTCTACAGCATCCTCGATCACGAGTGGCCCGCCGTGAAGGCGAATCTCGTGCATCAGCTCAACAAGCCGCGCGATGCGACTTAGGGCCCCCGCACCACCTGGCCGCCCTTCATCACGAAGCTCACGTGCTCGAGCACGCCGATGTCGGCGAGCGGGTCGCCGGGCACCGCGATGATGTCGGCGTAGAAGCCGGGCGCGAGCTCGCCGATCGCGCCCTCCCAGCCGAGGAGCCGCGCGCCGTTGATGAGGTCCGACTGCAGCACCTTGAGCGGGCTCATGCCATACCTCACCATGAGCACGAGCTCGCGCGCCTGCGTGCCGTGCGGAAACGGTCCGACGTCCGAGCCGACGGCGAATGGGATGCCGAAGGTGATCTGGTGCTTGAACTCGCGGATCTTGTACTCGAGCTCGGGATCGCGCTCGGGATCGCGGCGGTCCGTGCCCGCAGGACCGTGGGTGGCGAAGTATTCGTAGGCGGCAAAGGTCGGCACCGCCGGAATGTTCTTCGCCTTCATCAGGCGCATGGTCTCATCGCTCAGCTGCGTCGCATGGTCGATCGAGGCGACTCCGGCCTCGGCCGCGAAGTGCGTGCCGGGCTCGCCCATCGCGTGGACCGCAACGCGCTCGCCGAGGCGCGCCGCCTCCTCGACCGCGCTCTTGAGCTCGGCGGCGGTGTACTGGTAGGGCGTCCTGAGCACCCCGTCGCGCATCGTGTCGGCACCGGTCTCGTAGATCTTGACGAAATCGGCACCCTCCTTGTGCTGCTGGCGGATCACCTCGACCAGCTGCTGCGCGCCGTTCGCATAGGTCGCATTCGAGAGCACGTGCTGCGCGGGGTTGAAGCGGTTCGCATCCTCGTGCCCGCCGAGGATGTCGATCGCGTTGCCGCTGATGCGCAGGCGCGGCCCGAGGATGAGCCCGCGATCGATGGCATCACGCACCGCCGTGTCCGCCGAGCCCGCCCCCTCGGTCCCCATGTCGCGCTCGGCGGTGAAGCCGGCGAGCAGATCGTCACGCGCCGCGAGGGTCGCGAGAATCGTGCGCTCGGGCACCGACTCCTCGACGGTCTGCAGATCCTCCGCGCCGGGATGCAGGAAGAGGTGCACGTGCGCATCGATGAGACCGGGCAAGAGCGTGGCGCTGCCGAGCTCGAGGACCCGCGCTCCTGCGGGATGCTCGACCGTGCGCCCGACGGCGACGATGCGCTCGCCGCGGATCAGGATCTCTCCGGGCGAGAGGGTCGACCCGGTCGCCACCTGCAGCACATGAGCCGCACGCAGCACCACGGGCACCGCAGCAGCGAGGTCCGCACGAGCGGGAGCCTCGCCCGTGCGCTGCGCGGCGGGCGGCTCTCCGGATGGCTGCGCGGAGGGCTGCGCGCGCACGGAGAGCGCGAGGACGAGACCGCTCAACAGGATCGGCGCGAGGCGAAGCATGGATTTCACAGGGTGCGGTAGCAGAGCGCCGCCCCTTCGGAGGAGCAAGCGACGATTCCGATGTGCTGGGCCAAGCGTGCGTCCCCCTGAGCGCGTTGAGGCTCATCGCGTCGAGGCTCATTGTAGCGCGCCCGGCGGCATCCTCTTGTTGTAAGACATCACTTACCGTAAGCTAACGCTTACTCATCCACCGGGTTCCTCATGAACGCAGCGCTGGCTCTTCGTTTGGGTGCCGTGATCGAGCTCCTCCTCGGTCTCGGCCACGGGATCGGCTATCCGTGGGAACCGGCTGCTCCCCCGGCCAGCCCCGAGCTGCTCGGCGCAGTGCGGACGTTGCACTTCGATGTCCTCGGCGTGTCACGCAGCTACTTCGATTTCCATGTGGGGTTTGGCTGGATGCTGGAGGCGTATCTGCTCGCCCATGCGATTCTCTTCTGGCAGCTCGGCGCCCTGGCATCGCATGAGCGCGCGGCGATGCGCGCGATCGTCGGGGTACTGCTCCTCGAGAGTCTGGCGCTCACCGTGCTCGCGGCCGTGTTTCTCTTCTGGATCCCGACCCTCATGTCGGGCCTCATTGCGACCTGCCTGGCGATCGCCTGGATACGGCTTGGCCGTCCGCGGGTCGCGCAATCCCTCCCCGCATCCTAGGAGCGTCGAGCAGGTCTCGAAGCGTTTGACCCCGCCGGCGGAGCTCGTCCGTTTCAATGGATCGAGATCCACGACGGGAGTTCGACATGCAACATAAGATCATCGGGGCGCTGTGCCTCACTCTGCTCGCGAGCGTACGGGCGCAAGCCGTCGGCCGGATGGCCGACGTCACGCTCATCGACCGCGACAGCGGCGCCGTGCTCACACCCTACTACTATCGGGGCGAGTACTGGGTGGCCGGCACGCCCGGAGCCCGCTATGCCATTCACATTCGCAATCGGGGCGGCGAGCGGCTTCTCGCCGTGACCTCGGTCGACGGGCTGAATGTGCTCACCGGCGCGCAAGCCGGTTTCGATCAGGCGGGCTACGTCTTTCGTCCCGCCGAGGAGTACGAGATCACCGGCTGGCGCAAGAGCGACGCGGAGATCGCGGCGTTCACGTTCACCGATCCTTCGGGCTCCTACGCCGCGCGCACGGGCCGACCGGCGAACATCGGCGTCATCGGCGTGGCACTGTTTCGCGAGCGCGCCTACGAGCCGCCGCTCATCGGCGGCGTAAGCCCGCCGCCCAGGGCTCTCGCCCAGAACGAGCAGGCCCAGAATGCGCCGCCTGCGGCCGCGGGAAACACGTTGGGCGAGCGGCGTGCGGCGCCCTCCCTGGATGCTTCGCGCGAGTCGCTCGCGCAGCTCGCGCCCCCGCGGCTCCCGCTGAGCCCCTCGCTCGGCACCGGCCACGGCGAGCGCGAATATTCCTACGTGAGCCACACGGAGTTCACCCGCCTCACGGCCTCGCCCGAGGAGATCATCCGCATTCGCTACGACCGGCTCGACAATCTCATCGCGATGGGCATCGTGCGGCGGCCGCGCCCGGTGCTGCCCGAGCTCAATCCCTTTCCCGGATCGCAACCCGCGTACGTGCCCGATCCGCCCGGATAAGCGGGATTCGATCGCCGGGCTTGGCGATAATGCGCGGATGAGCGAGAGCGACTCGGAGGCAAGCGATGCGACCCTGCTCAGCCGCTATGCGGCGGGTGAGGTCGCCGCCTTCGAGTCGCTCTACCGACGCCATGAGCTGCGCCTGTGGCGCTATCTCGAGCGGCACCTGGGCGAGCGCGCGCTCGCGGAGGAGCTGATGCAGGAAGTCTGGTTCACGGTCGCGCGCGAGGCCGGGCGCTATCGTCCGACCGCCCGGTTCACGACCTGGCTGTTCACGCTCGCCCATCATCGCCTGATCGATGCAGTCCGGGCGCGCCGCCCGCACGTGAGCCTCGATGCGCTCGAGGAAGATCGCGCGTGGCTGCCGCAGCTCGCCACCGAGCCCGCGGCGGGTCCGCTCGCCGCGGCCGTCGCGAGGGACCGCGCCCAGGCGCTGCGTCGCGCACTCGGCCAGCTGCCGCTCGAGCAACGCGATGCGTTCCTGCTGCACCTCGAGGGCGAGCTGGCGGTCGAGGAGGTCGCCTCCGTCACGGGGTGCAACGCGGAGACGGCAAAGAGCCGGCTGCGCTATGCGCGGACGAAGCTGCGCGAGCTGCTCAAGGAGCACGCATGAAAGACGCGCCGCCGGATCGGGACGACGAGGACATCGACGGAGAGTACCGGCGCGCCTCCTCGCTCGACGCGAGCCGCCCCAGCGAGCGCGTGCGCAGCGCCGTGCTCGCGCACGCCGCACGCCTCGCTCATGAGCGCAGCACGGCGGCGCGCGGTCGCGCCGGCGCGTCTCGTGAGGGACGCCGGACCCGCTTCTGGCTCACTCGCGGCTGGACACCGCTCGTGAGCTCGCTCGCCGTGGCGGGTCTCGCCGCGCTCCTCATCACGCCGCACTATCTGCCGCTCGCCCCGCGCAAGGAGGCGGCCACGGCGATGCGCCAGGGCCCCGCCCGCGCCCCGCGCCTCGAGGCACCGCCGGCCCCATCGCCGCCGCCCCCCGCGGCGCTCGCGCAGGCGCCTGCGCAAGAGCCCGCGGAATCGCCGGCGGTGCCCGCGGAGTCGCCGGCGGCGCCCACGCCCTTCCCGGAGCGTCGCAGCGCGCGCAGCGTGACGCGGCCCG
>DATGIA010000009.1:0-25008 GCA_035307465.1 Steroidobacteraceae bacterium
GATCTTTTGGGCCGCCGGATCGAGCGAAACGGCGAGCTCGATGTCACCGTGCTGTTCGGCTCCCAGCGCGAGAGCGGCCCGGGCGCCGGAACTCGCGAGCAACGCCGCCAGCGCAATCACGGGCGTGCGCCTTTTTTGGATCGGCCGGCCGGGGCGCGTCAACGACCTGTTCATGGCGTCAGCAGCCCTAGTGCACGGCCTGCATCCAGCGGCGCATGTTCGCCTCGAGCAGATCGAGCGGCAGCGCGCCCTGCTCGAGGAGGGCCGTGTGGAAGGCCGAGAGGTCAAAGCGCGCGCCGAGCCGCTGCTGCGCCTCGGTGCGCAGCTCACGCATCGTGCGCAATCCCACGGTGCACGCGAGAGCCTCGCCGGGCAACGCGATCACCCGGTCCACGCTGCGGCGCGCCGCCGCATCGGTCAGCGGCAGGTGTCCGCGCACGTAATCAAGGGCATGTGGGCGCGTCCAGCCCTCGCCGTGCAAGCCGGTGTCGAGGACCAACCCGAGCGCGCACTCGAGCTCCTCGAGGAGCGGTCCAAGACGCGCCGGGATGTCGGTTTCGAGGCCGAGATCCTCACCGAGCGTTGCCGCATACAGGCCCCACCCCTCGATGAAGGCGCGGTCACCGCCGAAGCGGCGAAAGCGCGGCAGCGCGCCGCGCGCCGCGGCGAGGCTGCGCTCGAGATGATGTCCCGGAACCGTCTCGCGCAACACACGGGTCATGCCACCCGACAACGGACTCCACACCGCTCCAGCCTGCAAATTGACCCAGAGCAGCGCCGCGCTCGGGCCGTTCGAGCCGCCCGGCTGATAAAGGAGGAGCGGCGCGCTCGATGCCCGAAACGGCGCAACGCTGCGGATGCCCGGCGCAACGCGCGGCAGCTCGGGGAATATCGAGGCCGCCGCAGCCGCGGCCTGGGCCTCGCGCGCGCGCAGGTAGGCCATGGGGTCGGCAGCCGCCTCGGCGACCGCCGGGGAGGGCTCGCGTTGGAGCGCCTCGAGGTATCCGCTGAGATTTCCAGGGTACGCGCTTTGCGCGAGCAGGGCCTGCACCTTGCCCTCGAGGCGCTCCACCTCGGCCACACCGAAGGCATGCAGATCGGCCACGCTCGACCTCGTGCCGGCATTCTCGCGCACCCGATGGGCGTACCACGCCTCCCCGAGCGGCAAATCGCTCAAGGACACGCTGTTGCGTGCGCGCGGCAGGTACTCGTCCTTGAGAAAGGCGTGCAGACGTGCGTAGGCGGGAAGCAGCACGGCACCGATCGCGCGCGCGAGCTCCGGCCTCGGCGAGCGCAGTCCCGCGTTGAACGGGTTATCCGGAGAATCGGCCGCAAGCAGCGCCAGGGTCGGCAACAGGTCCTCGACGAGCACCCGGGGCATGAGGTAACCGCGCCGCATCCCGTCGCGCACCTGCACGATGGCCGTGTCGGTCCAGTGCGCGAACTGCTGCGCGCGCGCCTCCCACAGGGCGACCTCCGGGGCGCTCACGGCAGCGGTGGCGCTCGCGCGGGTGGCCAGAGCCAGCGGCGATGATCGAAAAGGATTCACGGGCATGAGCTCGGCGGGAAACGTGAATCCCGCGAGCGCCAGGGCACGCTCACGACGAAACACCTCGTAGGTGAGTGCTTCGGTCCCCGCCGCAGGACGCGGCAATGCCAGCACGCCATCGAGGTAGCGCTGCTCGAGCGCGCGCGCGTCGGCGAGCGACTGCAAGTCGATCGGCTCGAGCGGATCGCTGCGATGGACCGAAGAATCGTCCCAGTACGCCTCGACCAGGCGAGCGAGCGCGTCGCGCGGCGCAGGAAGTGCGGGCGCGGGTGCGGGAGGTGGCGCGGGGGCTCCGCAGTCGGCCAGCAGCAAGGTCGCCGCGAGCGGGATCCAGGAACGGGACTTCATGCCGGCTTGCGCGACTCAACGGCTCCGCGGCTGCAACGCAGCCTGATTCTCGAGGTCGCCGCGACAGTAGCACACTTGCCGGGGCGGGCTCTTCATGGGTTGCGCTGACGACCGGCATGCAAGATGAACGCGCGAGGCATCGGCCGGATGACGGGGCGGATATAATCGCGCGGCTCCTGAGGAATGACCCAAAGGGACGCCCGGAGCGCTCATTGACCAATCTGCGCGTACGCTTGAGCGCTCGGGTCCATCGAGGAGAGGACGTATGTTGGTCGGAAGCGCGGCGCGTCGCGTCGCCATCATCGGCGGATCGCGCATCCCCTTTGCTCGAGGCAACGGCGCATATGCCGAGGTCGGCAACCAGGAGATGCTCACGGCGACGCTCCAGGGGCTGGTCGAGCGCTTTGGTCTTGCGGGCGAGCGCATCGATGAGGTCGCCGCCGGCGCAGTGATGAAGCACTCGAGCCAATGGGATCTCACCCGCGAAGCCGTGCTCGGCTCGGGTCTCGCGCCCGAAACACCAGGTCTCGACGTGCAGCGCGCCTGCGGAACGAGTCTCGAGGCGGCGATTCTTCTCGGCAACAAGATCGCGCTCGGCCAGATCGACTGCGCGATTGCGGCCGGGGTCGACACCGTCAGCGACCCTCCGGTCGCCTTCCCTCGAAGCTTTCAGCAGCTGCTGCTCAAGAGTTACCGTGGGCGCACCGCCACTCAGCGGCTGCGACCGTGGCTGCGACTGCGCCCGGGTCACTTCCGGCCCGTGTTGCCGGGCGTGACCGAGCCGCGCACCGGGCTCTCGATGGGCGAGAGTACCGAGCTCATGGTGAAGACCTGGGGCATCGGTCGCGAGGAACAGGATCAACTCGCCCTGGAAAGTCACCAGAAGGGAGCGGCCGCTTACGCGGCGGGCTTCTATCGCGATCTGGTGCGCGATTATCTGGGGCTCACGCAGGACAACAACCTTCGCAGCGACACGAGTCTCGAGAAGCTAGCGCACCTGAAGCCGGCGTTCGACCCGGTGGGCGGTACGCTGACCGCGGGCAACTCGACGCCCATGACCGATGGCGCATCGGCCGTGCTGCTCGCCACCGATGCATGGGCACGTGCCCGCAAGCTCCCGGTGCTCGCCTACCTCACGTACGGCAAGGTCGCCGCGGTGGATTTCGTGGTCAAGAAAGAGGGACTGCTGATGGCGCCCGCCTACGCCGTGCCTCGCATGCTCGCCGATGCGCACCTGACGCTGCAGGATTTCGATTATTACGAGATCCACGAGGCGTTCGCAGGTCAGGTGCTGTGCACGCTGAAAGCCTGGAACGATGCGGATTTCTGCAGGGATCGACTGCACTTGCCGAGCGTCCTCGGCACGATCGACCGCGCACGTCTCAACGTCAAGGGGGGGAGCATCGCCCTCGGTCACCCGTTCGCGGCGACCGGCACGCGCATCCTCGCAACCCTCGCCAAGGTCCTCGATGAGAATCGGGCGCGCCGTGGTTTGATATCGATTTGCACCGCGGGAGGACAGGGAGTCACGGCGGTGGTGGAGCGATGAGGGGCGGCGCGCTATTCTCATCCACCCCCTTTCCTTGGAGAACAGCCATCATGGGCCAGACGATCGAGCTCAGCGCAGCAGACGGACACCGCCTGTCTGCTTACCTCGCCGAGCCTGCCGAGAAGCCCCGCGGCGGCCTCGTCGTCATTCAGGAGATCTTCGGCGTCACCCGCCACATCCGCGCCGTGGCCGATCAGTACGCGGCGGCCGGCTATCTCAGCATCGCGCCTGCGCTCTTCGATCGCATCGAGCGCAACGTCGATGTGCCCTACAGCAACATGCAGCGCGGCTACTCTTACATGCAGAAGACCGATCTCGAGAAGGCCATGCTCGATGTCGATGCGGGCGTGGCGCGGGTGCGTGCAGCCGGGAAGGTGGGGGTGGTCGGCTACTGCTGGGGTGGTGCGCTCGCCTATCTCGCCGCCGCCCGGCTCAAGGTCGACGCGGCGATCTGCTACTACGGCGGCGGCATCGACCAGCACGTGGGCGAGAAACCGCGGGTGCCGGTGCTGTTTCATTATGGCGAGAAGGACTCGCACATTCCGCCCACCGCCGTGGCGAAGGTGAAGGCGGCCGTGCCGCAAGGCACGTTTTACCTGTACCCCGCAGAGCACGGCTTCAACTGTACCGACCGCTCGAGCTATGAGCCGGCAAGCGCCCAGCTCGCCTTCGAGCGCAGCCTCGAGTTCCTGCACCGACACGTAGGATGACCATGAACGCTCTCATCCAGGATCCTCTCAAAATCGACGATGCGGGGCTGTTCCGCGAACAAGCTCTGATCGATGGACGCTGGGCGTCCGCGGACGCAGGCGGCACGATCGCGGTGCGCAATCCTGCGACCGGAGCCAAGCTCGGCAGCGTGCCCAACATGGGCGCCGCCGAGACACGCCGCGCCATCGAAGCGGCAGCGCGCGCGTTGCCTGCCTGGTCGGCTCGCACCGCCAAGGACCGCGCGCAGCTGCTGCGACGCTGGTACGACCTCATGATGAAGCACCAGGAGGATCTCGCGGTGCTGATGACCGCGGAGCAGGGCAAGCCGCTCGCCGAATCGAAGGGGGAGATCGCCTATGCGGCCTCGTTCATCGAATGGTTCGCCGAGGAGGCCAAGCGCCTCTATGGCGACGTCATTCCGGGACATCAGCCCGACAAGCGCATTCTGGTGCTGCGACAGCCGGTCGGGGTGGTCGCGGCCATCACGCCATGGAACTTTCCCTCCGCAATGATCACGCGCAAGGCCGGACCGGCGCTCGCGGCCGGCTGTACGATGGTGCTCAAGCCGGCCACCCAGACGCCGTACTCGGCGCTCGCGCTGGCCGAGCTCGCGCAGCGCGCGGGAGTTCCCGCCGGCGTGTTCAACGTGATCACCGGCTCCTCGAGCGCCATCGGCGGGGAGATGACCGCGAATCCGCTGGTTCGCAAGCTCACTTTCACCGGCTCGACCGAGGTCGGCAAGAAGCTCATGGCGCAGTGCGCGGGCACGCTCAAGAAACTCTCGCTCGAGCTCGGGGGCAACGCCCCGTTCATCGTGTTCGACGACGCCGATCTCGACGCCGCCGTTCAGGGCGCCATCGCCAGCAAATACCGCAATACGGGCCAGACCTGCGTCTGCGCGAACCGCTTGCTGATCCAGGAAGGAGTCTATGCAGCGTTCGCCGACAAGCTGGCGGCGGCGGTGAGCAAGCTGAAGGTGGGCGACGGCCTGCGCGGTGCGACGGATCAAGGTCCGCTCATCGACGAGAAGGCGCTCGCCAAGGTGGAGGAACACATTGCCGACGCGCTCGCGCGCGGGGCACGCGTCGCGCTCGGCGGCAAGCGACACGCGCTGGGCGGCACTTTCTATGAGCCCACGATCCTCACCGAAGTCACTCCCGCGATGGCCGTGGCGCGCGAGGAGACCTTCGGACCGGTGGCGCCGCTGTTTCGCTTCAAGAGCGAGGCGGAGGCGATTGCGATGGCGAACGCCACCGAGTTCGGGCTGGCGGCCTATCTTTACACCCGCGATCTTGCCCGCAGCTGGCGGGTCAGCGAAGCCATCGAGTACGGGATCGTGGGACTCAACACCGGGATCATCTCGACGGAAGTCGCGCCCTTCGGCGGCATCAAGGAGTCGGGCGTGGGCCGCGAAGGTTCGAAGTACGGCATCCTCGATTACACCGAGCTCAAATACGTCTGCGTGGGCGGCGTGGCCTAGAGCGTCTTGCGAGGCAAAAGAAAGCGGCCTACGTGCTGGGGCACTTTCTAGAGTACAGCCTGCAGGCCCCGGATCCGGGAGCCTCGCTCGCCTTCTACGAGCGGCTCGGCTTCTCCCGGGCGCAGGTCGGGGAAGCGTGGCCCCATGCCTACGCGGTGGTTACCGACGGGCGGCTCTGCCTCGGCTTGCACGGCGAGCCTTTCGTTTCGACTTCGCTCACTTTCGTCAGGCCGAACGTGCTCGGCCAGATCGGCAGACTCGAGCGCCTCGGCCTCGATATCGAGTTCCGTCATCTCGGCAATGATGTCTTCAACGAGGTTGGCTGGCGTGACCCGTCGGGACATTTGATCCGTCTGATCGAGGCGCGCACCTTCAGCCCCGTGAAACGCGCGCCCGGCGCGACCTCCTTGTGCGGGTATTTTCAGGAGATCGCACTACCGGCGGCCGATGCAAGAGCGGCCAAGGAATTCTGGGAGCGGCTCGGGTTCGTGGGCCTCGAGGAAGCGGAGGCCGACCTGCCGCACATCGTCTGCACCAGCGACTCGATCGACGTCGGGCTCTATGATCCGGCGCAGCTGCGGGCGCCGACCCTCATCTTCGAGACCGCAGAGCTCGAAAGCGCGCGCCTCCGACTCGCTGCGCTCGGCATCGACAGCGCTGCACTCCCGCCCGCGCCGCTCGCTGCGGGCGCGGCCTGCCTGCTGCGCGCCCCGGAGGGGACGCCGCTTCTCCTCATCGCACCGCGTTGAGGTCGAACTCCAGGCGCATCGTGTCCTCAACGCGCAACGCGCCGAGAAAAATACTGAAAGGGGTGAGTCCGAGCGAGGATTGCTTGAGCTCGAGCACACCGCGCGCATGCAGCAGGTCGCTCGTCGCTACGAGATCGAAGGGTACGAGGTGACGCGATGCATGTCCCGCCAGCTCGATGCTCACGGACGCGTTGAGGTGGGGCGGCGTGCCGGTCAGCTCGAGGCTTCTCACGAGGATGGTCGGGTGCGATGCGGCATCGAGCACGGATGCACCCAGCATGTTGTCGAGAGTGCCGCGGCGCGCCTCAGCATCCACCGCCTCGCCGAAATCCTTCCCCGCGGCGGATCGCATCACCGGCTCATCGACGCTGAACCCCGCGCAGGGCACCTGCAGCTCGAACGCTGCGCCCTCGAGCGCGCCCGCGTAGCGCACCCAGCCCTCCAGCGCCCGGTTCGCGATGACGTGGTTGTGGCCGAGCGCGGCCATCGGGCCCGCTCGATAGACGTATACCCGCAGCTCCGACCGCGCGCTGTCGATGCGAAAATTCGCCGTGGGCGTCGGTCCGCCTGCCGGCGGCCCGGGCGGCGCCGGGGACGCTGCGGGTGCGGGGGCTTGAGCGGGCGCTTGCGGAGACGGTGCAGGCCGCGGGGGCGGCGCATGGCAGGCGGTGAGGAAGGCGACTACGGCAGTGAGCGCGATCCCCGTCGCGCAGCCCTTGATCCCCATGCGCTCACCGCTCTCTTGCTAGACTGATGCAGTCTGCACCCGGAGGATTGCGATGACAAATGCCACCGCGCCCGTGCGCTACAGTGCGGCCGCTCAGCTGTTCCACTGGATCATCGCCGCGCTCATCGTCGTGCAGTTCTCGCTCGCCTGGACGGCGGACGACCTGCCGCTCGGCGCGCGCAAGCTCGCGCTGCTCGCCTGGCACAAGAGCTTCGGCATGACCATCCTGATGCTCGCCGTAGCGCGACTGCTGTGGCGCCTCGCTCACGCGCCGCCGCCCCTGCCCGCGGGCATGTCGAAGCTCGAGCGCACGTTGGCGCGGATCTCGCATGCGACACTCTACGGCTTGATCTTCATCATGCCGCTCACGGGCTGGATGATGTCCTCGGCGAAGAACTACTCGGTCAGCTGGTTCGGACTGTTCACCTGGCCGAACCTCATCGCCCGCAACGAGACCGCGTTCCAGATCCTGCGCAGCACGCACGATGCGCTCAGCGTCGCCCTGCTCTCGATCGCCGTGCTGCACCTGCTCGCCGCGCTCAAGCATCATTTCTGGAACCGAGACGATGTGCTCGTGCGGATGCTGCCGTTCCGCTCCGCGAGGCGGCCATGAGCGCGCCGCGCACCACGGGCGGGTGCAGTCGCGCGCTGCTCGCGGGCGCCGCACTCATCGTACCGGCCGGTGTCGCCTTCGCCGCGGACGCCGCCGTTCCCGTGCACTATGCGATGAATGCGGCGCAGAGCCGTCTCGAGTTCACGGGCACGCAGGCCGGCGCGCCCTTCAAGGGCGTTTTCCACGCATTCACTGCGAGCATCGATTTTTCCCCGGACGCGCTTGCGAATTCGAAGTTCGACGTGACGATCACGCTCGCCTCGGTCGATTCCGAGGACAAGGATCGCGACGGCACGATGCGCGGCGCCGACGTCTTCGACGTCGCGCACTTTCCGAGCGCCCATTACGTGACGCATGCCATCACCCGGACCGCCTCGGGCTATGCAGCGAGCGGCTCGCTCACCCTGCACGGCACGACCCGTGAGGTGCCGATCCAGTTCACCTTCTCGAGCGCAGGGGGCGGGGCGAAGCTCCTCGGCACGGCGCAGTTGAAGCGTCTTGACTTCGGCGTGGGACAGGGCGACTGGAAAAGCACCGAGTGGGTGAAGAACGAGGTGAACGTCGCATTCAATCTGGCGCTCACGCCCGCGCACTGAATTCACCCTCAGTCGCTCAAGCGCAGCGGCAGCTCTCGCGATTTCTGCACCGTGCGCAGCGCGAAGCTCGAGTGCACCCGGGCGACGTAGGGCAGTCGGGTGAGATGCTGGCTGTGCAGCCGCTCGAAGTCCGCCATGTCCGCGAGCACGACGCGCAGCAGGAAGTCGTACTCACCGGACATGAGGTAGCACTCCATCACTTCGGGCACCTTGCGCGCCGCCTGCTCGAACGCCGTGAGGTGCGCCTGCTCCTGCCGGTCGAGCGTGATGTTGACGAACACGTTGACGGGGCATCCGGCTTTCTGCTGATTGATGAGGGCCGTGTAGCCCTCGATCAGTCCCGACTCCTCGAGCGCACGCACACGCCTGAGACAAGCGGACTCTGACAGGCTGACGGCTTCGGCGAGCGCGCTGTTGGTGATGCGCCCATCATGCTGCAGCGCTCGCAGGATGGCCCTGTCATAACGATCGAGCTTGATCATGCGTCCACGCTCCGCAATATTATTGCGCGCAACCAGCAATATCTCGCATATTCTGCCACCAAACGCCCCGCAGGGTGCAGCTTTGCAAGCGTTCGATCAGTTGCGGGCGTAGCCTCGGCGATCTACATCACCCTCGCCGGAGAGCGCGCCATGAAGATCGGAGTCCCCAAGGAAATCAAGATTCATGAATATCGGGTCGGCCTGGTCCCGGCCGGCGTACGCGAGCTGGTCGATGCGGGCCATCAGGTGCTCGTGCAGGCGGGCGCGGGCTCGGGCATCGGATTCGGGGATGCGCACTATCAGGCAGCAGGCGCCTCGATCGCATCGCGGGCGGAGGATGTATTTGCCGCTGCGGAGCTCATCGTCAAGGTGAAGGAGCCGCAGCTCAGCGAGTGCAAGCAGCTCTCCTCGGGCCAGGTGCTTTTCACTTATCTGCATCTGGCCGCGGATCGCGGCCAGGCCGAGGCGCTGATGGCCTCCGGCGCCACCGCGATCGCCTACGAGACCGTCACGGCGCCGGACGGCTCGCTGCCGCTGCTCACGCCCATGAGCGAGGTGGCGGGGCGCATGTCGGTGCAGGTCGGCGCGAACTGCCTGCAGAAGGCGAACGGCGGCTTCGGAGTCCTCCTCGGGGGCGTGCCCGGCGTTGCGCCCGCCAAGGTTCTCATTCTCGGGGGCGGTGTTTCCGGCACCCATGCGGCGGAAATGGCGGTCGGCTTGCGCGCCGATGTGACGATCGTCGATCGATCGGTGCGGCGGCTGCGCGAGCTGTCGAGCATCTTCGGCAGTCAGCTGAAAACCGTGTATTCGACGGCGCACGCCATCGAGGAGCTCGTCAAGGAAGCCGACCTCGTGGTCGGCGCCGTGCTGATTGCCGGCGCCGCCGCACCGAAGCTCGTCACGCGCGCGATGGTCCGCACCATGAAGCCGGGCGCCGTGCTGGTCGACATCTCGATCGACCAGGGCGGCTGCTTCGAAACGAGTCGCCCGACCACGCACGCCGATCCGACCTTCGTCCTCGAGGGGGTGATTCACTACTGCGTCACCAACATGCCGGGGGCGGTGCCGCGCACCTCCACCTTCGCGCTCACCAATGCCACCCTGCCCTACGTGAAGGCGCTCGCCGATCAGGGGTGGCGGCGCGCGCTCGCCGCGGACCCGGGTCTTGCGCACGGTCTCAACGTGCAGGCCGGGCAGCTGACGCACGAGGCGGTGGCGAACGCGCTGGGTCTCGAATACAAGCCATTCGAGCTCTGAGAGCCGAGGGACGCAGGGAGCGCGGGGCGTGGCTCCGCGGCGCGCGAGGCTCGCGGGCCGCGGTTGCTACTGTACGACCGATCAATTACTCTGCGGCCGACCGCCCCGCCCGCTCCGAGAACAGGACCCGTCGCACAACCCAATGGCGCGCAATCCCCGCTTCGACGTGCTCTTCGAGCCGGTGCGCATCGGACCGCTGACCACGCGCAATCGCTTCTACCAGGTGCCGCATGCGAGCGGCATGACCAACGACCTGCCGCACGTGCGTGCCGCCTTTCGCGCGACCAAGGCCGAGGGTGGCTGGGGCGTGGTATGCACGGGCGCGGTTTCGCTGCACCCGAGCTCTGACGACTCGCCGCTGCCTTTCGCGAGTCTGTGGGACGAGCACGACGTGCGCGCACATGCACTCATGACCGAGGCGGTCCATCGGGAAGGATCGCTCGCCGGCGTCGAGCTGTGGCACGGCGGTGCCTGCACCTTGAATCGCACCAGCCGGATCGCGCCGCTCTCGCCCTCGGGTCTTCCCTGGCTCGCGACGCACGTGGGATTCATGGGTAATCTGCGGCCCCGGGCGATGGACGCGAGCGACATCCGCGAGCTGCTCCGCTGGCAGGCCGCGGGCGCGCGCCGTGCCGTGCAGGCAGGCTTCGACATCATTTACGTCTATGCAGGGATGGGCTATTTGCCGTACGAGTTCCTGCTGCCCGAATACAACCACCGCACCGACCCTTATGGCGGCCCGATCCAGAACCGGGTGCGGCTGGTGCGCGAGCTGCTCGAGGTGACGCGCGAGGCCGTCGGGCCCGATCGGGCGGTGGCACTGCGCATCAGTCTCGAGGAGCTGCGCGCCAAGCCCGGAACCCACGCCGCCTCCGAGGCCCATGAGGTGGTCGAGCTCCTCAAGGATTTACCCGACTTGTGGGATGTGAAGATGGACTCGAGCCCGACCGACTGCGCACCCTCGCGGTTCTCGCCCGAGGGCAGTCACGAGCCCGTCATCAACTTCGTGAAGCAAGTCACCCGCCGTCCGGTGGTCGGAGTCGGTCGCTTCACCTCGCCCGACCTCATGGTCTCGCAGGTGAAGCGGGGCATCCTCGATCTGATCGGCGGGGCGCGGCCCTCGATCGCCGACCCTTTCCTGCCCCGCAAGATCGACGAGGGGCGCGAGGGCGAGATCCGCGAATGCATCGGCTGCAACATCTGCATCGCCAGCTGGCACGATGGGGTGCCGGTGCGCTGCACCCAGAATCCGACGGCCGGCGAGGAGTGGCGCCGCGGCTGGCATCCGGAGCGTTTCGCCGCACCCCCCCGCGATGCGGGAAAAGTGCTCATCGTGGGCGCAGGACCCGCGGGGCTCGAATGTGCCGTGACGCTCGCGCGCCGCGGCTACGAGGTGACGCTGGCCGATCGACAGCCCGAGCTCGGGGGTCGGCTGCGCTTCGAGACTCGCCTGCCGGGCCTCGCAACCTGGGGACGTGTCGTCGAATGGCGCCTCGGCCAGCTGCGTGAGCGCGGCAACGTGCATCTGTATCCGGGCAGCGAGCTCGGGCCCGAGGACATTCTCGGCCTCGAGCATCGACATGTCGTGCTCGCGACCGGTGCGCGCTGGAGCCGCATGCTCTACGGGACGATCGAGTTCCCCGTGGGCTCTCTCGAGTCGGCTCGGGTGTACACGCCCGACGACCTCGCCGCCGGCCTCATTCCCGAGGGGCCCGTCGCGGTGTTCGATTTCGATAACTACTACCTGGGCAGCGCCATCGCCGAGGATCTTGCGCGCAAGGTGCACGAGGTGACCTACATCACCACCGCAGGACACGCCTCGGCGTGGACCATCATGACCAACGAGCTGCCGCTGGTGCATCGGGCGCTGGTGCGCGCCGGTGTCGCCATCCGCACGCTCGAGCGGGTGACTGGATTCGACGGGGAGCGGCTGGCCCTTGCGAGCGTCTTCGGTGGCACGACCGCCGAGATGCAGCTGCCCTGCCGCTCGGTCGTGATCGTCGGCGTGCGCCAGCCCCATGATGAGCTGGCGCGAGCGCTGCGCGAGCGGCCGGCGGAGCTCGAGCGCGCCGGAATCGCCACGCTCAACGTGATCGGCGATGCGCTCGCTCCTGGAGCGATCGTGCACGCCGTGCACAGCGGCCACCGTTGCGCTCGCGAGCTCGGCGAGCCGGCCGGCGGCTCGCCCGCACCCTACGCGCGAGACTTTCCCGTGGGCTCCTTCATCCCCGAAGCGAGAGCATGATATAAGCGCCTCGATTCGCCGCGCACGGACGTGGCGCGGTTCCGGAGCCATCGAAAGGGAATTGCATGGTGAACAAAAGGCCTCCCCCCAAATTTCGTCGCGCCACCCCGGCTGTTCGCCGCGAGGCGCTCATCGAGGCCACCCTGCGCTGCCTGAAGAGGTACGGCCACGACGGCGTGTCGGTCCGGCGCATCAGCTCGGCGGCCGGCGTGTCGATCGGACTCATCAATCATCACTTCCCGAGCAAGGACGGGCTCGTGGCCATGACCTACGAGCATCTGGCCCTCTCGCTCCAGGAATCGATCCGCCTGCAGGCGGAGAATCACGCCGCCTCGCCGCGCGAGCGGCTGAGCGGTTTCTTTCGCGCCTCCTTCGCTCCCGATATCATCGACCCGCAGCTGTTCAACGTCTGGCTGGTGTTCTGGAGCATGGTCGCGCATGCTCCGGAGATGCGCGAGGTGCATGACCGCACCTATGGGAAATATCGCGCGATACTCGAATCGCTTCTCGGCCAGCTCGCCGCCGCGGGCAACGCGCCGCTTTTCAAGCTGCGCCCTGCGGCCATTGCGCTCTCCGCGATGCTCGACGGGCTCTGGGTCGAGCTGTCCTTGAGTCCCAGCACCTTCAAGCCGCGCGAGGCGATCGCGCTTTGCGAGGACTGGGTCAATGCGCTCTGTGACGGCGCCTTTCCCCGCCTGCTCTCCGCAAGGCGGGCCCGCGGCCGCACGGCTCCCCGACCGAGGCGGAAGAGCGCTTCATGAGCGAAACGCTCGATGCGATCATCATCGGCGGCGGACACAATGGACTGACCTGCGCTGCCTACCTCGGGGCCGCAGGCCTCAAGGTGACGGTGCTCGAGCGGCGCCCGGTCGTCGGCGGCGCAGCCGTCACGGAGGAGTTCCATCCGGGTTACCGCAACTCGCTTCTTTCCTACACCGTCTCGCTGCTCAATCCCAAGGTCGTCCGCGAGCTCGAGCTCGCGCGCCACGGCCTCAAGATCCTCGAGCGGCCACTCGCGAATTTCCTTCCACTCGAGAACGGGTACCTCAAGGTCGGTGCCGGTCGTACCGCGCAGGAGGTCGCAAAATTCTCCGCGCGCGATGCCGAGCGCCTCGGCCCTTACGGAGAGCGTCTCGATCGGGTCGCAGAGGTGCTGCGCGCGCTCGTGCTCGAGACGCCCCCCAATGTCACGGACGACGGCTGGTGGGCCGCGCTTCCACAGATGTGGCGTGGACTGCGGCTCGGCCGCAGGCTGTCGGACCTCGACATGACGCTGCGCCGCGAGCTGCTCGATCTGTTCACGAAATCGGCCGCGGACTATCTCGATTTCTGGTTCGAGAGCACACCGATCAAGGCGGCGTTCGGCTTCGACGGCATCGTCGGCAACTTCGCAAGTCCCTACGCCGCGGGCTCCGCGTACGTGCTGCTGCATCATGTGTTCGGCGAGGTGAATGGCAAGAAGGGCATGTGGGGGCATGCCGTGGGGGGCATGGGCGCCATCACGCAGGCCATGGCGCGTGCCGCCGTCGAGCGCGGCGTGCAGATCCGCACGGAGGCCGGGGTGCGTGAAGTGATCGTCGAGCGGGGGCGCGCCGTCGGCGTCGTCACCGAACAGGGCGAGCGGATCAAAGCCCGCTGTATCGTCTCCAATCTCAATCCGCGGTTGCTCTACACGCGCCTGATCGATCCTGCGGTGCTCAGCGCGGAGTTTCGCGAGCGCATGCAGCACTGGCGCTGCGGCTCCGGCACGTTCCGCATGAATGTCGCGCTTGCGGAGCTGCCGGACTTCAGCGTGCTGCCGGGACGCACGAGCGCAGAGCATCATGGCGCCGGCATCATCATGGCGCCGAGTCTCGCCTACATGGATCAGGCATGGCTCGATGCGAAAACCTCGGGCTGGTCGCGCCGCCCGATCGTGGAAATGCTGATTCCATCCACCCTGGATGATTCGCTCGCGCCGCCGGGGCGGCACGTCGCGAGCCTGTTCTGCCAGCATGCGGCGCCCGAGCTGCCGGATGGCAGCTCCTGGGATGAGCACCGCGAGACCTTCGCCGACGTGATCATCGATCTCGTCAACGAGCACGCGCCGAACTTCAAGGCGGCGGTCCTCGCCCGCCAGATCTTCAGTCCCCTCGATCTCGAGCGCAGCTTCGGCTTGACGGGCGGGGACATCTTTCACGGCGCGCTGTCGCTCGACCAGCTGTTCTCCGCGCGCCCGATGCTCGGCCATGGTGATTATCGCGGCCCGCTCGCCGGCCTGTACATGTGCGGCTCCGGGACGCACCCGGGCGGAGGCGTCACCGGCGCCCCGGGCCACAACGCAGCGCGAGAGATTCTCTCGGACTTCCGCGCGCGGCGCGTTTCGCGCCGCTAGCAGTCGGCGTGCTCTGACGAGAACAAGGCGCACTCGCCTGACTCGCGTGCGGGCGCCTTCCTGAAATGCTGCTCGCTCACCTTTCCTCACGACTGGAGCACGTCATGGCCCAAGCACAACCACTCGACGGTCTGAAGGTTGCCATTCTCGCGACGGACGGCTTCGAGCAGTCCGAGCTCACCGAGCCGCGCCACGCGCTCGATGAGGCGGGCGCCGATACCGAGGTGATCTCGCCAAAGCCGGGCACCGTGCGCGGCTGGAAAATGAAGGAGTGGGGTGACGAGGTCGAGGTCGACGAGGCGCTCGATAAAGCCGACCCGGACGATTACGACGCGCTGCTGCTGCCGGGCGGGGTGATCAATGCCGATGCGCTGCGCATGCAGCCGAAGGCCGTGCAGTTCGTGAAATCCTTCTTCGATGCCGGCAAGCCCGTCGCCGTGATCTGCCATGCACCCTGGGCCCTCATCGAGGCGGGCTGTGCGAAGGGCCACCGCATGACCTCCTGGCCCTCGCTCAAGAGCGACCTCCTGAATGCCGGTGCGAACTGGGTCGACCAGGAGGTGGTGGTGGACGGCAATCTGGTCACCAGCCGCAAGCCGGCCGACATTCCGGCCTTCAACCGCGAGATCACCCGGCTGTTCGCGCAGTCGCGCTCGCAGCAAACGAGCCGCAGCACCGGCCGCGGCGCCGATCAACGCATCTAGGGACTCTCCACCGGCCCGAGCAACGCGACGAGGCGCGCTGCATCGACGTTGCCGCCGCTCAGGATCACGCCGATGCGCTGCCCTTCGAGCTTCGCGCCCGCGGCCAGCACGGCGGCCAGTCCGAGGCAGCCCGTGGGCTCGGCCACCAAGCCGAGCTCGCGTCTGAGGAAACGCATGGCCTCGATGAGCTCGACATCGCTCACGGTGAGGATGTCTGCCGCATGACGCCGAATGAGCTCGAAGGTGAGCTCGCCGAGGCTTTGAGTCTGTGCGCCATCCGCGATCGTCTGCGGTACTTCGATCCGCACGAGCGCGCCGGACCGCAGCGAGCGCTGCGCATCATTGCCGGTCTCGGGCTCGACGCCGAAGAGGCGGCAGGCGGGTGCGAGCGCGGCCGCGGCGATCAGCGAGCCGCTCAACAGGCCGCCGCCGCCCACGGGCACGAACATCGCATCGAGTGAGCCGATCTCCTTGAGCATCTCGCGCGCCGCCGTACCCTGGCCGGCGATGATATCGGGATGGTCGAACGGCGGCAGCAGCATGGCTCCCTGTTGCGCGGCGAGGCTCGCTGCGATCGCCTCGCGGCTTTCGCGATAGCGATCGTACGTGACCACCCGGGCACCCTGATCGCGCGTTGCCTGCATTTTTGCGACCGGCGCGTCTGCCGGCATGACGAGGGTCGCGCTCATCCCGAGCAGGCGCGCCGCGTGCGCAACCGCTTGCGCATGGTTGCCGGAGGAGAAGGCCACGACACCGCAGCGCCGCTCGGTCGCATCGAGCCGAGCCAGCGCGTTGAAGGCCCCGCGAAACTTGAACGAGCCGGTCCGCTGGGCGCTTTCGCACTTGAGGAAGACCTGCGCTCGCGTGCGCGCATCGAGCGCCGGCGAAACCCGGAGCGGAGTGATCTCGGCGTGTCCCGCGAGCCGCGCCGCCGCGGCCTCGACATCGGCGTACGTCGGCAGCTCCCGGCTCATGCGGCAATCTCCCGGCCGATCCTCAGCCGAGCGGTGACACTCCGATGAGCCACCGATGCGCCCCGGCCATGAACAGTACATAAAGCGCGAGTCCGCCAACGATCGCGATCAGATCGTTGAAACGACTCGGCGGCGCGGTATTGAGCTTCTGCGGGGGACGGCGCTTCCACGAGATCCGATCCAGCACGGCCCACACGAGGAAGCTGCCGAACAGAAGCACATCGGCGAGCGTGCCGTTGGCGAGCAGATGCGCGAACGCCCACAGCTTCACCGCGGCGAGCATCGGATGCTTGAGCGTCGATTTGATGCGACCCGGGAGATAGGCGGCCAGCAGCAGCGGAAATACCGGCACCATCAGCAGCACCGTGAGGTGCCGCATCCACAACGGCGGCGTGTAGAGCACCGTCGGTGCCTGGCGCGCGAGGCCGAAGCCGTAGATCAACAGCGCCAATCCGAGCAGCGAGAGCACGCTATAGGCGATCTTCCACCCCGCCTCGCCGAAACGCGCGAGCGCCCGGGCCCGCAGGTCGGGCGAGACGACCGCGATCGAGTGCATCCCGAAGAAAATGATCAGACCGAGGACGAGGATGCTCATGCGCCTCGCCGACGCGAGCGCGCGGCACGCCGCCGGGCCGCAGCGCTGCCCCGCTTCGTCTTACCCAGCGGCTTGCGAGCCGGCGCCTGGGCGCGGGCCTTTCGGGCACCGGCCTTCGGCCGAACAACCGACCTTTCAGATGGCCCGCTCTTGGGGGCCGTCCTCTGGGACGCAGCTTTCCTGGGAGCGGTTTTCCTGGGAGCAGTCGTCTTGGCTGCTACCTTCTTGGCTGCAACCTTCTTGGCTGCAACCTTCCGGGTCGCCGCTTTCCTCGGGGGCTTCTTCTGGAGCGCGGCCTTTTTTGCCCGGGCCTTTCCTGAGCCAGGCGCGGCGGCACCGGCATCCCGCGCGGCGTGCCCGCTGCCGCGCAGCTGCTCCAGGATGGCCGGATTCTCCAATGTCGAGACGTCCTGTGTGATCTCATCGCCGCGCGCGATGGAGCGCAGGAGCCTGCGCATGATCTTGCCCGAGCGCGTCTTCGGCAGGTTGTCGGTGATGCGCACGTCGTCCGGCTTGGCGATCGGGCTGAGCTGCGAGGCCACCCAGCCTCGAAGCTCCTCGATGAGCGCAAAGGCGGCGGAGCCTTGCGGCCGCTGCCCGCGCAGGACGACGTAGGCGAATACCGATTCACCCTTCACCTCGTGCGGCTTGCCGACCACCGCCGCTTCGGCAACCCGCGGGTGCGCCACCAGCGCCGACTCGATCTCCATGGTGCCGAGCCGATGCCCGGCCACGTTCAGCACGTCATCGATGCGGCCCATGATCCAGTAGTAGCCATCCGCATCGCGGTGCGCCGAGTCGCCGGCGACGTAGAACCGCCCCTGGAACTTCTCCCAGTAGGTGGACAAATAGCGCTCGTTGTCGCCCCAGATCGTGCGCAGCATCGCGGGCCAAGGCCGCTTGATGACGAGATACCCGCCGGCGTCGGCCTTCGTCACCGAGCGCCCCTCGTCATCGACGATGTCGGCAAAAATTCCGGGCAGCGGAAAGGTGCAGGATCCGGGCTTGGTGCGGGTCGCGCCCGGCACCGGGGACATCATGATGGAGCCCGTCTCGGTCTGCCACCACGTGTCGACGATGGGACAGCGGCCGCCGCCGATGACGGTATGAAACCACATCCAGGCTTCCGGATTGATGGGCTCGCCCACGCTGCCCAGGAGGCGCAGCTTCGACAGATCGTGGCGCCGGGGGATCTCGTCGCCGAGCTTCATGAGCGCGCGGATCGCCGTGGGCGCCGTATAAAGAATCGTCACGCCGTGCTCTTGGCAGATCTTCCACATTCGACCGCCGTCCGGATAGGTCGGCGCACCCTCGTACATGACGAGCGTGGCGCGGCACGCGAGAGGCCCGTACGCCACGTAGCTGTGCCCCGTGACCCAGCCGACGTCTGCCGTGCACCAGAACACGTCGTCGTCCTTGAGATCGAACACCCAGCGCGTCGTCACCTTCGCGCCGAGGAGATAGCCGGCACTCGAGTGCTGGATGCCTTTCGGTTTGCCGGTCGAGCCGGATGTGTAGAGCAGGAACAGCGGGTGCTCCGCCTCCACCCACTCGGGCTCGCATTCCGAGCTCTGCGTTGCGACGACCTCGTGCCACCAGTGATCACGGCCGGCGCGCATCGGGCAGTCGTTGCCGAGGCGGCGGTAGACCAGCACGCTCTCGACCGACTCGCAGCCCTCCTCGATCGCCTTGTCGACGGCGCGCTTGAGCTCGACGGCGTGGCCGTTCCGCCAGCCGCCATCGGACGTGATCACCAGCCGCGCGCTCGCGCCCTCGATGCGATCCTTGACGGCATTCGCGGAGAAGCCGCCGAACACGACCGAATGAATCGCGCCGATGCGGGCGCAGGCCTGCATGGCGATGACCGCCTCCGGAACGAGCGGCATGTAGATGATGACCCGGTCCCCGTGGCCCACCCCCAGGGACTTGAGCGCATTCGCGCACCGGCACACCTCCCGATGCAGCTCTCGATAGGAGAGCATGCGTACGTCGCCGGGCTCCCCTTCGCTGATGATCGCGGCCTTGTCACCATGCTCGGCCAGGTGCACATCCAGGCAGTTGTAGGAGACATTGAGCTTGCCGTCGGCGAACCAGCGATAGTTCGGCGCGTCCGCATCGTCGAGCGGCACACTGAAGGGCTTGTGCCAGGCGAGATCGTGGGCGGCAAGCTCGGCCCAGAAGCCCACATAGTCCTGAGCGGCGCGCTCGTGAAGATGCCTGAGCTGCGAAGCGTTGATCGACGCACGCTCGACGAAATGCGTTGGGGGCGGGAACACCCGCATTTCATGTAGTACCGAATCGATGTTCTTGCGAGCCACGGTCCCCTCCCCACGAGCCTTTTCGGCTGATTTTAATCGGCGCTCAAGCCAGGCGCCTCGCCTGCTGTCGCAAGATACTGCCGAATCCCTGCGCATCGAAGAAGCGTTCGAGTGCACGCAATTCGGGGGGCCGCCGCCTCAGATCATCGGCCGTGGCCTCGAGCTCCAGATCGCACACAATACCGGTCAGGCGGCGCGCGAGGAAGGCGCCTTCCCGATGCGCCTCCAGCCGGGCCGCCAGACCTGCGGCACCCCGCAGCTTGAGGGAGGACACTCCGGGCAGGTTTGCGTACAGCGCATCCAGGGAGCCGAACGAGGCGCAGAGCGCAGCGGCCGTCTTGGGTCCCACACCCGGCACGCCCGGGACGTTGTCGACCGCATCGCCGGTGAGCGCCAGATAGTCGGCCATGAGCTCGGGCGCGGCGCCGAAGCGCAGGGGGATGTCCGCATAGCGATAACGGGCCCCGGCGGTGTAGTCCCAGAACACATCCTCGCCGCGGATGACCTGCGCGAGGTCCTTATCGCGCGTCAGGACGACATTGTCGAGACCCGCTGCGCGCGCATGCGCCGCGAGCGTGCCGATCACATCGTCGGCCTCGTAGGTCTCGCTCGCGAACTCCGCCACCCCGAGGTGCCGGCAAAACTCGCGGCACAGACCGATCTGGCGGGTGAGGTCGGCGGGCGGCGCCTCGCGGTTCGCCTTGTAGGCCGGGTACAGGCCGCGGCGAAAGGAAAGCTCGGCCTTCAGGCCGTGGTCGAAGGCCACCGCGATGCGCTCCGGGCGCACGCGCTCGAGCACGTCGCACAGGAAGCGCGCGAAGCCATAAAGCGCATGCGTACCGTTGCCCTCGCCGTCCACCATGTCGGGTGGCAGCGAGTGATAGGCCCGGAAGATGAAGTAGCTCGCGTCGACGAGGTGAACGGGGCCGCTCACATCGGCCAGCGTTGCATGCGCTCGTGCAGCGGGCTCGACCGCGGGAAGTGCGCCAGCAGGTATTCCATCTGGTCCGCGAGCACCCGCCGACCCTTCAAATAGATGTATTCGGCGTAGGTCGGAGTGAAGGGCACTGCGAGCAGCTGCATGCCCGCCTGCTCGGGCGTGCGCGAGGCCTTGGCGTTGTTGCAGCGACGGCAGGCGGTCACGACGTTGCTCCATGTGTCGGTGCCGCCCCGGCTGAAGGGGGTCACGTGATCGCGCGACAGCAGGTTGTAAGTGAAGCGTGCTCCGCAATACAGGCACAGGTATGCATCGCGGCGGAACAAGGTCTGGTTGTTGAGCGGCGGCGTGTAGGCGGAGCCGCGCAAGTTGCCCGGGTTGCCCGTATGACCGACGGTCGCGATGATCGAGTTGACGTCGACAATGGTGCGCAGTCCGGTCCTCGCGCAGGTTCCGCCGTAAAGGCGGTACAGCAGAGTGCCGCAGGTATAGGCGACCTGGTCGGTATGATAAAGGCGTGCCGCCTCGCGGTAGTCCACCCACTCGAGCGGCATGCCCGAAATGTCGGTGCGCAGGATTTGCTGCGACAGCGGATAGGCCTGCGCAATCAGCGCCAGCTCATCCGCGGAGAATGCGTGGGACTTCATGCGTTGCCAAAGATAGTCGAGGTTTGTGCAATAATTCAACGTTTAGGGAGAGTTTTCACATGTCTGTCACAGTGGGCGTGCTGAGGGAGTCGCAGGCTGGGGAGACCCGCGTCGCGGTGGTTCCCGAAATTGCGACCAAGCTCAAGACGCTCGGAGCGCGCGTGCTCATCGAGCGCGGGGCGGGCCTGCGCGCGCACTTTCCCGATGCTTCTTACACCGATGCCGAGCTCGCCGATGCGAAAGCGGTCACGCCGCAGGCAAACGTGCTCCTGACCGTGCAGCCGCCACCGCTCGAGGTGGTCGAGGCGCTGCGCGAAGGCAGCGTCGTCGTCGGCTACCTGCAACCGTATGCCCGCGCCGACCTGGTGCGGACGCTCCAGAGACGGCGAATCACGAGCTTCGCCATGGAGCTGGTGCCGCGCATCTCGCGCGCGCAATCGATGGACGCCCTGTCCTCGCAGGCGTCGGTCGCGGGCTACCGCGCCGCGTTGATCGCCGCGAGCACACTCGAGCGCTTTCTGCCGATGCTCACCACGGCCGCGGGCACCATCCGGCCGGCGACGGTGCTGGTGATCGGCGCCGGGGTCGCGGGTCTGCAGGCGATCGCCACCGCGAAGCGCTTGGGCGCGATGGTCGAGGCCTACGATGTGCGCAGCGCCACCAAGGATCAGGTCAAATCGCTCGGCGCGAAGTTCATCGAGACCGGTGTATCGGCCGAGGGCGCGGGCGGCTATGCGCGCGAGCTCACGCCCGAGGAGCGCTCGCGGCAGCAGGAGGTGCTCGATGCGCGCATTGCTGCCGCAGATGCCGTGATCAGCACCGCCTCGGTTCCGGGCCGCGCCGCCCCCCGCATCATCGGCCGCGCGGCGGTCGAGCGCATGAAGGCGGGCTCGGTGATCGTCGATATCGCCGCCGAGCAGGGCGGCAACTGTGAGCTCACGCGCGCTGGCGAGACCGTGCAGCACGGCGAGGTGAAGATCGTCGGCCCCGTCAATCTGCCGGCAACACTCCCCTATCATGCGAGCGAGATGTACGCGCGCAATCTTTACAACCTCCTCAAGCCCGCCATCGTCAAGGGTGAATGGACGGTCGACTGGAAGGACGAGGTGTTCGCCGGAGCGGTGCTCACGCATGAGGGCGAGATTCGCCACGAGAGCACGCGCAAAGCACTGGAGGCCGCTGCATGATCGACGGGGTAATCGCGCTTTACATCTTCATGCTCGCGGCGTTCACCGGCTACGAGGTGATCTCGCGCGTGCCGGTGATCCTGCACACCCCGCTCATGTCGGGATCGAACTTCGTGCACGGCATCGTGCTCGTGGGTGCGATCGTCGCGCTGGCCACTGCGGACAACAACTTCCTGCGCGTCATCGGCTTTTTCGGGGTGGTGCTCGCGGCCGGCAACGCCGTGGGCGGCTACGTCGTGACCGAGCGCATGCTGCAGATGTTCGTGAGCGCCCAGGCGCAACGCAAGAAGAAGGAACACTAGGTGTCATCGACAGAAACACTGACGCAGCTGTCCTACTTCGTCGCTGCGGTGCTCTTCATCGTCGGCTTGAAGCGCATGAGTTCGCCCGTGACCGCGGTGAGCGGTGTGCGCTGGGCGGGCATCGGCATGTTGCTCGCCACCGTCGTCACGCTCGTGTTCGCGGGCGCTGCGACCTCGAGCATCAATCTGATCCTGATCCTCGTGGCCGTCGCGTTCGGCGGCATCATCGCCTGGGTGAGCGGCAAGCGCGTCGCCATGACGGACATGCCACAGATGATCGCGCTCTACAACGGCATGGGAGGTGGCGCCGCGGCGGCGATCGCCGCACTCGAGCTGTATCGCGGCGCCGAGCAGAACCTCGTGCATCTGTCGATTGCCGCCATCGGCGGCTTCATCGGCTCGGTGTCCTTCGCAGGCAGTCTCATCGCCTTCGGCAAGCTGCAGGGTCTCGTCAAGAAATCGCTCCGCTTCGGCGGCCAGAAGGTGTTGAACGCCGCGATCCTGATCGCCGCACTCGCGCTCGGCGGCCTGGTCGTGGCGGGGGTACACGGCCCGGTGCCGCTGGTATCGCTGTTCTTCGTCGCCGCGCTCCTCCTGGGGATCGCAATGACCGTGCCGATCGGCGGCGCCGACATGCCGGTGGTGATCTCGCTGTACAACGCCTTGACCGGTCTGGCCGTGGGCTTCGAGGGTTTCGTGCTCGACAATGCCGCGATGATCATCGCCGGCACCGTGGTCGGGGCCGCGGGCACGCTCCTCACACAGCTCATGGCGAAGGCGATGAACCGCTCCCTGGGCAACGTCCTGTTCGCGAACTTCGGCGAGACATCCGCGGGCGGCGCGACCGCCGCCGGTGTGCAAAAACCCATCGAAGCTTCCGACGCGGGCATCATGATGGCGTACGCACAGAAGATCATCATCGTGCCCGGCTACGGGCTGGCGGTCGCACAGGCGCAGCACAAGGTATGGGAGCTGGCGCAGCTGCTGATGGACAAGGGCGTGCAGGTGCGTTTCGCGATCCACCCGGTGGCCGGACGCATGCCCGGGCACATGAACGTGCTGCTGGCAGAGGCCGGTGTTCCCTACGACCTCATTGCGGATCTCGAGGAGATCAACGCCGAATTCGAGACCGCGGACGTGGCGCTCATCATCGGCGCGAACGACGTCGTCAATCCCGACGCGCGCACCAACAAGGGCAGCCCCATTTACGGCATGCCGATCCTGAACGCGGACAAGGCGAAGAACGTCATCGTCATCAAGCGCGGACAGGGTCAGGGATTTTCCGGGATCGACAATGCGCTGTTCGGGCTCGATCAGACCCGCATGCTGTATGGCGATGCACAGGCGGCCGTGACGCAGCTCATCCAGGCGGTCAAGGCGGCAGACTGATCTCGAAATGATCCCGGGTCTTGAACTCGCCGGCCGTGCCGTCCTCGTGCATGTCGAGCCGCACCATCTCGCCGATCAGGCTCGCACCGCGCAGCTCGAAACGCAGGTAGTGGAAATTCGGGAAGCTCGGTTCCTGATACAGGTCCGCGGCCGAGCGCTGCACCGGGTAAGGTTTCGCGCCGCCGCCGCCTGACACGAGGTAGAGGATCCCGCCGCGCTCGAAGCGCTCGTAGTTGTGGACGTGCCCGCCGACGACCACCATGCGGGCGCGCAGGTGTCCCGCGATCGGGGCGAGATACTCCTCGAGCGCCGCCTCGTTCGGCCGGACCCGATGATCGTTGGAGCTCGCGCCCACGATTGGATCCGCGACCGGCGGATGGTGCAGCACGATGAGCACCACCCGCACCCGCGCGTCGACACCCGTGAGCTGATCCTCCAGCCAGCTACGCTGCTCGCTGCCGGACACCAGATCGGCGTCGCTGTCGAGCACCAGGGCCAGCACGCTCTTGCCGAGCGCGACCGAATACCAGCGATGACCTCTGACCTGCGGGAAGGCCGTCCACCAGCGCTCCAGGCATTCGGCCTCGGAGCAGTTGCTGAACTCATGGTTCCCCAACGCGGGAAAGACGCGCAGGTGATCGCGCCGCCACGCTCTCGTTTCCTCCCGGTATACCGCGTAATCCTCACCGACCCCGTGCCAGGGCACATCCCCGGTGAGAAACACGGCGCCCGGTTGCTCGGCGGCCACGCGCTCGACGAGCGCTCGGCGGGCCGTCGGCCGGGATGCCTCGATCTCGCTCACCGAGGTGAAGCGCATGTCACCGTAGACGATGAACGTCATCGGGCTCGGCAGCTCTGCGGCCGATACGGAGAACGTCGGCGCGACCGGGGCGGGTGCGTTCGGCGGAATCGGGTCCGAGTAGCCGCCCAGATCATTGACCAGATGCCGGCATCCCGGCAGGCATGCCGCGAGGCCGGCGGCCATGAGGGCGGCGGCCGCGATCGCGAAGGGGGGCTTTTTCAGGCGCATCTTCTCATGCTACTACGGGGTGCCCTAGGGATAAGTACCGAATTGAATTGCGCGGCGCGCAGTGACACCATCCTCTCCCCCACAGAACCGTCCTCACACCGGTAAGGAGTAGGCACCATGAGCTCTGCGCAGGTTCGACCCGTCGGCGCCGCGAACGGCGCTTTGCATGAAAGTGCATCATTCGCATCTCACCTCAAGACCCTCGAGCGCACGCTACCGCTCAAGGGACGGTACGATAATTTCAT
>DATGIA010000010.1:0-9449 GCA_035307465.1 Steroidobacteraceae bacterium
AAGCCGAACCGGCTTTCGATGCTCGATCAAGGCCGCCCTTCCGTCAATGCGCGGCCGTCAATGCGCGGCGCCGATCGATGCGTGGCAGTGCGCTCAAGACGATGTTCCGTCGGGCCGATCGGCTATCCTTCGCTGGAGCGCCCGCCCCCGCGCACAACACCGGAGCAGTGACCGATGATCTCGATCCGACCGCTCGAGCAAGCCGACCACCCGGAGTGGCTGCGCCTGTGGCGCGGCTACCAGGAGTTCTACCGCGTGCAGATTCCCGATGCGACCAGCGCCGTGGTCTTCGAGCGCCTGCTCGATCCCGAGGAGCCGATGAATGGCGCGCTCGCGCTTCGCGAGGGGCGCCAGGTCGGGCTCGTGCATCACATCCGCCACCGGAGCTGCTGGACGGTCGAGGATTATTGCTACCTGCAGGACCTGTTCGTCGATCGTGAGGTCCGCGGCGCGGGCATCGGCCGCGCGCTCATCGAGCATGTGTACCAGGTGGCTGCGGCTCAGGGGTGCTCGCGCGTCTACTGGCACACTCATGAGAGCAACGCCGAGGCGATGGTGCTCTACAACCGCATCGCCGAGCGCTCGGGCTTCATTCAGTACCGCAAGACCCTCACGCCCGCCGCCAAGACCTGAGGCGCACGCGGCCCGCTCGAGCCGCATGCGCGGCTCGAGCGGGGACTCTGCCCGCGTGTCGCGCTAGTCGACCAGCCAGACGTCGATGCCGCCGTGCATACGGCAGGCCCGATCGCGATTTCTCGTCGTGGTGAAGAACCCATCGTGGCAGCGCGCCGCGGCGCGCGGATGATCGTGGCGCCAGCGCGTGGCCTGATCCTCGTCGTGACGCTCGCCCACGTTGCGCTCCTCGCCCTGATCCCGATGATCCTGATCCCGATGATCGCGCTCGTCGCGTTGCTCGTCCTGATGATCGCGCTGCTGGTCCTGATAATCGCGCGGGTCCTCCCGGTGGTCGCGCTGCTCGTCAGCCCGGTCCTGGGCGTGCAGCACGCAGGGGCCGACCGTGCCGAGAGCGAGCGTTGCCAGCGCGAGAGCCAGCGGTTTGAGAGTGGTATGACGCATGGAGTGGTCCTCGTGATGAGTGTCCAACGAGGCTAGCACCGGGCTGCGGTGCGAACGATGGACAAACGCGAGAGAGCGCGTCGGAGATCCACGACAAATGCACGGCATTGCCGAGAATTAATTGTAAATCTTACCCGGCCGGTCGCTAACCGGTGAGGCGGCCCTGCACTTCTTAGCGGTAACGCGCCATCAGCTTCTCGAGCGCGGCGCTCCCGGGCGTGAGTCTCTCGAAGGGGACTCGATTGAGCGGCGTCTGGCTCGTGCGATTCACGGTGTGAAATTCCGTGCTCGAGGACTCGTTGATGTGGATGAGCCCGGTGACGTACTCGTTGTGCTTGAGCTTGCCTTCGATGTACGCATAGGCGGCGCCGCGATCGGTCGGATCGTAGTTTGCGTCGAGCTTGCGCAGGATCACCCGGCTGCCGTCGTGCAGCTGGACCTCCGTGCTCTCCCCCAGCGGGTAGTCGACCGAGATGCTCTGCTGCGGAGCGACGAAATCCGCCTCCATCGCCGCATGGTAATGCTCGCGCGTGAAGGTGTAGCTTTTGGTCGAGCCCTCGTGGTCGTTGAAGGTCACGCACGGGGAGAGCACGTCGATGAGCGCAAAGCCGTTGTGACGCAGCCCCGCCTTGATGAGCGGCACGAGCTGCGCCTTGTCGCCGGAGAAGCTGCGCGCGACGAACGTCGCGCCGAGCGAGAGCGCGAGCAGCACCGGATCGATCGGCGGTGACCGGTTGACTTCGCCGCGCTTCGCCTGCGAGCCGATGTCGGCGGAGGCGGAGAACTGGCCCTTGGTCAGGCCGTAGACACCATTGTTCTCGATCAGATACAGCATGCTCACGTTGCGCCGGATCGCATGCACGAGTTGCCCCATGCCGATCGAGAGCGAGTCGCCGTCGCCGGAGATGCCGATGTAGGTGAGCTCGCGGTTGGCGGCGTTCGCACCGCTCGCAATCGAGGGCATGCGCCCGTGCACCGCGTTGAACCCGTGCGAGCCACTGACGAAGTAGGCCGTGGTCTTCGAGGAGCAGCCGATCCCCGAGAGCTTGACGAGCTGCTCGGGTCGCATGTCGAGCTCCCAGCACGCCTCGATGATCGCAGCGGTGATCGAATCGTGACCGCATCCGGCGCACAGGGTCGACATGCTGCCCTCGTACTGGCGGCGCGTGAGCCCGAGCGCATTCTTCGGCAGCGAGGGATGGGCGACTTTCGGCTTGTTGATGAAGGACATGGAGTTTCCTCTGGGCGGCCGCGCTCAGCGCGGGCCCTTGGCCGGGACCGCGGACAGGCGCGGCTCCTCGGCGAGCGATGCGCGGATGCGGTCCACGATCGGATCACAGGACATCGGAAAGCCGCTGTAGCTGAGGATCGAGTGCAGCTTCGATTTCTCGACCTGCGTCTCGAGCGTCAGGAGCGCGCGCAGCTGAGCGTCCCGGTTCTGCTCGACCACGAAGATGGTCGTATGGCTCGCGAGCCAGGTCTCGACCTGCTGCGTGAAGGGGAAGGCCTTGATGCGCATGTAGTCGACCGCGATCTTCTGCCGTGCGAGCACCTCGATCGCCTCGCGCACGGCGCCATCGCAGCTGCCGACGCTCACGATCCCGAGCTTGCCGTCCCCACCCCCGAGGATCTCGGGCTCCGGGACGTAGCGGGCGGCCGTGACGAACTTGCGCTTCAACCGATCGAGCACGAACTGGTACTCGGTCGAGTCCTCCGTGTAGCCGCCGTACTGGTTGTGGCCCGAGCCGCGGGTGAAATATGCCCCCTTCGAGCTCGTGCCGGGGAGCGTGCGGTAGGTGATCGCGTCCTCGTCCCGATCGACGTAGCGATAGAACTTGTCGAGGCTTGCGAGCTCCTGCTCCGACAGCACCTTGCCGCGATCCGGCTGGTAAGCATCGTCCCATTTGAGCTCACGGCACATCCAATCGTTCATGCCGATGTCGAGATCGGAGAGCACGAACACCGGAGTCTGCAGCCGCTCGGCAAGATCGAACGCCTTCACCGCCATGTAGAAGCACTCCTCCGCGTTGGCCGGAAAGAGCAGTACGTGACGCGTATCGCCGTGCGAGGCGTAGGCGCACAGCAGGATGTCGGCCTGCTGGGTCCGGGTCGGCATGCCGGTCGAGGGACCGACGCGCTGCACGTCGAAGATCACGGCGGGCACCTCGGCATAGTAGGCCAGCCCGATGAACTCGTTCATTAGGGAGATGCCCGGGCCGCTCGTCGGGGTGAAGGCGCGCGCGCCGTTCCACGCGGCGCCGAGCACCATGCCGATGGCGGCGAGCTCATCCTCGGCCTGGATCACCGCGAAATTGCGCTCGCCCGTGTCCGCATCGACCCGGTAGCGCTCGCAGAATCCCTTGAAGGCATCCATCAGCGAGGTGGAGGGGGTGATGGGATACCAGGCGCCGACCGTCGCTCCCGCATACACGCAGCCAAGGCCGGCGGCGGTGTTGCCGTCGATCATGATGTAGCCGCGCGTCTTGTCGAGGTGCTTCACGTGCAGCGGCAGCGGGCAGGAGAGATGCCGTTTCGCATGCTCGTAGCCGAGCTTGAGGGCGCGACTGTTCGAGTCGAGGAGCTTCGGCTTCTTGCCGTAGCTCTCGCGCAGCAGCGCGTCGATCACGGTGAGGTCGAGGTCGAGCAAGGCGGCGATCACGCCCGCGTAGGCGATGTTCTTGAGAAGGATGCGGTTGCGCACGCCGTCGAAGTTCTCGTTCACCAGCTGCGCGAGCGGCACGCCGAGCACGTTGATATCGCCCCGCTGCAGCAGCGTCGAGCGCGGCCAGGTCGAGTCATAGATGAGATAGCCACCCGAGACCACCTCGCGCACGTCGCGCTGGTAGGTCTCGGCGTTCATCGCCACCATGATGTCGACCCGGCTCGAGCGCGCCGCATGCCCGTCGCGCGTCACCCGGATCTCGTACCAGGTGGGCAGGCCCTGGATGTTCGAGGGGAAGTAATTCTTGCCCGTGACCGGCACGCCCATGCGGAAGATGGTCTTCATGATGAGCGAGTTGGCGCTCGCCGACCCCGTGCCGTTCACGTTGGCGAACTTGACGACGAAATCGTTGACCCGGTCGGGTGCGCTGACTGAGCTAGGCATGGATGTTCTCATCGGCCGCCGTCGGTATGGAAAGGGTGGATTTCTGCATGTCCCACGCCGCCGTCGGGCAGCGCTCGGCGCACAGACCGCAGTGCACGCACACGTCCTCGTCCTTGAGCATGACGCGCCCGGTCTGCGGCAGGGCCGCGGAGACGAACAGGGCCTGCTCTGGATTCTTCGCGGGCGCCTTGAGACGGCCGCGCAGCTCCGCTTCGCTGCCGTTCGGTGCGATGGTCAGGCAGTCGACCGGGCAGATGTCGATGCAGGCATCGCACTCGATGCACAGCTTCGCGCTGAACACCGTCTGCACGTCACAGTTGAGACAGCGCTGCACCTCGAGCTCCGCCTGCCCGGCCGTGAAGCCGAGCTCGACCTCGATGTTGATGCGCTTGAAGCGCTCGGCGAGCGAGACATGCGGCACGAGCCGACGCTCGGCGCCGTTGTACTCGTTCTTGTAAGACCACTCGTGCATGCCCATCTTGCGGCTCTCCAGGGTGAGGCCGCGCGGCTTGCGTTGCGTGACCGGCTCGCCCCGGCAGAGCTTGTCGATCGAGATCGCAGCCTGATGGCCATGCTCGACCGACCAGATGATGTTCTTCGGGCCGAAGGCCGCATCGCCGCCGAAGAACACCTCCGGGCGCGTCGACTGAAAGGTGACCGCATCGACCTTCGGCAGGTTGAAGCGATCGAACTCGATGCCGATGTCGCGCTCGATCCAGGTGAAGGCATTCTCCTGTCCGATTGCGAGAATGACATCGTCGCAAGGATAGAACTCCTCGCCCACGACCCGCGTCGATTTGATCTCCCCGTTCTCGAGCGCATATTCGAGATGCTCGAACATCATGCCCTTGAGCGCACCGCCCTCGACCACGAAGCGCCTGGGGGCACGATTGACGATGATCTCGACGTTCTCCTGCTCAGCGTCCTCGAGCTCCCAATCGGAGGCTTTGAAGAACTGGCGCGGCTTTCGAGCCATCACCTTCACGTCCCGCGCGCCGAGCCGCAGGGACGTGCGGCAGCAATCCATCGCCGTATTGCCCACGCCGATGATGAGCACGCGCTCGCCGATGCGGTCGATGTGCTTGAACGCCACTGACTCGAGCCAGGTGATGCCGATGTGCACCCGATCGCTGTCGTGGCGGCCGGGCAGCTCCAGCTCCTTGCCCTTCGGCGCCCCGCTGCCGATGAACAGTGCGGAGAAGTTTTTCGACTCGATGAGCGCCCTGAGGCTGTCCACCGGGGAGTTGAAGCGCACATCGGCGCCCATCTCGATGATGTAGCCGATCTCCTCATCGAGCACGCTCGCCGGCAGGCGAAAGGCCGGGATGTTGGTGCGCATGAGCCCCCCGCCCACCGCGTATTGCTCGAAGATCGTGACCTCGTAGCCGAGAGGCAGCAGATCGTTCGCCACGGTGAGCGAAGCGGGTCCGGCGCCGATGCAAGCGATGCGCCGGCCGTTCTTCTGAGCGGGCGGCTGAGGCAGGCGCCCGCGCACCTCCTCACGATGGTCGGCCGCCACCCGCTTCAAGCGGCAGATCGCCACTGGCTTGCTCTCGATGCGGCCTCGCCGACAGGCGGGCTCGCACGGCCGGTCGCAGACCCGTCCGAGGATGCCGGGGAAGACGTTCGAGGCCCGGTTGACGAGGTAGGCATCCGTGAAGCGACCCTGCGCGATCAGACGGATGTATTCGGGCACATCGGTGTGCGTCGGGCATGCCCACTGACAATCGACGACCTTGTGGAAATAATCGGGGTCGGTGGTATCAGTGGGCTCCATGGTTCCTCATTAAAGATTGGCGGTAAGGCGCTGTAAATAATAGACCTGTTCGTGCCGCATGCGGCAATCCAGCGCACAGATTTGACGGTCGAAGCAGCTCGCTCACGAGACGCCGGGATGCGATGCCCGGTAGCCGGGGCCGCGGAGCACTCGCCCCGGCAGCGCGCCGGTGGGCTGGCCGGAGGCGACGACGGCGACCCCGTTGACGAGCACCCATTGCATACCGGTTGAGAGTTGCTTCGGTGCGGCGAAGGTCGCGTGATCGGTGAGGGTTTGCGGATCGAACACCACCACGTCGGCCCACATGCCTTCTTTCAGCACGCCGCGATCGTTCAACTTGAGGCGCGAGGCAGGCAGGCTGGAGAACTTGCGGATCGCCTCCTCGAGGCGCATGCGACGCTCCTCGCGCACGTACTTGCGCAGCACCCGCGGGAAGGTGCCGTAGGCGCGGGGATGCGGAAACTCGGTGCCGAGCAGCCCCTCCGGTGAGGTGCCCTCGCTGTCGTTGCAGAACGACACCCACGGCTGGACGGCGGCCAGCTCGATGTCAGGCTCGCTCATCGCGAAGACCGCGACCGTCGTCCGGGCGTGATCGGCGATCAGAATGTCGAGCAGCGCGTCCTTCGGATCGACGCCGCGCGATTTCGCGATGTCTGCCAGCGTGCGGCCCTGCACCTCGCGCAGCCCGGGATCGTTGACCGTGGCGATGAGAATGGCCTCGGGGCCGGGCACCGACTGCCACTCGTTGTCCCAGTGAGCCGAGGGCGTCGCCATCTCCTGCTTGATCCGTGCGCGCATCGCCGGATCCTGCAATCGCTCGATGAGCTTGCCATCGCCCCCGGCGTGCGCCCAGGGGGGCACGAACGCGGACAGCTCGTTGTACCAAGCGGGATAGGCGTAGGTGTCGGCGGCGATATCGACCCCCTGAGCTCGCGCCCTCTCGATCCGAGCTACGATTTCCGGCATCAGGCCAAAATTCGAAACGCCACCGGCCTTCAGGTGCCATATCTCGACGGGAATATGCGCTTCGCGCCCGATCCGGATCGTCTCCTCGATCGAGGCCAGGATGGTGTCCTGCTCGGAGCGCATGTGCGTCGCGTAGAGCCCCCCCTCGCGCGCGGCCGCCGTCGCGAGCGCGATCAACTCCTCGGTGCTCGCGTAGGGCGCAGGCGCATACTCGAGCGCGCTCGAGACCCCGACCGCGCCCTCATGCATGGCCTGCGTGACCAGGCGCTGCATCTCGGTGAGCTCGGCCGGCGTCGCCGGGCGATCGTCGTAGCCGACGACCATCTCCCGCATCGTGGTGGCCCCCACGTAGGTGGCCATGTTGATGCCGATCCCCTGGCGCTCGAGTCGCGCAAAATAGCCGGTGAAATCCGACCAATCGCGCTTCAAGTGATAATGCTCGAGCTCCCGGGCGCGCTCGCGGGCGATCGCCTCGTTCACGGGCGCAACCGATTGGCCCTCGCCCGTGATCTCGGTGGTGATGCCCTGAAAGACTTTGGAGGGCACGCGCGGATCGACGAGCAGCGTGAGCTCGGACTGGCCGAGCATGTCGATGAAGCCCGGCGCGACCACGAGCCCCGCAGCCTCGATCCTCTGTTTCGCGCTCGCCCCCTCGAGCCGCCCGATGGCGGCGATGCGACCTGCGCGGATGCCGATATCCGCGCCGTACCAGGGAGCGCCGGTACCGTCGATCACGTGGCCGTGCTCGATGATCACATCGAAATTAGACCCGGTGCTCTCCCGAGCGTTCGCCGTGGCGACCGCCGACACGAGCACCAGACCGAGCGCCGCGCGGCGCCATCCCCCTCCGGTCTCGACCCTCCCACCGGGCCGGCACACGCTAGCGCCCGCCGCGCGCTCTCTCATCGATATTCGATCCTCGGGGCAGGTCCGCCCCACAAGCGAAGCGCGGATGATAGCTTCAAACCAGGGCGGGTGCCGGGGCGGCCATTTGATGAGCTTGTGAGGGAGCGCACGGGCGTCAGCTGAGGGCAACGACTATGCTCAGCGAATTCTTGCACTTTTGGCTTTTAACTCGTAGATTTAGGTACTTATAACAAGCTCTTGAGTGTCCATCGAGTTTGACGCAAGGGCACCCCCTGGAGGATTTTAGGTCATGGCCTCGCAACCCCGCTCCATCGCCTCCCTCACCCTCTCCTTTGGCCTGGTCGCCATTCCCGTCAAACTCTACTCGGCAACCGTCTCCTCCGAGCGGATCTCCTTCAACTTGCTGCGCGAAAAGGACGGCTCGCGCGTCAAGCAGCAGTACATCGCCGTGAACGACGGCAAGGTCGTGGATCGCTCCGAGATGGTGAAGGGGTACGAGTTCGCGAAGGACCAGTACGTCATGTTCAAGCCCGAGGAGATCAAGGCGCTCGAGGATGCGACGACGCACTCGATCGACATCGGGCAGTTCGTACCGCTCGAGTCGGTCGATCCGGTGTACTTTGACGGCACCTACTATCTCGCGCCCGACAAGGGCGGCGCGAAGCCCTACACGTTGCTCGCAACGGCGCTGCGCAAGGCCTCCCAGGCCGCCGTCGGGCGCTGGGTCTCGCGCGGCAAGGAGCACATCGTGCTGATTCGCCCGATGGGCGACGGGCTCGCCATGCATCAGCTGCATTTCAAGGCCGAGGTGCGCGACGTCAAGGATCTCGGCATCGAGCCCGCACCGGTGTCCGACGCCGAGCTCAAGCTCGCCGAGCAGCTGATCGATCATCTCGCCGCGAAGCGTTTCGATCCGAACGAGTACCACGATGAGTTCCGCGACCGCGTCGAGGCCGCGATCCGCAAGAAAGTCGAGGGCAAGGAAGTCTCGCTCGCCGAGCCGCCGGCGGCTGCGCACAAGGGCAACGTCATCGACCTGATGGAGGCACTGCGCGCGAGCATCGATGCCCGCGGCAGCCGCTCGACGGCCGTCAAGGAGCGCAAGCCGCCGAAGCGCGCGGCACACGCCGGCAGCTCACGCCGCTCCGCTCGCCGATGAACGATGCATGCGTTTGACGCGAAAGAGCTCAAGCGGCTCTTCGGCATCCCCGCGTCCCACATTCGAGCGCTGATCCGCGCCGGACACATCAATCCGGTCAAGAAAGCCGGTCGGCTGTCCTACTCCTTTCAGGATCTGATCGTGCTGCGCACCGCGGGCTCGCTGCGGGCCGCGAAGATTCCCGCACAGAAGATCAACCGCACATTGCGCGAGATCCGTGCCTCACTGCCGGCCACCTTGCCCTTGAGCGGGCTCGCCATCATCGCCCTCGGCGATCGCATCGTCGTGCGCGAAGGTGGGGCGCTGCGCGAGTCGGACACGGGCCAATATGCCCTCGCCCTCGAGGTCACCGGGCAAGGCGAAGACCTGCGCGTCATCGACCGGCGCGAGGAGTTCTCGAAGAGCGAGTCCAAGTCGGGCTCGCCGCACGCCAAGCGCTCGCGGGATCGAGCGGCCCGCACACCCGCCCACCCGCCCCCTCGCCCGCCGCCACGGCC
>DATGIA010000011.1:0-38430 GCA_035307465.1 Steroidobacteraceae bacterium
TGCGCGTCGGGATGACGCGCGCGCCCGGCATGATGCCGCGCATCTCGCCGGTCGGCATCAGAAAGAGCTTGTCGCCCGCAAAGCCGACCACCTCGGCCTCGACCTGCTTGCCGCCCGCCGTATCGATGAGGCAGCGGCCCCCCACCGCGGCCTCGCAGCCGACCGCTTCGAGCGTGAGTCCCACCATGCGATTGAGCGTGCCCTCGACCACGATCTCGCCCATCGCCGCGACGCGCTCGCGCGCCCGCCCGAGCGCGCCGGCCCACGCGGCCTGATGCTCGGCGAGCACGCTCAAGGACGCGGCTCGGTGCGCGAGATCGCGGTGCGCTCGGTGCCGAGCAGCTCGCTCAAGATCGCTCCGAGACGGGTCTCGAGCCGCATGTCGACGCGCGAGGTGTTGGTGGTGACCTGACAGCCGCCGCGTGCCATCACCGGATCCTCGATGAGCGTCCACGCCCGCTCGCTCTCGGTCGGAGCCAGGTGCTCGCGCACCACCGCCGCATCCTCCGGGTGCAGGTGCACGCGCACATCGCGCGCGGCCACGGGCAGCGCGGCGATCGCCTCGCGGATGATGCCGATGATCTGCGTCGGATCGGCCTTGAGCTCGCGCCGCACCAGGTGGCGCGCAAGCGCGAGCGCGAGCGACAGCAGCTCGTGCTCCACTTGCTCATCGAGGGTCGCGAAAGGCTTGGCGAGGTCGTAGAACATGCCGGCGAGACGCTCGACCTGGGCGCTCACCTCGGCACGGCCCGCCTCGCGTCCCTCGGCGAGCCCCTGCGCGAAGGCTTCCCGGTGAGCTTCGGCCTGCAGGTCCGCGAGTCCGCTCACCGTCGGAGGCTTCGCCGCCGTAGCGCCGCCGACGTCCGGCGCCGCCCAGCGCTGCGCCTGCGGAGCGCCCTTGCCGCCGATGCTAGACATACTCGCCGCCCCCCTTGCCCCCGAGGCTGATCGTGCCCTCCTCGGCGAGGCGCTGCGCGATCGTGACGATCTCCTTCTGCGCCGCCTCGACCTCGGTGAGCTTCACGGGACCCCGCGCCTCCATGTCGTCCTTGAGGATCTCGGCGGCCCGCTTCGACATGTTGCGCAGGATCTTCTCCTGGACCTCGGGCTCCGCGCCGCGCAACGCGACCGCGAGCGTGTCCGACCCCACCTCCCGCAACAGCGCCTGGATGCCGCGGTCGTCGATGGCGAGCAGATTGTCGAACACGAACAGCATGTCCTTGATGCGCTGATGCATCTCGCCGTCGGCCTGCTCGATCTTGCCGAGCTCCGCGCCGCTCTTCTCGCGGTCCATGGCGTTCAAGATGTCGGCGACCGTGCGCGTACCGCCGATGCGGCGCGCGACGGTCGGCGGCGTGGCATTCGCCTGCTTCTCGACGAGCTGGTCGAGCTCGGTCAGCGCCGACTGCGGCACTTCATTGAGCGAGGCAATGCGCATCAGCACATCGGTGCGCTTCTCCTCGGGCAGCAGCGGAAGGATGCTCGCGGATTGCTCGGGCTCGAGATGCGCGAGCACGATCGCCGCGATCTGCGGATGCTCGTGGCCGATGATGTTCGCGACCGCCTTCGCCTCCATCCACTTCAACGCCTCGATGCCCTGACCGCCCTGGCCGGTGCCGACCCGGTCGACCAGCATGTCCGCCTTCTGCTTGCCCACCGCCTGGGTGAGCACGCGACGCACGAAATCCGGTGAGCCGGCGGCGATGTTGGCCTTCTCGTCGGCCACTTCGATGAAGTTGTCGAGCACCGAGCTCATCTGCTCCCGCGACACCTGCTTGAGCTCGGCCATGGCGATGCCGAGCTTCTGCACCTCGCGGGCATCGAGCTGCTTCAGCACGTTCGCGGCATCCGCCTCGCCGAGGCTCATCAGCAGGATTGCGGCCCGCTGCGTGCCCGCGAGGTCATCGGGCTTGTCAGCCATCGGTGGAGACCCACTCCTTCACGACCTGCGCGGCGCGCTTCGGGTCCTGACCGACGAGGGTGCGCGCCGCAGCCAGCTGCTGCTCGAAGCTGGGTTGCAGCTTGATCGCGTTGCCGCCCTGCGCCGAGAGGCTCAGCCGGTCATTGCCGACATCGCCGCCCTGCGCAGCGCCCGCGGCCCGCGGCCCCGGGCGGGTCAGCGACTTCATCAGCGGGCGCAACACCAGGAAGGCGACGAGCAGCACCAGGCCCGCGCCGATGCCTTGCTTGGCGAGCTGCGAGACCCAGGGGTTGTCCCACATCGACGGCGTCACCGCGCCGGGCGCCGCGGGATTGTCGGACTGGAAGGTCTGATTGAGGACGCTCAGCTGATCGCCCCGGTCGTCCTTGAGGCCGATCGACTCGCGCACCAGCTGCGTGAAGCGTTTCACCTCGGCCTCGGTCATCGGCGCCGTGGTGACCTTGCCATCGGCGCCGACACGCTGCCAGTCGTCGAGCACGACGCCCACCGAGAGGCGCTTGACGATGCCGGTCGGCTGCTTGACGTAGGAGAGCTTGCGATCGACCTCGAAGTTGCGCGTGCTCTTCTGCGAGCTCGAGGAGGGACCGCTCGAGACGGCGCTTTGGGTCGCAGCTCCCGCAGCCCCCGCGGCACCTGCGGCACCCGCGGCGGCGTTGGCCGCGGCCGCAGGCGCTCCCGCCGCGCCCGCAATCGCGGGCAAGCCGGCCGTGCCCGGTGGCTCGTTGCTGAGCGCTCCCGGGATGCCCTCGACGCCGTCACCCCCCTTGTGCGTCTCGCTCGCCGTCTGCTCGCTGCGCACGACGCTCTTCTGCGGGTCGTAGTTCTCGTGCGCCTCCTCGGTCACCGTGAAGTCGAGATCGGCCGTCACCGTCGCGCGCACGCGCCCCGGCCCGACCAGCGGCTCGAGCAGCTCGATGATGCGGCGCTGATAGGCCTCCTCCACCTTGTGGGTGTACTCGAGCTGGCGAGTCGCCACCGCCGACTCCGCATTCTCGTCGGGCGAGTTGAGGAGCGAGCCCGCCTGATCGACGAGCGTGACGTCGCTCGCGGCGAGCTCGGGGACGCTCGAGGCGACGAGGTGCACGATGGCCGCCACCTGGCCCGGCTCGAGCCGCCGCCCCGGATAGAGCTGCAACATGACCGAGGCGGTGGCCTTGTGGGCGTCGCGCACGAACACGGAGGGCTTCGGCAGCGCAAGGTGCACGCGCGCGCTCTGCACGCCTTGCACCTTGATGATGGTGCGGGCGAGCTCGGTCTCGAGCACCGACTGGTAGCGGGCCACTTCCATCATCGAGCTGGTGCCGAGGGCGGATTCCTTCTGCAGCATCTCGATGCCCATGGAGTCGCTCTGCGGCAGGCCCTGACTGGCCAGGCGGATGCGCGCCTCCTGCACCTTCGACTCCGGCACCGTCACGGCGCCCGTCGGGCCCAGACGATACTCGATGCCCGCCGCGGTGAGCGCATCCATGACCTGTCCGCTCTCGCGCTCCGAGAGCTGCCCGTAGAGCACGGTGTAGCTCTGACCCTGCGACCAGACCACGAGCCACAGCGCCACGGCGATCGCCGCTGCGACCCCCAGCAGCAGCCCGAGTTGCCGGATGCCCGGAATGCCTTCGAGCAGCAACCGGGTCGACGGAGAAGAAGCCGGTACGAGATCAGCCATGCTTTCGGACCCTCTACACCGACATGTTCATGACTTGGGTGTAGGCATCGATCAGCTTGTTGCGCACCTCGGTCATCGCGCGGAACGCGAGTCCCGCCTTCTGCACCTCGAGCATCACCTGCGTGAGGTCGACGCGCTTGTCGCCGCTCTCGTACGCCTGAGCGAGCGCGCTCGCCTGGTTTTGCATCGAGGCGATCTTGTCGACCGAGCTCTTGAGCAGCTGCGCGAAATCCGCCGGCCCGGCGGCGCCAGCGACGCCCCCGGCGGCATTCTCGGCCACCCTCCCCGTGGTGCGCGCCTCGAGCGCGCGCATCTCGGCAAGCACCTGCTGGATGTTGAGGTCGCTCATGCGGCCGCCCAGGTGGCATCGATGAGCCGCGGGACGGTGATGCCCTCGGCCTTCAGTTGCTGGAGCTTGTGGCGCAGCGTGCGCGGACTGATGCCGAGGCGTTGCGCCGCCAGCTTGCGGCTGCCCCCGGTCGAGCGCAGCGTTGCCAGGATCAGCTCACGCTCGCGCTCGCGCAGGTCCTGATCGAGTCCGCCCTCCTCCGCCGCCGTCGTGAGCGGCGGCTCGCTCGTCGTCGCCGGCTCCGCCGCGGCCGCAACACCCGCCGCCCGGAGCGGGGGGATCTGCGCGTCGCACGGATCGAACCGGTCGAGCTCGAGGTCACGCACCTCGATCTGCCCGCCGACGGCGAGCCACGCGGCGCGCTGCACGGCGTTCGTGAGCTCGCGCGCGTTGCCCGGCCAGTCATGCGCGAGCAAGGCACGCTCGGCCTCGGGTGTGAGACAGGGCGCCGGCCGCTCGGCCCGCACGCAGGCGCGCAGCGCCCGGCGCGCCAGCGGCACGATGTCGCCGCGCCGCTCGCGCAGCGGTGGCAGCCGCAGCGACATGACGTTCAGGCGGTAGAACAGATCCGCGCGGAAGCGCCCCGCGCGCACCTCCTGCGGCAGTTCGCGGTTCGAGGTGGCGATGACCCGCACGTCGAGCTGGAGCGTGCGCTGCGAGCCGAGACGCTCGACCTCGCGCTCCTGCAACACCCGCAGGATCTTCGCCTGCAGCCCAAGGCCCATCTCGGAGATCTCATCGAGCAGAAGTGTTCCGCCCTGCGCCTGCTCGAATTTGCCGGCATGCGCCGCCGTCGCGCCGGTGAAGGCGCCCTTCTCATAGCCGAAGAGCGTCGCCTCGAGCATGTTCTCGGGAATGGCGGCGCAGTTGATTGCGACGAAGGGACGCTCCGCGCGCGCGGAGCGGTCGCGGATGAAACGCGCATAGACCTCCTTGCCCGTGCCGCTCTCGCCCGTGATGAGCACGGTGGCGTCGGTCTGCGCCAGACGTTGCGCGAGCGCGGCGATGCGCTTCGACTCGCGATCCTCCGCAATGAGCTCGTGCGGGCACACGCGGTTCGCGAGCTGGCGTCGCGCGAGCTCGATGAGCGCCTGCGCATCGAACGGCTTGACGATGTAGTCGGTTGCTCCCAGCCTCATGGCCGAGACGGCGTGCACGACGGTCGCGTAGGCGGTCATCAGCACGACCGGCAGATCGGGTCGCAGGCGCTTGAGCGAGACCAGCAGGTCGTGGCCGCTCGCGCCCGGCATCTGCACGTCCGAGATCACGAGCGCGACCTCGCGCGCCTCGATGAGCCCGAGCGCGGCGGCGGCGTCCGCCGCCTCGAGGACCTCCAGGCCCGCGGCGCGCAGCGTGTCGCACAGGGCCTCGCGCAGCGTGGGATCATCCTCGACCACGAGGATCGGCTCGTCGGATCCAGACTTCATGCTTCGCTCTCCGCCTTAAGCTCGATGATGAAGGTCGCGCCCACCGCACTTTCTGCGAGGTGCACCGTGCCGCCATGCGCCTCGACGACCGATTTCACGATTGCAAGGCCGATGCCGTTGCCGTGCTTGCGCGTCGTGAAGAAGGGCTCGAATATCCGCTCGCGGATCGGCGGTGGAATACCGGGCCCGTCGTCGCTCACGACGATCTGCGCACGCTCCTCGGGCGCGCGGCGCGCGAGCAGCTGCAACTCGAGCGGTCCGGTGCTCGCTTGCAGGGCGTTGGTTGCGAGATTGAGCACGGCCGAGACCAGCGAGGCGGCGTTCGCGCGCACCGCGAGCGCTGGCGCCTCGGTGCGGATGGTGAGGCGCGCGCCCGGTCGTAGCGCCGGCCGCAACCACTCGGCCACCTGCTCGAGCAGCGCGCTCACGCTCACGCGCTCGCGCGAGGCGCCGCCGCGGGCGAATGCGAGCATCGAATTCACGAGCGTGTCGAGCTGTTTGAGACTCTCCGTCGTGCGCAAACCGCAGCGCGCGAGCGTCTCGGGCGTCTGCTCGGGCATGCTCATGCGCGAGGCATAGAGGAGTGCCGCCGCGAGCGGCGTGCGGATCTGGTGCGCAAGCCCCGCCGCCAGCTCGCCGAGGGTGAGCAGGCGCTGCTGGCGCAGGATCAGCCGCTGCATGAGATGCGATTCGGTGACGTCGGTGAGCAGCACGACCTCCCCGCCGCCGGTGAGCGCCCGGCGCGAGATGTTGACGAAGCGGCCGCTGCGCAGCTCGCTCGGCTCACCGAGCGCCGCGCCGGCCGCGAGATTGCGCGCGAGCACCGCGCCATAGGTGAGCGCGGCGAGCGGCTCGCCGAGAAGCGCCACGGCGGCGGGATTGCACTCCTGGATGACGCCGCGCTCATCGAGCACCAGAACGCCCCCGGGCAGCGCCTCGATGAGGGCCGCGAGGCGGTGCGCCAGATGGGCGCGGCCCGCATGCGCATCGCGCAGCTCCTCGCGCAGCTGCGCGACCTGACGCCCGAGCGCCTCGAAGGCCGCCGAGAGCTGCTCGGACACCGAACCGAAGGCGTGAAACGCCGCCTTGAGCTCGCTGCGCGTGTGTTCGGTCAATTCGACTGCCGTGGCCGCCATGCGCTACGAATGAAGCAACTTCTGTGCCTTGCAGCTCTTGTGGAGCGAGATCAACTGCTTAGGCGCGCGCATCGGTCCATTTCACAGTCGCGGGGCCGGGGGCACCGCGTGCCCGGGCGTCAATAATTTGTCGCGGCGCTAGGCCGACAGACGGTACTTGCGCAGCTTCTCGACCAGCGTGGTGCGGCGGATATTGAGCAGTCGCGCGGCCTCGGCGACCGTGCCGTCGGCCTCCGCGAGTGCCTTGCGGATGAGCCGGATCTCGATGCTCGAGAGATGATCCTTGAGATCGATGCCGCCGCTCGGCAGCTCGGGCACCGCGCCCTCGAGCAGCTCGCTCGCCTGCAAGCCCTCGAGCGTCTCCTCGACGTAAGCGACCGGGGTCGCGCAGCCGTTCGAGGTCGCAGCTCGCGCAGCCGCTGCGGTCATGAGGCTCGGATCGATGGGCGGGTGCTCCTCTTGCGCTGTCGCGCCGGGATCCGCCAGCGGGACGGCGAAGCTCAGGTCCGGCGCCGCGTGCGCAGGATCCGCGGACGGCGCCTGTCCGATCAGCACCTCCTCGCCGAGCCAGGACGGGTCGGCGAACGGTGGCGCGGCCCCGGCAGGGCGGTAGCGATCGGGCAGGTGCTCCGCGCCGATGGTTTGATCGGGATGCAGGATCACCAGCCGCTCCAGCAGATTCGCGAGCTCGCGCACGTTGCCGGGCCAGCGATGCTGTGCGAGACAGCGCATCGCAGCGGCGTCGAAGCGGATGCGACGGGCCGAGCCCGCGGTCTGTCGCTGCAAGAGGTGCTCGATGAGCACCGGCAGATCCTCGAGCCGCTCGCGCAGCGGCGGAACCTGAACCGGGAAAACGTTCAGACGGTAATACAGGTCCTCGCGGAAGCGGTTTGCACCGATCGCGGCCTCGAGGTCGCGATGCGTCGCCGCAATGATGCGCACGTTGCAGCGGATCGTGCGATTGCTGCCCACCCGCTCGAAGCTGCGCTCTTGCAGCACGCGCAGCAGCTTGACCTGCATCTGCATCGACATGTCGCCGATCTCATCGAGGAACAATGTCCCACCCTCGGCATACTCGAAGCGACCGAGCCGGGTGGTGAGAGCGCCGGTGAAGGCTCCTTTCTCGTGGCCGAACAGCTCGCTCTCGAGCAGATCCGCCGGGATCGCTCCGCAGTTGACCGGAACGAAGGGCTGGCTCGCGCGATTCGAGAGCTCGTGGATGTGCCGCGCCACCATCTCCTTGCCGGTGCCGGACTCGCCCAGGATCAGCACCCCGGTGTCGAATGGCGCCACCTGCTCGATGAGGCGGTGCACGTCGCGCATGACCCGCGACTGGCCGCTCGGGCGGAAGCGGTGAGCCCCGGGTTGCGTTGGATGGCCGCTGCGCAGGTTCTGTGCTTGATTGAGCACGGTGCACAAGCGTCGCTGCTTCACCGGCAGCTCGAGGGGCAGCCACACCAGATCGGCGCTGCTCTCGGCGAGCTTCGGCAGACCGTCGCTGCTCATGAAGATCACCGGCAGCAGCTGCTGGCGCTCGCGCAGATGCGCAGTAAGCATCTCGCCCCACTCCTCGAGCGCGGGTGCGCCGACCAGCAGCGCGAGGCCCTCCTCGAGCGGTGCTCTTTGCAGCTGCGCGAGGTTCCGGACGCGCACCGGCTCCAGATCCAGAAATCGCAACAGGCTCTCCAGAGCCCGTGCCTGCGAATCTGAGGGCTCGATCACAATAACCTTGCCATCGACCACGGTTGGGACTCCTTCCCGAACTCGGAACTGTGATGGATTCGACAATTTCTATGGTTGAGTCTTAAGCATTGGCGCTAACTTCTTGAGTTTGTTCACCTCCGCTCTCAACGCGAGCGCAGTCTAACGTACCGCGCTGCGGAAAAAGCAGCGTGGGGACACCCGTAATGCGACTCGGGGTTAACCTGAAAACGTGATCGGCTTGAAGTTTAAAGCGGGCTCGGGGATGCGAGGCGAGCGCCTGCGATCTGCCGCCGATGATGGCGAAAAATCAGCTTCTCCAGCATCGAGGTCACCGCCTCGCTCAGATCGCAGAAGCGCAGTTGAGCCACTCGTGCGCCTTCATCCGTCCGCTCCCCCGCCACGGTGCAGGGAAGTCGCAGCGGCTGCGGCAGCGCCGGATTGATGTACAGGTAAGCGAGCCCGGCGCTGCCGACCGCCGGGGCCGTGCCGCCGAACCATTCGAGCCCGCTCGAGGCGAGCCGCACGCGCTGCGGCTGGGGCAGCGGCGTCTCGCGCGCCGCGAGCTCCGCCGTCAGCTTGAGCAAAATGTTGAGCTTGTACTCGAGGCGCTGCAGCTCGTGCACGAGAGCGGGAGATTCATCCTTGAGCGCATCGGAGGGCCGCGCCTCATCGAGGGTCGATTCCGCGGCGAGCAGCTGCTGATTGTCGGCGTTGAGCCGCGCGAGCGCCGCTCCGCTCGGCACATCGAGCTCCCAGCGCAGCGGCAGGCGCTCGTCGTACACCAATCCTTCGCCCAGAAACGACTCGGGCATCGTCCCCCTCGGTTGCGCCCACTCCCCTCAGGGTCGATGAGCGCCGTAGGCCCGCAGCGCCCGCCGCCCAACCGACAGCATGTCGAGATCGCGGCAGGTCGCCCGCAGGCAGTGCTCGAGTCGGCCGATCGACCGATCGTTGAGCTCGGCAATCTGGCGCAGCATCGCCGCTTCGTGCGGCGCGAGCGGCCAGAGCACCGGGCGGCTCGATACTAGCAGCGCGCGTCGCTCGACGTCGAGCGATGCGGCCTTCACGGCATCGCCGCGCTCGGCGAGCGCAGCGATCTCGTGTGAGAGGAGCAAGGCGCGCTCGAGAGCCGCCGCCGCCGCGCGGCGCTCCATCGCTTGAGAAACCGGCGCCTGAGGAACCAACGCGTGAGGCACCCGCGCCTCCGGCAGCTCCGCTTCTCGGCGGTTCATCGCTGCTCCGTCACGATCTGATCCCAGCCACTCTTGATCTTGCGCACGAGAGAGATCGCCTCACCGACGATCAGCGCATCGTTCGTTGCGTTCGCAAGCGCGAGGCGCGGCAACATGTACTGATAGAGCGCGCGCAGATTCCCGGCAATCTGCCCGCCGCGCTCCATGTCGAGAGTCGCGTCGAGCTGCGCGAGGAGGCGGATCGCCCGGCCCATGGAGGCGCACTTCGCCTTGACCTCGGCGAGCGGCAGATTGCCCTCGATGCGCTGCATGCACCCCTGCGCGGTCGCCAGCTCGGAGAGGATGTGCTCGTACACGACCTGCACGAGACGCACCGGGCTGGCCTCGCTTACCAGGCCCTGACTGCGCACGGCGCGGTACTGCGCCGCTGCTCGCTGTGAGCTCAGCATTCGGATCAGCCGCCGGTGCCCAGCGTGCCGCTCGAGAGGCTGCTGTTCGAGCTCGAGCTGCTCGTGCTCTGGTTCGGGTTGAACTCGGCCGTGAGATAAGTCTGCATCTCCTTGAGCTGCGCAATGGCGGTATCCATCGCGTTGTACTGCTGGGTGAGCGTGGCCGAATAGATGGCAAGCTCGGCGTTGAGCGCGGTCTGCTGCTGCGTGACGTTGGCGAGGCTCGACTGCAGCCCCTGGTTGATCGTCGCGAGCAGCCCGGCCGGGCCGGTGTACTGCTTGATGAGGGCATCGATCTTCGTGGCGATGCCGCCGGTCCCACCGAGCAGCTTGCCCACCGCCGAGAGATTCGCGCTCAGCGCGTTGCTCAGCGTATTGCTGTTGGTCGAGTAGCTGCCGTCCGGATTCGCGTTGATGCCGATGTCGGTGAGCGAATGCACGCCGGCGCCCGACCCGGAGACCTGATCGAGAATGCCCTGCAGCTGGTTCTGGAAGGTCTCGAGGGTGGCGTTGCCATTGAGAGCGCCCGCGGTCTGCGTCGCCGGGTTGTACCCCGTGAGGCCCTGGATGGCGCTGATCACCCCGTTCAGCGCGGTGACGAAGGTGCCGATCGAGGTCGAGGCCGCCGAGTTATCGGGGCTCACCGTCAAGGTGGTCGAGGTATTGGCGGCCGACGCTCCCGTGAGGGTGAGTGTCACGCCGGTGATGGCATTCTCGACGACGTTGCTCGCGCTGGTCGCGGCATAGCCGTCGATCGAGTAGTTCGCATCCTGCGCGGCCTGGGTCTGCGTGAGATTCGTGACGCCGTTGGCCGGGTCATAGACCAGCGCGGCGAGGCCGCCGTCTCCGCCGGTCTGAGTGACGGTGATGCCGTTCGCCGCGCCCGTGCTCGTGCCCGTGATGACCAGGCGGGCGCCGAGAACGGTGTTGATCACGCTGGCGCTGACCCCCGGATTGTCGGCGGCCGAATTGATTGCGGATGCGATGCCCGCAAGCGTGTCGTTGCTCGAGTCGATGCCGATGCTGCTCGAGGAACCGCCCACGCTCAGCGTGAGGGTACCGGTGCCCACCGGGGTCGTGGTGCTGCCGAATGCCCGCGAGGTGAGCGTTGCCGCGGTCGCGAGGTTCTGCACCTGGAGCGAGTACTGCCCGGCGACCGCATCGGAGCTCGTGGTCGCCGAGGCGATGCTCTTGTCGGCGACGGTCGCGGCAAAGCCGGCGAGCTGACCCGGGGACTCGAGCGTGCCGAGCGTGGCCTGCAAGGTCGAGAGTGCGCTCGAGAACGTCCCGTAGGCGGACACTTGAGCATTCAGAGTGGTTTGCTCGGAGTTGAGCTCGTTGGTCTGTGCGGCGCCATAGGCCGAAGTGAGGGCCGAGACGATGGCGTTGATGTTGAGGCCGGAGCCGATGCCCGTGGAGGTGATGAGCGCATTGCTGGCGCTCGCGCTCGAACCGGTCGGTGAAATTGAGCTCATGGCGCTTCAGTCCTCCTGTCTCGATATCGGCACGCCCGGCCAGGACTTAAGCAAGAGACGTACCAGGGAGGCTGCAGGTGGCGCGGCACCGCAGTCCCGATGCTCAGGCGTGCTCGTCGATCACCGCTCCCGAGATGCCGAGACTCTTGGCGAGCGCCGGGAAGGCGATCGCCGGATACTCGCCGATCACCTCGCCGTTGGCGGGGTTGATCTCCTGGATCAGCTTCGAGTCCGATTGCGGATCGACGCGGAACTGGTCGGGTCGCCCTGAATCGTTGAGAAACTTGTTGAGCAGCGCGACCTGGGCGTGCACGTCCGAGGCCGTGGCCGCCCGGTGTGCCGTCGTTGCCCTGCGGCCCGCAGGCGCTGGCTGACCGCTCACCGGCAATTCCTTGCCGCTTGCCAAAGGCCCTGTCGTTTGTGGCACTCCGTGCACGAGACTTGTCCCCGGTATCCTCACCGGATCGCTACCGCTCGCCATGTTGCTACCTGCCTGTTGACACGGATTGCGCGTTCACCGCGCTCGCCACCTCGTTCTCATCTCAAGGACGGCTGCGGTCCGGGGCTGGTCGCCACCGGACCGCAGCTCTTCATGCCTTCTCTCTAGCCTCGCGATCAGCCGAGGAGCTTCAAGATCAGCTGCGGCTGCTGGTTGGCCTGCGCGAGCACCGAGATGCCCGCCTGCTCCAGCACCTGGGCCTGGGTCAGGTTCGCAGTTTCGGAGGCGAAGTTCGCATCCTGGATGGTGCTGCGTGACTGAGTCAGGTTCTGGCTGGTCGAGGTCAAGTTGCTGACCGCCGCCTGGAAGCGATTCTGGATCGCGCCCAGCTCGCTCTGGAAGGCGCTGACCGTGGCCAGTGCGGAGTCGACCGAGGAGATGGTCGAGTTCGCACCGGCGACCGTCAACACGTTCTGGTTCGCGAGCGAGGCGGTGCCCAGGGTGATCGTCTGGCCGCCGGCCTGGAAGCCAAGGGCCGCCGAGCCACCACCGGCGCCGACATCGGCGATGGTGATCGGCTTGGCATCGGTCAGGGTGACCGTTCCGCGCTGCGTCGTCGCCGCGCCGAACGCACCACCGGTGCCCGTTGCCGCAGCACCACCCGCACCGGCCGCACCCAGGGCGATCGTCTCGTTGACGACGATGTTGCTGCCATCGGTGTTCGACAGCACGAGATCGCCCGCGCTGTTGAGGCTCGCGGTCACGCCCGTGGTGTTGGTGTACAGGTTGACCTGCTGCACGACCTGGCTGCCCGTGATTCCGGGGCCGTTGGCGGCCACGTTGCCCGCGCCGCTGAAGATCGCCGTGCCGTTGATGGTCAGATCGTAGGTGCTTGCGCCCGCCCCCGCGCCGCCGGTGGCGGCCACGATGTTGGAGAACGCCGCCGCGCTCGTGAGCGTGGTGCTCGCGGCCGCGGTGAGGCCCTGAAGTCCGGCACCGTTGATCGCGGCGGCCTTGGCATAGGCCGAATCGCCCGCCTGGTAAGCCGTCGAGCCGGCGAAGCCCGCCGAGGCGCCGACGTTCACCGTCGAGGTACCATCGGAGATCGAGACGGTGTTGATTGCGGTCAGCTGCGCGTTGGTGACGGCAGCGCCCGTGAGCTGCGCGTACTGGCCGACCTGGTTCGCGGCAACGCCCTGGGAGAGGTTGACCGAGATCGTGTTGCCGACGTTCGCACCGACCTGATAGACGGTCGTGCCGCTCGAGCCGTTGAGCACGTTCAGGCCGTTGAAGGTGGTCTGCTGCGCGATCTGCGTGATTTCCGCGATCTGCTGCTGCACCTGATTGTCGAGCGCCGCGCGGTCCGAAGCGCTGTTCGAGCCGTTGGCGGCCTCGACGGCGAGGGTGCGGATGCTCTGCAGGTTGTTGACGATCGTGCCGAGCGCACCGGCGGCGGTCTGAGCCTCGGACACCGCATCGTTCGCGTTTCTGATCGCCTGGTTGGTGCCGTTGATCTGCGTGGTGAACTGCTGACTGATGGCGAGGCCCGCAGCATCGTCGGCAGCGCTGTTGATGCGCAGACCCGAGGACAAGCGCGTCAACGCCGTCGACAGCGAGGCCTGCGAACTCGTCAGGTTGTTTTGAGCAACCAGCGAGTTGATGTTGGTATCAAGTACAAGTGACATGCTGAAAACTCCTGATGGTTAATACACCGGCCCGTCGTAGGCCTCACTGGCGTGTCGTCACTTCACCCCTGGCGGGCGGACCGGTGACACACTTGAGGTGATTTATCGGATCGGCGCGGCAGTTCTTTAGGGGTCTCGCCCCCGGGAGGGGGGCTATTTGTTGCGCAGCGTCGCAGTTTCGGGGGTCCGGATTTGACACTGCGAAGCGCCCGGCCGGCCGAGGGGGCGTAAGTCCGCCGGGAAGCCTCTTTGGGGTATATTGCGCGCCTTTACCCCTCGCCGGTCACTCATGAGAACGGTCAAGCGCACGGCCCCCCGGGTCGGCTTCGTCAGCCTGGGCTGCCCCAAGGCGCTCGTCGATTCGGAGCGCATCCTCACGCGCCTGCGCGCTGAAGGATACGAGGTGGCGCCCAGCTACGGCGCCGCGGATCTGGTCGTGGTCAATACCTGCGGCTTCATCGACGCGGCCGTCGATGAGTCGCTCGAGGCGATCGGCGAGGCGCTCGCCGAGAACGGCAAGGTCATCGTCACGGGGTGCCTCGGTGCCCGCCCCGAGCGCATTCTCGAGCGTCATCCGCAGGTGCTGAGCATCACCGGGCCGCAGCGCTATGAGGAGCTCATGGGCGCGATCCATCGGCACCTGCCGCCGGCGCACGAGCCGTTCCTCGACCTGATCCCGCAGCAGGGCATCAAGCTCACGCCGCGGCACTACGCTTATCTGAAGATTGCGGAAGGCTGCAACCATCGCTGCAGCTTCTGCATCATTCCCTCGATGCGCGGCGATCTCGTGAGCCGTCCCCTCGGGGAGGTGCTTCTCGAGGCGGAGCGGTTGGTGAGCGCGGGCGTCAAGGAGCTGCTCGTGATCTCGCAGGACACGAGCGCCTACGGCGCCGACCTTCGGTATGCTCCGCAACGCTGGCGCGGGCGCGACTGGCGTACGCGCTTCTATGACCTGGCCGCGGCGCTCGGCGAGCTCGGCGCATGGGTCCGACTGCATTACGTGTACCCCTACCCCCATGTCGATGAGGTCATCGAGCTGATGGCCGAAGGGCGGGTCCTGCCCTACCTCGACATTCCTTTTCAGCACGCGAGCGCACGGGTGCTCAAGCACATGCGCCGGCCCGCCGCCGCGGAAGATACGCTTGCGCGCATCGCGAAGTGGCGCCGCAGGGTGCCCGACCTCACGCTGCGTAGCACCTTCATCGTGGGCTTCCCGGGCGAAACCGAGCAGGAGTTCGAGGAGCTTCTCGAGTGGCTCGATGCGGCGCAGCTCGATCGGGTCGGCTGCTTCGAATATTCTCCCGTGGCGGGCGCAGCCGCGAACGACCTGCCGCTCGAGGCCGTGCCGGAGCCGGTGAAGAAAGAACGCCGGCGCCGCTTCATGGAGCGTGCGGCCGAGCTGAGCGCGCGCCGCCTCAAGGGCAAGGTCGGGCGCCATCTGCAGGTGCTCGTCGATCGAATCGACGGGCAAACCGCGCTCGCGCGCTCGGCTGCGGATGCTCCGGAGATCGACGGCCTCGTGCGGATTGCCGATGGCGCGACGCTCAAGGTCGGCGATCTCATCGAGGTCCGCATCACGGCCGCGGGAGCGTATGATCTCGAGGCCGAGCTGCCTCGCAAGATGCGCGCGCGCGGCAACGCACGCGCCCTCCCGTGAGGGCTGCATACCCATCGAATCGCTGACAACCACGGTTCCGGAGCCTGAAGGCCGCGGTCCGTGCATGGAGACATCGACATGCAAATAGCTGCAGATACAGTGGTGACGATCCATTACACCTTGAAGGACGAGCACGGCGCGGTGCTCGACAGCTCCGCCGGCGGCGAGCCCCTCGCCTACATTCAGGGCCACGGCAATCTCGTGCCCGGGCTCGAGAAAGCACTCGAGGGCAAGCAGGGCGGCACCTCGGTCGCCGTCACGCTTTCCCCGCAGGAGGGCTACGGTTCGCGCGATGCAACCTTGGTGCGCCGCGTGCCCAAGCGCTCGCTACAGGGCGCGGGGGAGATCAAGAGCGGAATGCAGTTTCAGGCCCGCACCGAGGATGGAATGCGCCTGTTCACCGTGACCGGCGTTGCGGGCGACATGGTCACGCTCGACGGCAATCACCCGTTGGCCGATCGAACGCTGCACTTCGACGTCGAGGTGGTGAGCGTGCGCGCGGCGACGGAGGAGGAGCTCGAGCACGGCCACGTTCACGGAGCGGGCGGACACCACCACTGAAGCCATCTGACGAATGCGCCGCCCAGCGGCCTGCATGCCGTCATGTCGATACCAAGCTCAGTATGCCGCCACCGTATTTGGGCATCTGGATCTGAAACTCACGACAGCCGTTCGAGGCGCCAAGTAGCGTAGCCGCCGGCGCCGGCAACGCTTTGGCCGGATATATCTGCTCGAGCTTCAAGTGAGGCGATGTATCGCTCATGACGAGCCGTGTGCAGATATTCATGATCTCACGCAGATTGTCGATCATGACGGCGGTGAGCTCGCGCGACTTCGCGGCATCCTTTGCCGCCGCCGCAGGCAGCATGGAAAACGCAGCGCCGAGGCTCGCCGCAAGATTCACGTCGGCGCCGCACATGGCAACCGGTGTTCCACTGTCGGAGATGAATACGCCGAACCAAGCGCCGCCCGCAGGCGTTCGATCAAAGGCGCCACCAGGCTTCGCATCGAGGCCGTCGAACAGCATGCCGAGAAGCTGCTTTACTTTCGCGACATCGGGCAACGGGTATGCAGTCGCCATTCGTCTTCCTTGGAACCATTGCGGTTCAGCGAATGTGGGGACTCAAGGTTTCCTTGAATGATTCCGCCGTGAAGGGCTTCGAAATCAAAAATTTGGCCCCGGCGCCGGCGGCCTTGGCGCGCATGTCAGGCGTCACTTCGGTGGTTACAAAACCGAAAGTGAGCTTGAAGCCCCCACTGGCCACCGCCTCGAGCAACTGCAATCCCGTCATGTTCGGCATGTTCCAGTCCGATAGCACCAGATCCGGCGCCGATGCCTGGATCGCCGTGAGTGCCTTCGCGCCATCCTCCGCTTCAGAAATGTCATGACCCTCAAAGCCAGCCAACCGCAGAGTTTTCTTGACGATCATTCGCATGGCACTCGAATCGTCGACGATCATGATTTTCATGTGATTGACCCCGGGCATCTATCCAAGGCGGGAACTTCCGCAACTTTTAAAATATTCGGCAGCATATCGGCGATCTTGAGGTTCGACCCCGCCCCGCGGTCTAACTCGCTGACCCTCTAAGGTGAGAGAAATCGGCGCGCTGGCTTGCCAGGGCGATGATTCGCTCTGCTATTTGCTGCAGGGGATGCAGGGACTGCGCCGCGCCGATTTCCCAAGCAGCACCCGGCATTCCCCACACCACGCTGGTGTTCTCATCCTGGGCGATGGTCGGTGCGCCCGCCTCGCGCATCTCCTTCATGCCTTCGGCGCCGTCGCGGCCCATCCCGGTCAGCATTACGCCGACGGCGTTGTGCCCGGCATTTTGCGCCACCGACCGAAACAGCACGTCGACCGAGGGCCGGTGGCGATTGACCGGCGCCGCATCGCTCAGCTGACAGCGGTAGTGGGCGCCGTCGCGAATCACGAGAAGATGCTGATCGCCAGGCGCGATATAAACATGACCCGACAATATCGGCTGCCCGTCGCGGGCCTCGGACACGTTGAGAACGCAACTATCATGCATGCGCTTCGCGAACTGCCCACTGAATGCCCGCGGAATGTGCTGTGCGATGACGATTCCCGGCATGTCCGCCGGCAGACCCACGAGCACATCTTTGATCGCCTCGGTGCCCCCGGTCGAGGCGCCGACCGCAACAATTCGGTCGGTGGTCTTGAACTGGATGGGTGAGGCCCGCTTCGCCGGCACAACATCCGTGTCATGCTGACCTTTCGCCCGCTTCCAATCGGGGAGCGGCCGCACCCTGGCGCGCGCCGCCACTTTCACCTTGGCGATGATTTCTTCCGCAGACTCCTTCAAGCCATGAACGGCATCAATCGCGGGTTTGGCCACGAAATCAATCGCGCCGAGGCTCAAGGCATCGAGCGTAACGCTCGCACCTTGCTGAGTAAGCGATGAGCACATGACCACGGGCATTGGATGCAGCCGCATTAGATTGCGCAGGAAGGCCAAGCCATCCATGCGCGGCATCTCCACATCGAGCGTCAGCACGTCCGGGTCGAGCGCTTTGATCTTGTCTCGCGCCACGAAAGGATCCGGCGCCGACCCGACCACATCGATAGCGGAGTCGGACGACAGGATCTCAGTCAGGAGATGCCGCATCACCGCAGAATCGTCGACGACCAGCACGCGAATTTTGTCGCTCATTCAGACCCCCCTTCCATCAGAATAGCTCCACCGATCCCGATTCCACCTGCGCCGGAGTCGGGGCGAGTTGCTGCTCGCGCTCGAATACCGCGCGGTTGACGGTTGCGGTGAGGCGCTTGACACGCACCTTTCCTGTGGAGGGGTTGTAATAGAGCTTGCGGGCGAACCGATCGCCGAGATCTTCCGCGCTGATGACGAAGCCTTCGGTCTTGAGGTAATTGCGAACAAATTCCGCGTTGCGCGCACCCACGTCGAGCGTCATGTCAAGTACTTTGCCGCCGCCGATCACCTTGAACTCGAGATTCGCGCGCTGTCCCCCGAGCTTCAAGATGTCGTTGATCAGACGTTCCATGGCAACATTGCCATAGCGAGTCGCGGAACTCGCCTCGTCACCGCCCCAGGCACTGGTACCGCTCGAGCGATCGATCGGCAGCATGAAGTGATTCATCCCACCGATGCCGAGTTTGCGCTCCCGTACACAGGCCGATACGCATGAGCCCAGTACCGTGAAGATCGCCTCGTCATAGCGTGTCACGTAATACTCGCCCGGCAGGATCTTCGCGACCGTCGTGCCTTGCTCTGGGTCCCATGCTCGACGTATGTGCTCGAATTGAGGCAGTGCGGGCTGCAGGTGCTCGCGCCCGGAAGGGACTGCTTTCGCGCTCGCGTAGCTCAATCGACTCTCCGATACACGGTTCGAGCCGTGAGCTTGTAGCGGCTCGTGATGCTGAACAGGTTCTCCGAATGGCCTACGAACAACCACGAGCCCGGAGTTTGCAGCGCCGCCATCCGATCGAACAGCGTGCGCTGTGTATCCTTGTCGAAGTAGATGACGACGTTGCGGCAGAAAATGATGTCAAACGGTCCGCGCATCGGCCAATCGTCCAGAAGATTCAGCTGCTTGAAGGATATGACCGATTTGAGCTCATCGCGGACCGCGAGATGGCCCGCTTGCCCGACGGCGGGCGTGAACCAGCGCTGCAGCCGTTGCGGCGACACTCCCTGAAAGCGGTCTTCGCGATATACGCCACTGGACGCCGTTGTGAGTACCTTCGAATCGATGTCCGTGGCGAGCAGTTTCACGTCCCAGTTGCGCAGCTGATCGGCGGCCTCGCGCAGCACCATCGAAAGAGAGTACGGCTCCTCGCCCGTGGAACACCCGGCGGACCAAATACGCAAGCGCCGGTTGGCGGCATGCGTACGCACTATGTGCGGCAGCACTTCGCTCGCAAGCTGCTCGAAGTGATGATTTTCGCGAAAGAACGAGGTGAGATTGGTCGTGATCGCATTAGTCAATTCCTGCAATTCGTCGCCCCGGCCTGTCTCGAGCAACTGGCAGTACTCGGAGAAGGACTCAAGGCCAAGTCCGCGCAGGCGCCGCACCAGGCGACCGTACACAAGCTCGCGTTTGCTGTTGGACAACGCGATCCCGGTGTGCTCGTGCACCAGGCGTCGCAAGCGATCGAACTCCGAATCGCTCAAGTGAAACTCGCGATCGGCGGGCTGGGCGCTCATGGCGGCGGCGCCGCCACCGCGTCCTCGAATAGTTCCACAGTAGAGGACTCATCCGCGCCGACCCGCCGCCCGAGCGCCCCTTCGCCGGATGCGTCGATCATGCGCGCGAACAACGCGCGTTCCTCGGGCATGCTGAAGGAGCGCAACTGCCGCTCGCCGAGCAGTCGCCAGGATTCGTCCGATACCGCGCTCGCAACATTGCTGAGATGTTCGTGCAGGCTGCGAAGCGACTGCACCACATGCGTGAGCTGTTGCATCAAGCGATCGTGAGATTGAATGGCGACCACAACTTGCGACATTCTGTGTTCGAGCGTTTCGCCGGCAGGCGACCCATCGGACACGGCGAGCTGGGAGGCGCTAACCAGCCCGTCGAGCGCGGCGAGCAGCCGATCGCATTCGGTACCGTACCTGGCGAGAGAAACCTCGATCTGCGTTGCCGCCCAATCGAGCCAGAGGCCGCAGTGTGCCGATACGACCGCCAAGGATCCGCAGGGGCGCGCCTCTGGTTGCGGTCTTGGCTCAGGCGGCTGCATCGCCATCGTCCACTGACTCTGCGCTTGGGAACTGAAGAATCTCGATCAAACCAATAAGATTTGCGGCGCGGCGCAGGGACGTCGAGGCACCCTGCCATACGCAATCAGTCCCGCGATGCTGGCAGCTGCGCCAAAGGCTCGCGAGCAACTGAAGGACGGCGGTATCAATCTCCCCGACTCGGGAGCCATCGACAGCAATGGCAGCGCCGTTCGCAAAGCTCGCGCACAGGGAACGATGCAGCTCGGCGGCTTGTGCAATCGTGACACGTTCCTCGAGCACGATGGTAGTGGATGGCGTCATGGCTGGTAGTTCCGCTCGTTATCACGCCGCAGCCGCACTCTGCAGTTGCTCATCGCCAATGCTGCTGCCGATAAGCCGGTCGATGTCGAGCAAGATGAGCATCTTCTGCTCGACGGTCGCCAGCGCCTTGACGAAAATCGTATCAACGCTCCCGCAAACGTCCGGAGGCGGCTTGGTGTCGCCGGCGTCGACGTTGTAAACCTCCGACACCGCGTCGACGACCATCCCGACAGTGCGCTCGTCACGGGCACCTGCCACACGCACCACGATGACCACGGTCGTAGGGCCGAATTCCATGGTTTCGAGGCCGAATCGGCGGCGCAGATCCAGTATCGGAACCACCGCACCGCGCAAATTGATCACCCCGAGGACGTACTCGGGGGTGTGCGGTATGCGCGTCACCTTGTCCCAGCCCTTGATTTCCTGGACCCTCAGGATGTCCACCCCGTATTCCTCGCCGGCGAGCATGAACGTCAAGAACTGCTCGCTCGTTGCCGCGTTGGATCTCTCCGCGCCGCCGCCCGCTTTGGTCGTACTCATTTGTCGATCTCCTCGAATTCAGGGGCAGGGTTTAGAACTCGGACCAAGTGCTGTCGTCGCCGGCCGCCTTGCGCAACGCATCCGCGGGCTTGCGCGCCTGCTTCTCTTTTTTGTCCTCGGCGGCGCGCGCTGCGGTACGGGAGGGACTTGCGCTCGACTTCGCCACTGCCGCGGGGCGAGCGAGCAGCTTATCCACCGCGGCGGGCGACATCTCCCGCCGCTCTCCGGTGTTGAAGGTATCCATGAGCTCGGTTAGCCGGCTCGACTGCTCTTGCAGTGATTCGGCCGCCGCCGCCGCTTCTTCAACCAGCGCAGCATTCTGCTGCACAGTCTCGTCGATCTGCATGACCGCCTTGTTGACCTGCTCGATGCCGGTCGACTGCTCCTCCGAGGCCGCAGCGATCTCCGCGATGATGTCATTCACCTTCTTCACCGAAAGCACGATCGCCTCGAGCGTCGTGCCAGACTCGTTCACTAAGCGCGATCCCTCGGAGACCTTTTCGACGCTGTCGTTGATCAGGCTTTTGATCTCTTTCGCGGCGGTCGCCGAGCGCTGCGCCAGATTGCGAACTTCGGTGGCAACCACCGCGAAGCCGCGGCCTTGCTCGCCGGCCCGCGCAGCCTCCACCGCCGCATTCAGCGCGAGCAAATTGGTCTGAAACGCGATTTCATCGATCACGCCGATGATGTCCGCGATCTTCTTGCTCGAGGCGTTGATGCCCTGCATGGCACTCACCGCGCTCGATACGACAGAGCCGCCTTTTTCAGCGTGCTCACGCGCACCCTTGGCCACCTGGCTTGCTTGGCGGGCGTTCTCGGCGTTTTGTTTGACGGTCGCCGTCATCTCCTCGACGCTCGAAGCGGTCTCTTCCAGGGACGACGCCTCTTCTTGGCTGCGAGCCGAGAGATCGTTGTTGCCCTGTGCGATCTGCGTCGAGGCACTGGCCACGGATACGGCTGCGGTACGAATCTCATTGACCACGTTCTTGAGGCGATCAGTGCATCCGTTGACTGCGTCGCGAAGCTTTGCGTAGTCACCGCTGTATTCGCCCTCCATCCGGGAGGTCAGGTCACCGCCGGCCATGGCAGTCATCACGCGAGTGGTCTCGCCGAGCACGCGCTCGAGCTCGCGCGCAGCCGCCTTTTGCACAGTGATGTCCGTCGCATATTTGACGACCTTGAACGGCTTGCCGTTCATATCCATGATGGGGTTGTAGCTCGCCTGGATCCATACTTCCCGGCCACCCTTCGCGATGCGCTTGTACTGCCCGGTGTCGAATTCGCCGCGATTGAGCTTCTCCCAGAAGTGTCGATAATCGGGGCTCGCCGCGTACGCAGGCTCTGCAAACATGCTGTGGTGCTTGCCCTTGATCTCCTCGAGCGCATAGCCCAGCGTCCTGCAGAAGTTCTCGTTCGCCGTCAAGATCGTGCCGTCGAGCTTGAACTCGATGACCGCCTGGGCCTTGCTCACCGCGTTCAATTGGCCCTCGAAGTCGGCGGAGCGCAGTTTGTCTGCTGTGATATCGGTGGCGTACTTCACGACCTTGTAAGGCTTGCCCTTCATATCCATGACGGGGTTGTAGCTCGCCTGGATCCACACCTCCCGGCCGCCCTTGCCGATGCGCTTGTATTGGCCTGCATCGAATTCTCCGCGGCCCAATTTCTCCCAGAAAGAGCGATACTCGACAGTATCGCGGTAGGCCGGATCAACGAACATGCTGTGGTTCTTTCCTTTGATCTCCTCGAGCGAATAACCGAGCGTCTTTAAAAAGTTCTCGTTCGCGTTCTGTACGGTGCCATCGAGCGCAAATTCGACGACGGCCTGCGAGCGATTGATCGCCGCATTAGCGGCCATACTGGCGTTCAGAACCGTAATATCGGCCCACTCCAGCATCGCCCCGACATAGCGGCCCTTGGAGTCCATATTGGCGGATATGCTGAGCGAGATGGTCAATGGACCCACCTGAATCTGCGCCCGATGCGGCAGCCGCGATGCATCCGCCAACATCCGGCGCTGGTGGGATGGGTCCTTGTGAAACATGTCGATGCAGACCCCGAGTATATTGTCGGGATCGAAGGATGGCCAAAGCTTACGGAAATGCTCCAGATTGCTGGCGAACAGCTGGCGCGTACCGTCGTTCATGTAAGTGACCTTGAGATCTTTATCAACGAACATGACCGCGCTCGAGACGCGATTGAGAGCTGAAATCAATTGAGGCGCCATCGCAGAACCCGCGGGGCGAGGACTCGGATCCTTTCGGATATTGCGTTTCATTGTGGAGGTGCTCCTTAGTGATTGATTGGGTAATTGAGTGACTGATGCTTCCCGCTTCACGGGCCAAGCGCGTGGCGTAGCGTCTCGATCTCCTCACGCGATTCCGCAACGATCGCTGAGCGGCGCTCCAGGCTGAGGCCAAGGCGCTCAAGTGCCGGGATGTTCCCCGGTGGAGGCTTCTCAATCGGGAACACGCTCTCCTGTTGCCTTTCCTCGAGCGCCATGTATTTCGCGGCGATGAGCACATCAGCGAGATCGGCCTCGCCCTCATGCTCGCGCGTAAAGTCGTCCTGTTCACCGGTCGCCTCGGCGAAGGCGTCACCCAGCGCCCAATTTTCCACGATCGCTTTAGCGATGCTCGCATGCCAACCGCGGAGAATTGTCTCGAGGCTTTCAGAGTCGCCGCGCAGATTGGGGAAGTCCGCGATGCGAGTGAGAATGTAAAGCTGTCCCACTGCGTGCAGAAGACCCAGTAGGAATGCCTCATCCGGACTGCGCCGAGTACATCGCTTGGCGATGACGAACGAGAGCGCCGCCACCTGTGTAGTATTTTGCCACCATCCGGCAAGCTCTCGCTCGAGACGTGCCACGCGCTGAGCGGCACGGATCTGCGACATCGCAAAGGCGAGCGCTACGCTTCGCACAGCCATGTGACCTAACCGGGCAATTGCGGTCTTGAGTTCGGTCACCGGACGGCTGCCGGGGTTCAAGGCAGCGGAATTGGCCACATTTAGAATGCGCCCCGCGAGTACAGGTTCCGAGCTCAGGATGCGGGCCAGCTGGTCAAGCGTCACCCGCTCTTCGTCGAGCGCGGTCCGAACCCGGTTCGCGACGTCGGGAAAGGAGGGCAACTGGAGCTTGCGGCTCGAGAGATCGTTCGCCAGCGATTGCAGGAAAGCAAAGGCGGGATCCGGTGCCTCATCGTCACGTTGCAGAAGTCTGATATGGCCCATGACCCACCCCGTCGCTGCGGTTGATTAAACCTGCTCAAGCTGTGCTGAAGCGTTTGCTCCGGGGAGGGGGAGCTACGATGGATTCGCGTGCCGGGTGGGGGGGCACCGTCGAACGAGACGAGCCATGCACTCGCATGCATGAACAACGTCCTCGAAGGCCGTTAGCGGCTATGAACGGGAAGTCTTGAGCGAAATAACCTCAAAAACGTGATCTGGTCTTGCAGAGCGTCCGAGCGGTGGTGGTGGCGAGATCATCCGGGAGGGCTCCGAATGCTCAAGTTGCACACGATGCAGCAGCGCTCTGCACGAACGTCAGAGCGCTGCAGATGTTCTCCCTCTAGCATGCCCGCGCCTAAGTCGTCTGCGCATGGATATCCTTCGTCCGCAGGCGCCCGGTCACGACACGGAGCCAGCTCAATACGATGCACGATTCTGCCTGCGGGGCAAGCCCCCATCGAGGGTGTGCCTTTGTGCTGCAGATACCGATCATGTACTCGACGGGTACCTTAAGTACCGAATTGCGAGTCGGCACACGCGAACCCCTAAAAGGACATGAGCGTAGTTCTCAGCTTCAAAAGGATCGGGCGCACGGGCCTGGAACGTGGTGCGGGCGATCACGTCGTCCGATCGCGCGGCTTGCGCACGCGTGCTCTCCACGCCGATTTCGCATTCCGTTGGAGTCTCAACATTGAATTCATTGGCCTTGAGTTCTAAATGGACTTCGAGACCGAAGATGCTCGTCGTCAACGTACGCAGTGCAAACACCGACTTCGCGCGCGAGCTGTCTCGCTCGCTGACCGCCGCCGGATTCACTGTCGAGGCGCCTGGCGTCGCGCCGCCGGAGGGCATCCTGGTGATCGAAGTGCTCGATGAGCCCGCGCCCGAGCTCGCTGGCTTATTTTCCCAGAACATAATTCTCGCAAATGCTGGTGACGAGGCGCTCGCGAATCAAGCCATTCGTGCCGGCGCCGCCGCGCTCATCAACAAGCCGGTCAGCATGGCGACCCTCGCCGCCAAGGTGCAGCTGACCGCCACACAGCTGCTGGAGGCCGACAGGCTGCGCCGGCAGGTCGAAAAGCTCAGCGCGTTGCTCACGGAAGAGCAGACCGTGAGTGTCGCGGTCGGCATGCTCGCGGAACGCTTTCACCTTTCGTCGCACGAAGCCTACAACCGGCTGCGTCGGCACGCGCGCAGCACCCAGTCGAAGCTTCAGAGTCTTGCGGCGCAGCTCGTGCGCAACGCCAGCACCGCTAACGAGCTGTTCCGCGCCGCGGGGAGTGCCTGCGCGGCGCCGCCCACGACACCCGGCCTGACCGTGGAATGAGCGCGGCGAAGCGCTCAGACGATGGTGAGAAAAGAGTCCCAGAAAACCCGGGTCGAGGATGAACGGCGTTGTGCGCGTTCGCAGCCGTGCGAATGCCCCGCCTCGCATCTGTCGATCCTGCTCATCGAGCCCTCGACGGCGACCCGTCGTGTCGTCTCCTCTTTACTGATCCGGGAGCACGACATGCGCATTGTGGGGTCGGTCTCCTCCGCAATCGAGGGCCTGAAAAGCTTCAGGACGCTGAAGCCGGACCTCGTCCTCATGAACCTCTTCGATGTCGACACGATCGATCTCGTGCAACGCATCCGTCGCGAGTCGAGCCGCACCCTGATCGTGGTGCTTTCTCGCGCCCGCAGTGAGGCCCATGCGCGGCGGGTGCTCAAGGCCGGGGCCCAGGCATACCTTCTGAAGTCGCTCATGCGGCATGACCTGGTCAAGACAATTCGGCTCGTGCACCGCCACTGGAATTCTCACCACCCCCACATCAAGGTGCCGGTACGACAACAGGGCGAGGAACCGCTGCTTTCATCGCGGGAAATAGAAGTTCTGTCGCTCGTCGCCACCGGTAACACAAATCGCACCATCGGAGCACGCCTGGCGATGTCCGAAGAGACTGCCAAAGGGCATCTCAAGAACATCCTATCGAAGCTGCATGCCAAGGATCGCACGCACGCGGTCGTGCTGGCGCTGAGTCTCGGAATCATCGGCCTGTCATGAAAGTGATCCCATTTAGAAGCACGCGCGTAGGGCAATGAGATCGAAACACAGCGCGAAGCGCGCCAGAGGTTCCTCAAGCGCCCGCGCCGAAACCTCGCACCAGGTCGCTCCGGAGCTTGCCGCCGAGAGGAGCATCCGCGAACGGCTCGCTTACGAGCTTCATGACGGTGTATGCCAGGAGCTCGCCGCCATCAACTTCCTGCTTTCACCCGTGCTCGCAACCGCGCGCCGCATCGATCCCGGCCTCACCGGCCATCTCGAGTACGTCGCCCAGCGGGTGGCGGCCACTCTCGAGGCGGCGCGCGCGCTCGCGCTCGACTGGGCTGGCCCGAGTACCCCGTGCGAGGCCAACCTGCAGCAGGCGCTCGAGGCCGAAGCGCGGGCGCTACGAACGGTTCATGACGTAGACATCGGCATCGATGCATCGATAGTCGCACGCTGCCCGCCCGATACGGAAGCGGTCGCGCAGCTGTGCAAGATCGCGCGCGAGGCGATTCACAATGCCATCCGTCACGGCAAAGCGCGTCACGTCGAGGTCGAGCTACGCGATCTGGGTATCCGCTGGGGGCTCGAGATCTGCAGCGACGGAGCGGGTAATTTTGCCGGCGCGCCGAGGTGGGACGGGCTGGGCATTCGCAGCATGCGTCATCGCGCCAAACGACTCGACGGTACCCTCGAAATCAGTCGACGGACGTCGCGCGGGCTGCGGGTCCTCGTCTGCTGGCCGAAAGTGCGCGCCACCGAATGCGCTAACCGCGAACGGCCCTGAGCACGGGGTCGGACAACGCGTGCAGCTCCTGGGCGTCCGGTACGGGCACGACGGGAGCGGTCCGATTCGTGGTCCGATCCTCGAGAAAGCTTTGCTCGAAGAGCGCTGCCTCCAGGGGCGGCGAGAATAGAAAGCCTTGTCCTAGCGTGCAGCCGATGTGAGTCAAGCGTTCAAGTTCGTAGGAGGTTTCGATTCCCTCGGCGACCACCGGCAATTCAAGCTGATGCGCCAGGCGCGCAACCGCCTCGATGATCGCGAAGACACGATGATCGGAATCGAGGCTTTGCACGAACGAGCGGTCGATTTTGATCACGTCGAGCGGCAGGTCCTGAATGCTCGCGAGCGAGGAGTAACCCGTCCCGAAGTCGTCGAGGTCGATTTTGACGCCGAGCCCTCGCAGCTCGGTGAGGACCGCACGGGCGAGTGCGGCATCGCCCATTGCCGCGGTCTCAGTGATCTCAAGATGCAGCCGCGACGGCTCGATCCCATGCTCATCAAGTGCCGCCCTGACACGTTCCGTCAGACTACCAAGCAGCAGCTCGGCGCGCGACACGTTCACGTTGAGCGATGCCGGGGCGCGTGCGCCCAGCCGTTTACTCCAGTCCGCGAACTGTGCGCACGCGGTGTTGAGGGTCCAGCGCCCGACTTCGCCGATGAGGCCCGTTTCCTCGGCGATCCCCACGAACTCGAGCGGTAAGACGCCGCCGAGGCGAGGGTGGTCCCAGCGCAGCAGCGCCTCGCAGCCCTGAAGGTTCCCGGTTTTGAGTTCTACGATCGGCTGGTAGGTGAGGTATATCTGGCCGCTGCGCAGCGCATTGAGCAGCTCGTTCTGGATCAGTCGGGTGCGTTCCGCGCGCTCGCGCATGCGCCGGTCGAACACGGCCAGTCGCCGGCGACCGCTGCGCTTCGCCTCATACATTGCTGCGTCCGCATCGCGCAGGTATTCATCGACCGTCGCATGACCCCACTCGCTCGTGATCACGCCAATGCTTGCCGCAACCGGGATTTCTCGATTTGCGAGTCGGACCGCACTCGAGACGGTGTCGAGAACGCGTTTCGCGACGCCCATTGCCTCGTCGTCCGAGGCGATGTTTTGTAGGAGAATGACGAATTCGTCGCCGCCCAGCCGGGCGGCCTCGAATGTCGAGCGAGTCACGAGATCATCGTCTCGCAAGGACCCCCGCAAGCGCTCGGCCACAATCTGCAACACGCGGTCGCCGGTCGCGTGACCAAGGCTGTCGTTGATGCTCTTGAAGTGGTCCAAATCGAGATAGAGCAGAGCGAAATGCTGACCCGAGGGGAGTGCAGCGATACAGCGATCGAGCTGCCAGGCGAGGCGGGAGCGGTTGGCGAGGCCGGTCAGCCGGTCGATCTCGGCGGCGCGCCGCAGCTCGCTCTCCATCTGCTTGCGTGCGCTCAGGTCCTGCGCGATGGTCCAGATGAACCCGCGGCCTTGAGCGTCCAGGCCGAGCACCCGGTTCACAAGCACGGGTACAGACTCACCGTTCCTGCAGGCATAGGCGGCCTCGCCAGGACCACCGCCCGCCTCCCCCAACTGCTCGGAATCGGGCTGCGGATCGACACACGCAGGGCATAGCGTCGTGAAATTGAGCCCGGGTAGATCGGCCGGCTCATATCCAGTCATCGCGAGGAAGGCGTCGTTCGCCTCGAGTATCCGCCCATCGGTGGGATCACTACGAATGATCGCGACGGGCGCCGCCTGGAAGAGCGAACGAAATTTGCTTTCGCTGTCACGAAGGGCCTGCTCAATGCGCTTGGTCTCGGAGATGTCGCGCACCAGGGCGACGTAGCCTGAGAACCCCTCTTGGGGATCGAAAATGCTGCTGATCGAGACAAAGGCCGGGAGACGCTCGCCATCCTGGCGAATCAGGATCCATTCTCCCTCGAATACGCTCGAGCTGCCATCCTGGCGGAGACGCCGTAGATGCGACAGCTCGCGCGGATCACACAGCGCATCGATGGCGACGCGACCGACCATGTGTGTCGCTTCGAACCCCAGCAGACGCTCCGCGCCTCGATTGAACTCAGTGATGACCCGATCCGCGCCGGTGACGATGACGCCGTAGGCGACCGAGTTAAGCCTCGTCTGTCGAATGGCATCGCGTCGGGCGAACGTATCGTTCAGCTGCCGGATGCGCTTGAGCTCGGTGATGAGATGACGCACGGCCATATAGGCTTGGATCCGGCCATCGTCACGCAGCAGCGGCGCAACCGTGCTGTCGACCCAGTAGATGGCGCCGTCACGGGTGCGATTACAGATCTCGCCATGCCAGACCTTGCCCGCAGCGATCGTGCTCCAGAAAGATTGCCAGAACTCGCGAGAATGGTGCCCGGAATTCACCAACCGGTGAGTACGCCCCACGAGCTCGCCCCGGGAGAATCCGCTCACCTGACAGAATCGATCGTTGACGTACTGGATGATGCCGCGACGGTCGGTGATCGCCACGATGGCGTGCTGATCCACCACTTGTCGATATGCCTCGAGATCGAGGGCCGAGACCGAACTCATGATCGATTTCCTCCGTGCATGCGTGGTCTCGAGTCAACGGTGACTCGATCGGCAGGGCGGTGGCCGAGATGAGTCCGGGCACGCAGGGAGTGGGGCTGCACCGGACGAGCAACCGAACGTGCCCTTTTCGGGACGCTCGACAGGAGCTCATACTAGCGGCTAGAGCGCAGCGATCTTAAGAGCGCTCCATCACAATCCGCCGGGGCTAGACAGGCCTGTACCGCAGTTTCACCCCCGGCCGCGGATCACGTGCGGAAATGTATGCAGGGCGAAGCTGAATGGCGCTGATGCACCCTGGCTCCGCTCTGGGAGGCGGTGAACCGCCAGGCCGACCGCGGTGAGGAAGCTGGGCGACCCATTTCGATCGCTCGAGCCTCAGGCTGTGCCGCTGGGTTTGGCATAATCTAGATCCCGGGTCCCGGCGACGAATAAAGAATTTATCTAGGGAGACGCCTCAAGGAGGTGCGCGGTGAAATTCAAGCGGCTTCGCACCTTTGACCTGAACCTCCTGGTCACGTTCGATACGATCATGCTCGAGCGCTCGATTGCGCGCGCCAGCGAGCGGCTTAACCTGTCCGAGTCAGCTGTGAGCCACGCACTCGCCCGGTTGCGCAAGCATCTCGATGATCCGCTCTTCGTGCGCGAGGGATCAAGCCTACGACCGTCGACGCGAGCCCGACAGCTCGCGGTGCCCGTACGCCGCGCCCTGCAGCGCATCGAGGGGGCCATCAACTTCACTCCCTTCGACCCGAGCCGGGATGCTCGGACCTTCCTTCTCGCAGGCTGCGACTACACGTGCACTCTGGTCATACCGCACCTCGTCGCGAGTCTGCAGCGCGATGCTCCCCTCATCGAGCTTTCCGTGGTGCCAGCGAGCCGCATGGACGTGGTTCGCCAGCTCGATGACGGCATGCTCGACTTTGCCGTCGGATGGTTCGCCACCGTGCCGGAGCGCTTTCGCCGCATCAAGCTGTTCGACGAGACGTATGCTCTCGTAGTCCGCCATAAACATCCCCTGACGCGTGGCAGGCTCACGACTGCCCGCGTCCTCGGCTTTCCACACGTCACCGTCGATTACACGGGCAGCTCCGACAATTTGATGGAGGGCTTCCTTCCCGAGCGCGGTGTCTTGCGGCGGGTGCTGTTCCAAGGTGCCATGGACGAGGTGCCGCAGCGGAGCAGCGTCCGCGGGCGTGCCGCCTTGAGGGTTCCGGGCTTCAGCGATGCACCCCACGTCCTCTCATCGACGAACATGATCGCGAGCATTCCGCGTCGACTCGCCTTGAAGATGTGCGCAGAGCAGGGCCTCGTGGCGCTCAGGCCCCCGTTCGATACGCCGGTGGCCGCCGTCGAGCTCCTCTGGCATCGGCGCTTCGATGCTGACATCGGGCTGCGCTGGTTTCGTGAGCGGATCGTGGCAGCAGCACAGGAGATGGCCAGCGCGGAGACCCCCCTCCGACGGCGCACTGCGTTGCTTCGGCGCCTGAAGTGATCCGAGCTCGCGACCTGACCCTAAGCGCCTCATTGCAGATGGTGTGCCGTTGAAGCATCACTGATCCGCCTCCGTCTGCTGGCAATCGACCGCTGCGTGGGAGTCCCCGGTCGTTTCGACGGCGACAGATCGATTAGATCGCGAGTTATGCGGCGCGAACCGGGATTGAACTCGCGCGTTGCGCAGACGCCGAGCGAATGAGGCATGGGACGTCCACGATGAAGGCCACGGTGCCGTCGCCCAGGATCGTGGCACCAGCGAGACCGACCACCGGCTTGAAATTGGACTCGATACTTTTAATTACGACTTGCTGCTGCGCGAGCAGATCGTCAACCAGAACGCCTACCCGTGTGCCGTCCGCTTCGACGACGACCAGCAAGCCATCCTCGGCGTTGCGGCTGTCGGGCTCGATGTTGAATTGCTCGTAGAGCTTGAGTACGGGGAGGTATTCGTCGCGCAGCCGGAACACCTCCGTCCGCCCTGCCACCGTGTTGAGACGATCGCCGGGGATTTGAATCGTTTCGACGATCGCAAGCAGTGAAAAGATGTAAATCTCTTTGCCGACGCGCACCAGCTGTCCGTCGAGGATGGCGAGCGTGAGCGGCAGGCGGATGCGGACCGTGCTGCCTTTTCTCTCCTGGGAGAAGATTTGGACATGCCCGCCTAGGTCATTGATATTGCGCCGAACCACGTCCATTCCGACGCCCCGGCCCGACACATCGCTTACCTGGTCCGCGGTAGAAAAGCCAGGCATGAAAATGAGATTGTCGATCTGATCGTCGGTCAATTCCTGGTCGGCGGCGACCAGCGAGCGCTCACGCGCTTTCTGCAGGATTTTCTTCTTATTGAGTCCTGCGCCGTCGTCGCGCACTTCGATGATGATGTTGCCGCCCTCATGGAAGGCTCCCAGTTCGAGCGTGCCGGTCTCGCTCTTACCGACCGCCAGTCGAGTCTCCGGCGTTTCCAGTCCATGATCCAGGGCGTTGCGCACAAGATGAACAAGCGGGTCGCTGATTTTCTCGAGCACCGTCTTGTCGAGCTCGGTACCTTCGCCCGACAGCTTGAGCTCCACCTTCTTGCCAAGCTTGCGCGACAGATCGTGCACCAGGCGCGGGAATCTGTTGAAGGCAAAACTGATTGGAAGCATGCGGATCTGCATGACGCTCTCCTGCAGCTCGCGCGTATTGCGCGCTAGTTGCGAGAGACCCTGGCGAAGCATATCGAGATCGTTCGGATCGATGCCGTCGGCGAAGCCGCAGAGCATCGATTGAGTTATCAGCAGTTCACCGACCAAATTGATGATGTTATCGAGCTTCTCGGTGGAGACGCGGATTGAGCTCGCATCCGCACCGGCCTTCTGAGCGTGGCCTGCGCCCGGCGTCGCGGATCGCTCCGATTCGGCTGGCGGCGCGGCAACGGCTAGCGCTCCCGGGTTCCGACCACCCACGGGCGCAGGAGCGGTGTCGTTGTGAGCAGTTATCACCTCATTTGCGGCGTGCAGCGGTGCTTCCATGGCCGTGAATTCAAGCTTGCAGCGCTCATCGACCCAGGCGAAGACTTCATCGAGCTTCTGTTTGGGGATCTGCCCGGCGATCTCGAGCTCCCAGCCCAGGTAACAGGATTCCGGATCGAGCGCTTCGATCGAAGGTAGTCGTGAGAGATCCACGTGCGCTACGAGAGACCCCAACCGCTCGAGCTCCTCGAACATGCGAGTCGGCTCGTTGCGCAGCCTCAAGAGGTCAGGAACCGGCTCAAATGCAATGCGCCAACCGGGCGTTGCAGGGCTCGCTGCCAAGGCTGGCGGCGCGGCTTCTACAAGCGGCACCGCTTCCACGAGCGGCACAGCCGGCGCGGACGAAACTTGTGCCTGCTCGGCGAGGATACTAGTGATCTCATGGTTGAGGCTGGCGATTCGCCCTTGATCGAGCGGCCTCTTGTCCTCAGTGGCCGATAACATCTCACGCAAGCAGTCGCAGGACTGCAGCAGGACTTGCACCGATTCCGCAGTCACGGGTCGCAGGCCATTGCGCATCTCATCGAGCAATGTCTCCACACCGTGTGTGAAGCTCGCCACTTCCATGAACCCGAAGGTGGCCGAGCCACCTTTGATGGAATGCGCGGCGCGGAAAATGGTATTGATGTTCTCGCGATCGGCGGTCGAATCAAGGCTCAAGAGACCCGACTCCATGACGTCGAGCCCCTCGCGGCTCTCTTCGAAGAAGACCTTGGCGATCTCCGCCATTTCTATGTCAAGCGACATTTTCGGGCTCGATTCCTTCGGCGGGCGGTTTGATCATATGACGCGTGCAATGGTCGCGAGCAGCTGCGACGGATTGAACGGCTTGACGAGCCACCCCGTCGCGCCGGCTCGCTTGCCTTCCATTTTTTTTTCCTGGCTCGATTCAGTGGTGAGTACCAGCATTGGAACGAACTTGTAGACCGGCAGACCGCGCAGCTCGCGCACCAGGGCGATGCCGTCCATCCGAGGCATATGTACGTCGGTAAGCACGAGGTCCACGCTGCCGGTGCGGGCCAATTCGAGTGCCTCGACGCCGTCGCAAGCTTGTACCACGTCGTAGCCGGCCCCCTTGAGCGTCATCAATACCATTTGGCGCATCGATGCCGAGTCGTCCACTGCCAGGATTCTTTTACTCACTCGCCAAGATCTCCCACGGCAAAGCTATCTCGCGCTCGTTGCGCCCACCGGAACCTCAAAGCATTATCGTCGTGCGGTGCGAAAACTTTACTGATCAGCTGAAAATTGCCAGGACGGTGCCGCTGGATGCGAGCACCCTCACGCTTAGGGGAGGCGCTGACGCAGGTTCAGGCCGCCGCAAGTGGCGGCAGCACGTCGTCGGCGGATTCGCGAGTTTGTTGGATGGCTTGCGTCAGCACCGCGCGATCAGGGCCAACGCGCGCAGCGCGAATTCGGAAATCGGTGGAGCATCGCGAAAATCCGTGCTGCCAATCTCAACAAGGATCCAAGCTATTCGCCACGTGGACGATTGCAACCTCTTCCGAAGACGGGCGAATTTTAAGCCGTGGCTGCGGGCAGTCCGCGGCTAGAGATACTTGAAGAGCGAGAGTCCCTGCGTCAGGGTGTAAGCCTGCAGCGCCGCGCTCAAGGTCGTGTTCTGCTGATCGAGCGTCGTGATCGCGCTTGCATAGTCGAGACTTTGCAGCTTGGAGATGCTCTCCTTGAGCTGGGTTTGCTGCGAGGTCCCGACCGCCTGCTGCGTGGTGATCGTGTTGAGTCGCGCCCCGACGCTCGCCTGGACGTCCTGCATCTGCTGCAACGCCTGATCGATGTTCTCGATGGACGCGGAGATCGAGTTGCTCAACGAGACCTGCGAGGTCGGTCCGCCGGCGGCCTGGCTCAGCGTATTCACCAGATTCTGCACGCTGGTGAACAGGCTCTGATTCGCGCTCGGCGCGACCGCGAAGGTATCCCCCGTCGCGGGCGTGCCCGAGAGCGTGACCTGCGCGCCGGCGAACGTGATCGCCTGTCCCGAGGTGTAGGCGCCGGATTGAACGACCGCGTTGGCTGAATCGAGCACCTGGTAGGTCGTGGGCGAGGTGAAGGAGATCGTATAGGTTCCACCGGCGTAGGCGGCCGCGCTGGTGACGCTGCTCGCACCCACCAGCACGCTGCCGCTGTTGCCGGCAGCCGCACTCACCGTGAAGGCGCCGTTCCCCGTCTTGATCTGGTTGAACACCAGATCGCCGTTGTCACCGATGACGACCGTCTGCGCGGGGCCGATCTGCACCTGCCTCTGGCCCTGATCGCCCGCGTAAGTCGAGCCCGTGGCCGTGAGCGCAAACGGGGCGCTCTGGGTGTTGTAGCCTGCGAAGATGTAGTTGCCGCTGCCGTCCTGGGTGTTGGCGAGCGCGAGCAATGTCTGCTGAATCTGCGTGGCCTGGGTGGCGAGCGCGCCGAGGTTCTGCTGGCTCAGGTTGCCGCTGTTCGCCTGCAAGGCGAGATCGCGCAGGCTCTGCAGCGCGTTCTGGATCTGGGTGAGCGTGCTGTCCTCGGTGTTGAGGCTGCTCTGCGCCGCGCTGCCGTTCGTTCCGTACTGCTGCGACTGCGCGAGCACCTGGTCGTAGTTGCTGACCAGCCCCGCCGCCACGGGATCCTGTGCCGCGGTGGTGAAGGCCTCGCCACTCGAGATCTGCAGCTGCGTCTGCGAGATGCTCGACTCGAGCTGATTGATGGCTGAGAGGAATTGCGTTTGTTCGAGGCCGGTGGTCACGCGCATGGAGCTTCCTCGCCCGGGGTCACTTGATGGAGTTGATCAAATCGGTGAACAGCGAGTTGGCGATGGTGAGCGCCTGCGCTGCGGCCTGATAGGCCTGCTGCCATTGCAGCAGGTTCGCGGCTTCGGTGTCGAGGTTGACGCCGCTGGCCGACTGCACCGCGCTCTGGGCCTGCGAGTTGAGCGCGGATTGGGCGCTTTGCGCGGTGTTGAGCTGCTGCGTCTGGCTACCGATCGCCGTCACGAGGGTGCTGACGGCACCGCCGATGCTCGTCTGACCGTTGCCGAGCACCCCTTGGTTTTGCTGGTTGGCGCTCGCGAGCGCGTTGCTGTTATCGCCGGTCGCGCCGACGTTGCTCGCGACCGTGAAGGTATCGCCAGGCGCCGGAACGCCGCTGATCGTGACCTGCCAGCCATCCTGGCTGATGGTCCCGCCCGAGGTGTAGGCAAAGCTGCCCGCGCCGTTGATCGAGTAGGTCGTCGGGCTGGTGAACTTAAGGGTGGTGCTCGCCAGCAGATTTGGATTGGTCGGGTCGATGACGCTGGCGCTGCCGATACGCGCAGTGCCGGTGTTCGTGTCGGCGGCGGAGGTCGCGAGCGCGCCGGCCGCGGCGATGCCATTGGGATCGCTCAGCGCCACGCTCAGGCTCCCGGGCGCCTGCGCCGTCGGTTGGATGAGAAACGCATCGCCCGCGGCGGGGGCCCCGCTGACCACGATGGAAAGGCCGGCGGCGGTGAACGGATTGGCGGCCGTGCCGGCGCCGGCGAGAGCGACGCTCGCACCCGTCGAGAGATCCGTGAGGGTATAGGCGCTCCCGGAATAAGAGAGCTGGTAATTGTCCGCGGTGAGCGCACCCACGTTGGCCACGGCGACGTCGAGGCTCGCGTTGCCCTGATTGGCCACCGAGGCGTTCGCGAGCGGCGCCGCGATCGAGAACAGCGCGCCGCCCAGCTGACCATTCAGATCGAGTCCCTTGCCCTGCTGTGCGTTCGACGTGACGGCCACTGCGGTGGCGATCTGCCCGAGCTGGTTGAGTGCGGGATTGACGACCTGCGAGCGCGCCGCCAGCAGCCCGCCGAGATCACCCGAGGTGATCGAGCTGCTGATCGAGTTGCCGTTGCTGTCCGAGGAGGCAATCTCGAGCTGCGAGGCGTTGAAGGGATTGGCGATGGTCTTGAGCGTCGTCGTCGAGTTCTCGAGCACGAGCGGCTGGCCGGTGCCGATGAACACATTGAGCGAGCCGTCGCTGTTGGTGCTGGTGGTCACGCCGACGAGCGAGGCGAGCTTCGATACGAGCTGGTCGCGTTGATCGAGGAGCTCGTTCGGACTCTGCCCCTTGCCGGAGGCGGAGGCCGTCACGATCTGCTGATTGAGGCTCGCGATCGAGGAAGCGTACGAGTTGATCTGCTGCACGTCCGAGGTGATGCCGGTGTTGATCGAGGTATCGAGCTGCTGCAGCTGCGCCCCGGAGGTGTTGATGTTCGTCGCGAGTGACTGCGCGGCGCCGAGCAGCGCCTCGCGCGCGGCGCCCGAGGACGGCGCGTTCGAGACGGTCGACCAGGCGTTGTAGTAGCTCTGCAGAGCGGTGCTGAGACCGCCCGCGGTCGTGCCGAACAGGTTGTCGATCTGGCTCGCATAGCTCTGCAGGGCATTGACCGAGCCCAGTCCGGCTTGCGTGCTGTTGAGCTGGTTGGCGGCGGTTTGACTGTAGGCGCGTGTGACGCCATCGACCACGACGCCTGCGCCGACGTTGAGGCCGAGACCATTGGCCTGCGGCGGCGCGGAGGAAAGCTGGATCGACTCGACGTCGTAGCCCGGCGTATTGGCATTGGCCACGTTGTTGCTCGTGACCGTGATCGCCTGCTGGAAGGCCTGCAGGGCCGAGAGGTCGATTCCAAACGCATTTGCCACGATCGTCTCCGTCGCCGTACGCGAGCCAGGTGAGCGGTGTATCGGCGCGTGCGCCGCTTTCTATAGCGCGGTGCGCCGGCCCAGCGCACTGCGCAACAAGGTGCCGTTCAGAATCTGATTTAACTTATTGCCATAGCTCGGGTCGCTGGCATAGCCCGCTTGCGCGATGCCCGCCACGTACCCCGCCGCGCTCGCCCCCGATCTGAGCACGTCGCGATAGCGCGGCGAGCCCGCCAGCAGCCGCGCGAAGTCGCTGACGCTCTCCTCGATCGAGCCATAGGCGCGAAAAGCACTGCGCTTCAACTGTGCGACGCCGCCGCTGAACTCCACGGTATCGGCGACGACGCGTGCACCGCCCCATTCCTCGCCCGCCTTGACCCCGAACAGGTTGAGGCTCGGGGAACCGTCTGCATTGCGCGGCATGCGCTGGCCCCACCCGCTCTCGAGCGCCGCCTGCGCGAGCAGTCCCAATGGATTGACCCCCAGCATGCGCGCGGCCTGGCGGATGGGCGGCAGGATCTCCTGGACGAATGCCCGGGCCGCGGCGTGGCTCGCCGGTGATGCGTCCCCGCTCGCGCGCGAGGGTGCTCCGCCCGCTTGCGGGGCGGCGCTCGCGGCCTCGCCCGCCGGCGAAGCGCCGGTTCCCGACGCCGGTGCGTCACCGAGCGCAGGACTCATCGACGGCACCCCGGCGCCATAGCGGGCGGCGACCGAGCGGGCCACCCCACCCGCGGCGCTGTCCGCCGTTGGCGCAGTGGCCGGCCCGCGCAGCGAGGGGGCCGAAGCCGGCGGGGCGCCGCCCAGCTGGCGTTCGAGCAGCCGCACGAACCCCAGGTCATTCCGGTGGCTCAACGTGAGCGCCACCTGCTTGTCGAACATGTCCTCGTACATGCCGCGCTCGTTGCTCTCGGAAACGCCCGCCGCCTCGCTGGCGTCGCGCATGCTTTTCAGCATCATCTGCAAGAACAGCGCCTCCACCTGCTCGGCGACCGCATGCAGAGTGGCCGGCGAGGGGGGCGCATTCTTGAGCGCGGCGAGACCCCCCGGGCTCGTGTAGGTGTCCGCGGCGGCCGCACTCGCAGCCGCGCCGGGGATGCTCGGCGGCAGGGCTTGTCCGGGTGTGAGCGCCGTGCTCATCAGATGACGATCAGCTCGGCGCGCAAGGCGCCCGCCTCGCGCAGCGCCTCGAGAATGGCGACGAGGTCGCTCGGCGCAGCGCCGACGTCGTTGACGGCGCGCACGATCTGCTCGAGCTCCACGCCCGGCTGGAACAGGAACATGCGATGCGGACCCTCGTCGATCTTGATGGTGGAGTTGTTCACGATGGTGGTGGTGCCCTTGCTGAAAGGCGCGGGCTGGCTGACGCTTTGCTCCTCCTTGATGCTCACGGAGAGCGAGCCGTGGGAGACCGCCGCCGGGCTCACGCGCACGTTGCTGCTGATGACCACGGTACCGGTGCGCGAGTTGATGATGACACGCGCCGGGGCGCTTGCCGGGTCCACCTCGAGATTCTCGACCTGCGAG
>DATGIA010000012.1:0-8587 GCA_035307465.1 Steroidobacteraceae bacterium
TGCGCATGACCCGTGCGCATGATCCCTGCGCATGACCCGTGCGCATGATCCCTGCGCATGACCCGTGCGCATGACCCGTGCGCATGACCCGTGCGCATGATCCCTGCGCATGATCCCTGCGCATGATCCCTGCGCATGACCCGTGCGCATGACCCCTGCGCATGATCCCTGCGCATGACCCGTGCGCATGACCCCTGCGCAGGGGCCTCCAGGGACACCCCCCCTCTGTGTGCTCGTCTGGCAAGCGAGCCCTTTGGGCCAAAGAGGCGCTGATTCGATATTCTGCGTAAATGCGCCGGCCGGACCGGCAGGTCCGGCACGCCGCAAGACTGGGTCGCTATCCGATCCGGTCGGTTCGGTAGTCCCTTTTTTGTTTCCCTCGTATCCATGCGCCACATCATCGCCGTCCTTCTGCAAAACGAAGCGGGTGCGCTGACCCGAGTCGCGGGCCTCTTCTCGACGCGCGGCTACAACATCGAGTCGCTCTCAGTCGCGCCAACCGACGACCCCACGGTGTCGCGCCTGACGCTGGTCACCCGAGGGTCGGACCAAGTCATCCAGCAGATCGCCAATCAGCTCAACAAGCTCATCGACGTGGTCAACGTGCTCGACATGACACGCGGCGAGCATCTCGAGCGCGAGCTCGTACTGTTGAAGCTTCGTGTCGATCCGGCAGAAACGGATACGGTACGCGGGCAGGTGGTGCGCAGCGGAGGACGCGTGCTCGACCCGGCGGTCGACGGCTTCATCGTCGAGCTCACCGCCAGCGAAGCCGAAGTGAACAGCTTCATCGCCGAGCTCGGCCGTCGGGCCGTGCTGCTCGAGGTCGTACGCAGCGGTGCGCTCGGCATCAGCCGCAACGCACGCCCGCTGCGGGCACGCCAGGCGCCAGCCATCGCGTAAATCCGCTGCTCGCGCAGTCCGGTAGTCCAATGACAATAACGATCCTCCGAGCGGCCGGTGCCGCCCGCAATCGCGGCCACGGAGTGAGCTCGTCGTTCAGTCAGCGGGCCGGCAACAGCGGCGCGATGATGGCGTTCCTCGCCCAGGAACTCGAGCTGGGGCCACCGGAGCTGGCCGCAAATTGAGATGTCCGGCAGAGTGCCCCACCCCTGCGGAATCGTGAGCGGTTTCAGGGGGTAAGGACGGTCGATCCGGTCGTGCGCCGACCCTCGAGATCCCGGTGAGCGTCCGCGGCGCGGGTAAGCGGATAACGCTGGCCGATCACCACGCGTACCTTCTTCGAGCGTACCGCGGCAAACAGCTCGCGTGCCGCCGCCTCGAGTTCCTTGCGCGTGCCGATGTAGCTGAAGAGCTGCGGCCGGGTGAGGAAGAGCGAGCCCCGCTTCGTGAGCTCGAGCGGCTCGATCGCCGGCACGGGTCCCGAGGCATTGCCGAAGGTGACCATCATGCCGAGGCGCCGCAGGCAGTCGAGCGACTCCATGAAGGTGTCCTTGCCGACTGAGTCGTAGACCACCGCCACGCCTTCGCCGCGCGTCAGTGACTTGATCCCCGCGACCAGCTCGTCGCGCCCGGAGATCAGTACGTGCCGGCAGCCGTGGCGGCGGGCCACCTCCGCCTTGGCGTCGCTGCCGACGACCCCGATCACCTTGGCCCCGAGTGCGCGGGCCCACTGGCAGAGAATCAGGCCGACACCTCCGGCCGCCGCATGCACGAGAATCGTGTCGCCACGCGCAACACGGTAGGTGCGGCGGATGAGGTAGTGCGCCGTGAGCCCTTTGAGCATCAGCGCGGCCGCCTGCTCGTCCGACACTCCGCGCGGTACACGCACCAGGCGATCGGCCGGCACGTTGCGCAACTCGCTGTAGGCCCCGGGGCTCGGCCATACATAAGCGACACGCTCGCCGACCCGCAGCCCCCGCACGCCGCGCCCGATCGCGGTGATGACTCCCGCCGCCTCTCGCCCCAGTCCACTCGGCAGCGTCACCGGATACAAGCCGGTGCGGTCGTACACGTCGATATAATTGACCCCGATCGCAGTGTGGCGGACCTGCACTTCCTGAGGTCCGGGCTTGCCGGGCTCGATCTCCTCGGTGCGCAGCACCTCGGGCCCACCGAGAGTGTTGAAACGGATAGCAATCGGCATACGGATCCTATAGTGCCGCGTCGTCGGTCTCGCCGGTGCGAATGCGGATGACGCGCTCGATGTCGGTGATGAAGATCTTGCCGTCGCCCACCTTACCGGTCTTGGCCGATTTGATGATCGCCTCGATCACCTGGTCGACGAGATCGCCGCGAACGGCGACCTCGATGCGCGTTTTGGGAACGAAGTCCACCACGTACTCGGCGCCGCGATAGAGCTCGGTGTGGCCGCGCTGGCGGCCGAAGCCTTTGACCTCGGTGACCGTCATACCGGAGACGCCGATATCCGAGAGTGCGGCCCGCACGTCGTCGAGCTTGAAGGGCTTGATGATCGCAGTGACAAGTTTCATGAGCGCGCTCTCCGCCGGCGCTGATCGGCCGACGCCGGGGATTTTGCAGCTTTCATGCCATGCAGCGAAATGGTGCCAGATCCGGCAGCCGCCGGAGCGGCGACGCCCGGTCGTTGCTCATTGTGCACCAGGCTGGAGCGCACCGCTGCGGCGCATGCGCGATACTGGTGCGGCGACGGCCACGCTTCATCGGCTATTCTTCGCGGCAAATGTATCAACAGATCGTGATTGCAGGCGGTGGCCAAGCCGCCGCGCAGACCGTCGATACACTACGCCGCAAGGGCTTCACGGGAAAGCTGAGCCTGATCGGCGATGAGCCCTGGCTTCCCTATCAGCGCCCGCCGCTCTCTAAGAAGTATCTCACCGGTGCGCTCGAGCGTGAGCGACTGCTGTTGCGGCCACCGCAGTACTATGCCGAGCACGGCGTGGAGATCCTGAGCGGCCGGCGCGTCAGCGAGATATTGCGCCGTGAGCAGCGCGTGCGACTTGACGACGGAGCGCTGATTGCCTACGACGCATTGCTGCTCGCGACGGGCAGCAGGCCTCGCACCCTTGCGGTCCCCGGGCGCGAGCTCGCGGGGGTTCACTACCTGAGATCGATCGCCGATGCCGACCGCATCCGCGCCCACTGTGCCCCCGGCCGGCGACTGGTGGTCATCGGCGGCGGCTACATCGGCCTCGAGGTCGCCGCGAGCGCGCGCGAGCTCGGACTCGAGGTGGTCGTGCTCGAGATGGCGGACCGCATCATGAACCGTGTGACCTGCGGCCTGCTGTCCTCGTTTTATGAGTCCGAGCACGCACGCCACGGAGTACGCATCCTCTGCAACGAGAAGGTACGCGCGCTCGCCGGCGATGCCCGCACGGGCCAGGTGCGCTCGGTGCTGACTGAGAACGGTGCCGAGCATCCGGCCGACCTGGTGATCGTCGGTGTCGGCGTGCTCCCGGTCGATGAGATTGCGGCGGCCGCGGGACTCGATTGCGAGAATGGCATCGTCACCGATGAGTGCTGTCGTACGGCCGACGAGGCGATCTGGGCTGCGGGCGACTGTGCCAACCATCCGAGCCGACACTATGGTCGTCGGATGCGGCTCGAGTCGGTCGACAATGCCTTCGAGCAGGGCACGACGGTCGGCTACAACCTGCTCGGCACTTCGACGCGCCACGACAAAGTGCCATGGTTCTGGTCCGATCAGTACGATCTCAAGCTCATCATCGTGGGCGTCTGTCACGGCTACGACACCGTGATCACGCGCGGCACCCCGGCTTCGCGCAGCTTCAGCGTCTGCTATCTGCGCGACGGCGAGCTCATCGCGCTCGACAGCGTCAACGCACCGAAGGACCAGATGGCCGCACGCAAGCTGATTGCCGCGCACGTGCGGCCGAACGTAGACAAGCTCGCGGATCCGCTGACGCCCCTCAGGGACACACTCTGAGTGAACGATTCGCAGCGGCTTCGCACCTTCAAACACGTTAGAATGAACATGCGTGGTACGAGCTGAAGAAGGATAACGACCCATGCGACCCACTGTGAAACTCGCGCTTCTCTCCATCGGCATGCTCTACACGGCCTGGACGCTGGCTCAACAGCCCCAGCCGCCAGCCGGCGCTCCCGCGGGCACGACGGGGCTCTGTAACGACGGGAGCTACTGGTCGGGCGCCACCAAGAAGGGCGCCTGCCACGGTCACAAGGGTGTCAAAGAGTGGTACGGCGCGGCGAGTGCCGCTGCCCCGGCCGCACCAGCCGCGGGCGCCACTACGCACGCTGCTGCCACGGCCCCTGCCGCCTCGCCCGCACCTGCGGCGCCCGCTGCTCCCGCCGCAACTCCTGCACCGACGACGCACGCCACGGCAAAGACGGCTTCGACATCCGCGACTGCGCCCGCTCCGGGCGGTGGGCCCGGTCAGGTCTGGGTCAATCACACGAGCAAGGTCTATCACTGTCAGGGCGACCGCTGGTACGGCAAGACCAAGGACGGTGAGTACATGACGCAAGCGGCTGCGACTGCGGCAGGCTACCGGCCCGATCATGGGAAGGCCTGCAAGTAAGACGGAGGACACTCACATGGGACTTCTGGATGGCGTTGTGGGCGGGCTCGTAGGCGCCGAAATGGCCTCGGTCGTCAACGGCCTCATCGCCAAGCACGGCGGTGTACAAGGCATCGTCAGTCAGCTCGAGAGCCAGGGGCTCGGCGGGGTGGCGAAATCCTGGGTCAGCAACGGACCGAATCAGGGTATCTCCGCGGACCAGATCCACCAGGCGTTTGGCGCCGACACGATTCGCGCACTGGCGGCTCAGGCGGGTCTGTCACCGCAGGAATTGGCGGGGAAGCTTTCGACGCTGCTGCCACAGGTCATCGACAAGCTGACGCCGAACGGACAGCTGCCGCCCCACTAGGTGCGTGTGCGTGGAGAGTCGGGCGCGGCTGCCTCAGCGCAGCAGCAGCAGCAGATCCTTTGCCTCGACTGCCTGCCCCGGCCGCACCAGCACCTCCGCGACCTCACCCGCGAGCTCTGAGCGCACCGCGGTCTCCATCTTCATCGCCTCGAGCGTCAACAGCACCTCGCCGCGGGAGACTCGGGCGCCTGGCGCCACGCAGACTATGGTCACGACACCCGGCATCGGAGCTCCGACCTGACGCGCATCCCCTGACTCGACCTTGCGTGCCGGTGGCCGCTTGGCCACCTGGCGTTTGTCGGGCACCCGCACGGAGCGCGGCTGCCCGTTCAGCTCGAAGAACACCGTGCGCGTGCCGTCCTCGTGCGGCTCACTCATCGCGACGTAGCGCACGATGAGCGTCTTGCCCCGCTCGAGGTCGATGCTGATCTCCTCACCCGGCTCGAGTCCGTAGAAGAAAACGGGCGTCGGCAGGATCGAGGGATCGCCGTACTGCCGGCGCTCGCGCGCATAGTCGGCCCACACCCGCGGATACATGAGATGCGAAGCAAGGTCCTCGTCGGTCACCGGCCGCGGCAGCTGCTGCTGGAGCATTGCGCGCGCGGCCGCAAGATCGACCGGCGCGAGTCCTGCACCCGCGCGCTCCGTCAGCGGCCGGGCCCCTTTCAACGCCTTGCGCTGCAAGGCTTCCGGGAAACCGCCGTACGGCTGGCCGAGCTCACCGCGCAGAAGCTGCACGACAGATTCAGGGAAGGCCACTTCCCTGTCGGGATCGAGCAAATGCTCCGGGGTGATGCCACTCGTCACCATGAGGAGCGCGAGGTCGCCGACCGCCTTCGAGGTCGGAGTGACCTTGATGATGTCGCCGAGGAGTGCGTTGACGTCCGCGTAGGCACGCGCGACTTCGGGCCAGCGCGTCTCATCGATGCCGACCGCGCGCGCCTGCTCGCGGAGGTTCTTGTACTGCCCGCCGGGCATGCCGTGCACATAGACCTCTGAAGCGCCCGCGCGGATGTCGCTCTCGAAGGCCGCATAGTGCCGGCGCACCTGCTCGAAATAGGCGGAGATCGAGCGCAGCTTCCCCGGGTCGATTCCGCTGTCGCGCGGTCCGTGGCGCACCGCCTCGACCAGCGAGCCGAGGTTCGGCTGCGAGGTGAGACCGCTCATCGCATCGATCGCGCCGTCCACCGCATCGGCGCCGGCCTCGATGGCCGCAAGCACACTCGCCGCTGCGATCCCGCTCGTATCGTGGGTATGAAAATGCACCGGGAGTCCCGTCTCCTCCCTGAGCGCTTTGACCAGCGTGTAGGCAGCACGCGGGCGCGCGAGGCCGGCCATGTCCTTGATGCCGAGCACGTGTGTGCCGGCGCGCTTGAGCTCGCGGGCGAGCGCGACGTAATAATCGAGCGTGTATTTCTTCTCGCCCGGATCGCTTAAGTTTCCACTGTAGCAGATGGCCGCTTCGCAGAGCTTGCCTGCCTGGCGCACTGCGTCGATCGAGACCCGCATGTTCTCGACCCAGTTGAGCGAGTCGAAGATGCGAAACACGTCGATGCCGGTGGCCGCGGCGCGCGCGATGAAGAAGCGCACCACGTTGTCGGGATAGTTGGTATAGCCCACTCCGTTCGCCCCGCGCAGCAGCATCTGCAGCAGCAGGTTCGGCATCCTCTCGCTCAGCGCCGCGAGCCGTTCCCACGGATCCTCGCGCAGGAAGCGCAGCGCCACGTCGAAGGTTGCCCCACCCCAGCACTCGACCGAGAACAGCTGCGGCAGGAGGCTCGCGTAGTAGGGCGCGATCGCCACCATGTCGAAGGTGCGCAGCCGCGTCGCCAGGAGCGACTGATGCGCATCCCGCAGAGTGGTGTCGGTGAAGAGCACGCGCTCCTCGGCGAGCATCCAGCGGGCAAATGCATCCGGACCGAGCTCGGCGAGCCTCTGGCGGGTGCCGGGTGGCGGCGGCTGCAGCGGCTCGGGCGGCAGTCGTGCCGGTGTGGACGCTGCAGACCGTGGGCGGCCCTCGACCGCGGGGTTGCCGTTGACGATGGTGGCGGCCAGGCAGCTCAGTATGCGCGTCGCGCGGTCGCGCTTGGCCGGCGAGCGAAACAGCTCCGGCGTCTCCTCGATGAAGCGCGTCGTGTATTCGCCGCGGGCAAAGCGTGGATGCGTGATGAGTGAATCGAGAAAACGCAGGTTGGTGGCAACACCGCGGATGCGGAACTCCGCGAGCGCCCGATGCATGCGCGCGATCGTCTCCTCCGGCGTCGGCGACCAGGCGGTCACCTTGACGAGCAGCGAGTCGTAGGAGCGCGTGATGATCGCGCCGGTGTAGGCGGTGCCGGCATCGAGGCGGATGCCGAACCCGGCGGGGCTGCGGTACGCGGCGATCTTGCCGTAGTCGGGTATGAAGTCGTTCTCCGGGTCCTCGGTCGTGATGCGGCACTGGAGTGCATGTCCTGACACGCGGATCTCATCCTGCGCAGGCACTCCGCTCTCCGCAGTTCCGATGCGCGCACCGGCGGCGATGCGGATCTGCGCCTTCACGAGGTCGATGCCGGTCACCTCCTCGGTGACGGTATGCTCGACCTGAATGCGGGGATTCACCTCGATGAAGTAGCAGTGGCCGCTGTCGACATCCTGCAGGAACTCCACCGTGCCGGCGTTCACGTAGCGCGCCGCGCGGGCGATAGCGAGCGCTGCGGCGGTCAGCTCGGCGCGTCCGCTGACCTCGATGAAAACCGCCGGCGCACGCTCCACGACCTTCTGGTGGCGGCGCTGAACGGTGCAGTCGCGCTCGAAAAGGTGCACCAGGCTGCCGTGCGAATCGCCCAGGATCTGGACCTCGACATGGCGCGCCCGTCGCACCAGCTTCTCGAGATACAGCTCGTCATTGCCGAAGGCGGACTGCGCCTCACGCCGGGCGAGCGGCAGCAGCTCGCGCAACTGAGCCTCGTCGGTGAGTACCCGCGAGCCCCGGCCGCCGCCCCCCCAGCTCGCCTTGGCGATCAGCGGATAGCCGATGCCGGCGGCGATGGCAGCGCATTCGTCGAGCTCGCGGGGCAGCGGTGGGCTCGCCGGCATTACCGCCACGCCCGCTCCGACGGCGAGGTCGCGCGCGCTCACTTTGTTGCCGAGCAGGCGCATCGTCGCGGCCGTGGGGCCGACGAACGTCAATCCGGCCGCGACGCAGGCCTCGGGGAGGTCCGGATTCTCGGCCAGCAATCCGTAGCCGGGGTGGATGGCGTCCACGCGCGCCTCGTGCGCGACGCGCAACAGATCCTCGATATCGAGGTAGGCATCCACCGGTCCTTTGCCGCGCCCGACGAGATAGGCCTCATCCGCCTTGGTGCGGTGGAGTGAGAAGCGATCCTCCTGGGAGTACACCGCCACGGTGCGCAGCCCGAGCTCGCTGGCCGCACGCATGACGCGGATGGCAATCTCGCCGCGATTCGCGACCAGGAGACTGCGGATCCGCTGCGACATCGCGGGTTTCACCTTAAGATCCATCGTCGGAAGTTGGGAAGCCGCGGAGCGCTGTGAACGTTGCCGCGGACTTAAGGATCATAGCTGCAGCGAGGAAACGATGTCGCGCCCGAGACCCCCCACTGGCCGCCTGCTCCTGGCCGTCGTGCCATTGGTCCTGACCGCCGCGGCGGGCACAGCGCGGGCGGCCGACCCCGCGACGGACAACCATCCGATCGTCCTCGTCATCCACGGCGGCGCAGGCGTCATCGAGCGCTCG
>DATGIA010000013.1:0-20772 GCA_035307465.1 Steroidobacteraceae bacterium
TCTGGGAGAAGCCCGAGGTTTGGGGGTCCGTCACTGCTTGCATGGTCGCTCCGTTTTGGATCCGCATTCGCAGGGAGGTGTCTCGTTCTAATAGGCGAGGCCGAGGCCGTCTGCGCGCATCTCGCTGGCGGCAGCATAGACGCGTCGGCCGCTCCCCGCTTGCCGCTCGATCGCATGATAGCGGCCGAAACCCGAGTCCGCGGCCCCGAATGCCCAGCCCAGCCCGGCCAGCGCGCGACGGGTCGCCGCGGGCACGCCGGACTCGAGGTGCAGCAGACCGCGCGGCGGGAGGGGTGCGTCCTCCCCCATGCTCTGCGAGGAGCCCTCGTGACGCCAGCGGGGACTGTCGCCCGCGGCTTGTGCATCGAGCCCGTAGTCGATGCGATTCACCAGGATCTGCGTCTGCCCCTGCGGCTGCATGTCGGCGCCCATGACGCCGAAGGCCATCCACGGGATGCCATCACGCACCGCGAAGCCCGGAATGATGGTCTGGAAAGGACGTTTCCCAGGCCGATAGCAATTGGGGTGCCCCTCCTGCAGGGAAAAGAGCCGCCCGCGGCTCTGGAACATGAACCCCAGGCCGTCCGCCACGAGGCCCGAGCCGAGACCCATGTAGTTCGACTGGATCATCGAGATCATCAGACCGTCCGCATCGGCCACGCTGAAGTACGTGGTATCCCCGCCGGACGGCGCGTCCCCCGCTTGCACGGTATCGAGCACGCGATCGAGACGGATCAGGCGCGCGCGCTCGGCCGCGTAGCCCTTGGAGAGGAGCCACGGCACCGGAACCTCGCTGAAATGCGGATCGGCGTAATAGCGGGCACGATCCTCGAATGCGAGCCGCTTTGCCTCAGCCTGCACATGGAGCGAGGCCGGCGACTGAAATCCCATGCCGCGCAGATCGAAGCGCTCCAGAATGTTGAGCATCTGCAGGGTCGCCAGTCCCTGCGTGTTGGCCCCGATCGCATACACCTCGACGCCCCGGTAGGTGCTCACCAGCGGCTCGAGCCACTCGCCGCGATGAGCGGCGAGGTCCTCGAGCGAGAGCCAGCCGCCGATGCGCTTGAAATAGGCGGCGATCGTGTGGGCGATCGCCCCTTCGTAGAACGCATCGCGCCCTCCCTCGGCGATCGAGCGATAGGTGCGGCCAAGGTCCGCATTGCAGAACACCTCGCCCTCCCGCGGGGTAAACCCGCCGGGCGCGAAGGTGCGCGCCGCGTTGGCGGTCTCCTCGACCCCTGCATCGGGCTCTGAGTACACCGCCACATCTTCCTTGAGCAGGTACGCGATCACCTGGGGCACGGGCGCTCCGCGCTCACAGAGCTCGATCGCCGGCTCGAACAGCTCGGCCCAGGGGAGCCGGCCGTAGCGCTGATGCAGCATCCACCAGGCGTCCACCGCTCCGGGCGTGGAGACCGAGAGCGCCCCGTAGGGAGGAAGGGTACCTCGGGGCGAGCGGGCTCGGACGGTCTCGAGCGAGAGCCCGAGCGGTGATCGGCCCGAGCCCGCGAGCGCCACCACCTGGCTCGCGCTCGGATCCCACAGGAGCGCGTAGCAGTCACCGCCGATGCCGCACGAGTTGGGCTCGAGGAAACCCAGGCAGGCGTTCGCGACGATGGCGGCATCGGCCGCGCTGCCGCCGCGCTTCAGCGTCTCGAGGGCGGCGAGCGTCGCGCTCGGATGAGCGGTCGCGGCGGCGCCCTGCGTGCCGAGCGCAGCGGAGCGCGATGCGAAGCTCGCCCCCGCAGGGCGATCGCCGGGCTGCACGTCGCGGCGCACGAATCGCTCGGCGCCGGATGGCTGAAAAGGGGCACCTGCGGTCATGGGCTCGATGCAGTGTAGGCGTCGCTTCGGCATCCGGCCACTCGGGCGCCATTGAACATTATCCGCACCGTTGTGTGGCCGCCACCGCGCGCGCCACGCGCCCTCCCGGCGCGCCTCGCCCCCGAAGCCCATTGTGTGATGCAGTTAACGCCGACGGCCCGACCCTGAGCATACCGTGTGGGCGTTCGTCGCTTCGTCGAACGCTTCGGATCTTGAGGTCGAGCCATGCCACACAGCCACCGTTCATTGCTCGTGGGGGCGCTGTCCGTTTTGCTGCTCGCGGGCTGTGACTTCGGCTCGCCGTGGGGCAGCAGCAGCAACGGCGCGAACTACGGCAACATCGTCACCCCCGGCAGCACGGGCGGCACCGGCGGCACGGGCGGCACCGGCGGCGGCACCCCCTCGCCTCCGGGCGGCGTCGGCGGCGAAGGCGGCATCTCCGGAACGGACGATTCGGTCGTTGCGACGGTTTCCGTGGGAGGCACCGTCTCGGTGGCCACGGGCGCAACCCAAACCGTGAGCATCACCTTCACCTCGAGCGATGGATTGCCGATCACGGGCTTCGGCATTTCGGGGAGCACGCTCGGCGCTCTGCCGGCGGGCTGGAGCGGCCCGAGCAGCTTCGCCTGCTCGCTCGTCGAGGCGGGCGGCAATTGCGTGCTCAACCTCACCTATGCACCGACCGCCATCGACTCGGGGACGCTCGTCCTCAACTATGTGTTCATCGACAATGCGAACGAAGCGCGCACGCCTTCGGGCAGCGTCAGCATTCCCTATGCGGCGACCGCCGCCAACAACGTGGTCGCGCTTGCGTCCCCGTCGGGCCAGATCAATGCGCGTGTCAACGGCGGCGCGCAGACGGTGAGCATCAACTTCACCACCGATGACGGCTACGCCGCCACCAATCTCTCGCTCGGCACCGCGCTCGCGAACCTGCCGGCGGGATGGAGCAGCAAGGTTCCCACCTTCAGCTGCGCGATCGTGAGCACGGGCAGCGGCTGCCAGCTGCCACTGAGCTACGATCCGACGGCCGGAGGCGGGGGCACGCTCGCGCTCAACTTCACCTTCACCGATGACACCGGCGCTACGCGCAACGGCATCATCAACATCGCCTACGCCACGAGCGGCGCAAGCGAAGTCGTCGCGAGCGCATCGCCCACCGGACAGATCGAGGCGATCGAGAAGACCGGGGGCACGCCCGTTGTCCTCACGTTCACGACCGATGACGGCGGCAGCGCCACCAACCTCTCGGTCGGTGGTCTCGCCAAGCTACCGGCCGGCTGGAGCGCCTCCACCCCGGCGTTCACGTGCGCGGGCGTGAGCACCGGCAATGGCTGTCAGCTGCATCTCACCTATGCACCGACCGCGCTCGCTTCGGGCGTGCTCGCGCTCCGCTATCAGTACACCAATGGCAACGGCGCGCAGTCGGGCATCGTCAATCTCGCCTACACGGCCACCACCAACGACAACGTGGTCGCCACGCCCGCGCCGAGCGGCCAGATCAATGCGGTGGTCGGCATGGGCAGCCAGAGCGTGCTCGTCACCTTCGCCACTGATGACGGGGAGCCCGCGACCGCGCTCGACGTCACCAATCTGGCCGCCCTTCCGGCGGGCTGGTCGAGCGCGAGCCCGACGTTCACCTGTGACGGCTTGAGCACGGGCTCGGGATGCCAGCTCGCGCTGACCTACAATCCAACCGGCGCGGCGGCCGGCACGGCCATGCTGAGCTTCACCTACGTGAACAATGCCGGAGTGGCGAAAAGCGCCACACTCAACATCCCCTACCGGGCCACCACCAACGACAACGTGGTCGGTACGCCCAGCTCGGCGAATCTTGCCGTGGCGGTCGGAAGCAGCAATCCGGTCACCGTGACGTTCACGACAGACGACGGCAATCCGGCGACGCTGCTCAACGTCACTTCGGGCCTCGGCACCCTGCCCGCGGGCTGGAGCGGCCCCGCGACCTTCAGCTGCGCCACCCTGAGCAGCGGCAACGGCTGTCAGCTGGCGCTCACCTATGCACCGCAGACGGCCACGCCGCCCGGCAACCAATCGCTCACGATCACCTTCTCCTACCAGAACGATGCAGGCATCGCCAAGACGGGCAGCGTGACCGTCCAGTATTCTGCGAGCTGAGCGACCGCCCGCAGAAAAGCTGCTCCTTGCAGCTCCGCTGCCTCGCTGCCTGCAGCCTGCAGCCTGCAGCCTGATTCGAGCTTCCGCTGCAGTTCCTACAAGGGCGTTGCTAACTTTTACATATTCGATCTCCTGTATTCTTCTCGGTTGACATTGCTGTCTCGAACGCGCAACTTTTTCACAAGTGCGTCGCGACGCATGTAGATCGAAGCCGACTCCGGCGCTCGCAACCCGAAGATCTCCCGCAGATCGTCCCGGGTCTCGAGCTCCGAGTCGGTAAGTGCACACACAGGGGAACGCAATGGAGCCACGCGAAGGGGGACGAGCGTCCGCGCCTAGAATTTCGGGCGATGCCGAGGGCCGTGACGTCGAGCCGCTGATTTCCGCCCGTCCGCGCGTTCTGCTCATCGGTCCCTACGACCCGCATTGCGGCGAGTACACCTTCCTCGCGCCCCCGCTGGGCGTGTGGCGCCTCGCAGGCGTGCTCGAGTCGGCGGGCGTCGAGGTGCGCGTGTTCGACCCGAATTGCTGCCGCGAGACGCCGCAGAGGGCGCTCGAGCGAGAGCTGCTGACCGCGCAGTGGGATGTGATTGGCGTTTCTACCACAGGCATGACGCTGCGTTTTGACCTGGAGCTCGCACATCTCGCGCGGCGCATCAGCCCGCGGGCCCTGATCATCGCCGGCGGCATGGAGGCCACGTTTCGACCCGATCTCATGTTCGACCTCGGCCCGTTCGATCTGGTCATGCTGGGCGAGGGAGAGCGCCCGATGCTCGAGCTCACCACCCGGCTGCGCGCCGGCGAGTCGCTCGAGCGCATCCCGGGCACTGCACGCCGCTCGGCGAGCGGCGAGATCATCAGCGTGCCCCAGCGGGCGATGACGCACGAGGAGCTGAGCGCAGCCGTGCTCAAGACCCCGTACGAGAAGATGCCCTACGCCGCTTACTGGGAGCGGCTCGAGGCGGCCTATCGCGTCGGTGCCTTGCCGAGCAAGGCCGCGCGTGAGGCTCGTCTCGCCGAGATCCGCTCGGTGCGGCTCATCACGCTCAACTACTGTCCGATGAACTGCACCTTCTGCTCCGCGACCAATTTCCTGAGCGAGGCCCAAGGCGGCGTCGCCGCCCTCGCCCGACTGGACGCGGAGGAATGCCTGATCATGATCGAGCGGATTCTCGCCGCCCATCCGCGCACGCGCACCGTGATATTTCAGGATGACATCTTCACCTTCACGCGTGATCGGCGCATCCTGCCGCTCTGCGATGCGATCATCGAGGCGAAGCGCAGCGGCCGGCTGCCCTCGCAGCTGCAGTTCATCAGCACCAACCGCATCGACGCGATGAGCGAGGAGCGGCTCGCCTCCATGCGCAAGGCGGGCTTCCGGGTGCTCGGATTCGGCGTCGAAAGCTTCTCCGAGCGCGTGCTGGCCGAGTTCAACAAGGCGCAGATTCATCGCCACATCCAACCCATGCTCGATGCGGCCCTCAAGCTCGGCATCACGCCCTTCCTGGACATGATCCTGAGCTCGCCGAAATCCACGCTCGATGACATCGTCGAGACCCTGCGCGGGGCGTATCATTGGATGAGCCGCGGTTGCGAGATCGGCATGTACCCTTACGTGATTCCCTTCTCAGGTGCGGCCTTCTCGCGCGATGCGAGCCTCAAGCCACACACCGAGTTCCTCGAGCGCCAGGTCCTCGGGACCTCCATCTCGTGGCAGCAGCCCGCCAAGATCCTGCCGATCGACCCCCTGGTGCGCGAGGTGATCCTGCGGATCGAGCTCAATTTCGATGAGACCCTGGCGGCCCTCGAGCGCCGCGTCGCTCATTTGCCCTCGCGGGTGCGCTCGCTTCTGTGGATCCTGAGCGCGATACCGGTGCTTGCCGATCACGGCCACGTGATCGCCGATGAGAAGCAGGTCCAGGAGGAATTGTACGCCCGCCTTCCGGCCTCCAAGCCCGAGGCGCTGTCAGCCACCGCATGAACATCAAGCGCTCCTGGCCGCTCGTCGCTCCGCTCGGGGTCTGCGCACTGCTCGCGGGGTGGATAGCCCTGGCGCTCGCGCAGGCGCGCTCGGTGGGCTTCTCGCTGGTGGCGCTCGTGATCGCGAACTTCATCGTCTACACCGACGCGATCGATTTCCTGCTCCGGGGCTACATGCGAAGACGACACACCGTCGCGGCCACGGACCTGCTCGTCAGCGCGCAGCACAAGGATCTGTCGATCAACCTCGATGCGATCACCCCCCCGGAGTCGCGCCGCCCGGTACCGAGCCTGCCGTACGCCATCATCGCCTCGGTCTTCAACCTCGAGGATCAGATCGATGAGTTCATGCAGGCTTTCGCCGCCTACAAGGATCGTGTCTGGCTGATCAGCGACGGATCGAGCGATAACACCGTGCTGAGATTCACGCAGGCCGGCTGGCGCTGCTTCGACGATGGTGTCAATCGGCGCAAGCCGGGCGCGGTGCGCCGGCTCCTCGAACGCCTGCCGAGCAGCATCGAGACGGTGCTGGTCATCGACCCGGACATTCGCATTCGTGCGGTCGGGGACGGCAGCACCATCGATCTCAACCGCTTCATCAGCGATTTCCAGCAATCAGGCGCCGCCGCTGCCTGCCCGCGCGTCATGATCGAGCCCGACGGATTCCTGGCGCGCTTCCAGGCCTTCGAGTATGCGCTCGCGTTCTGCGTCGGTCGGGAGAGCCTGGCCGATTTCAGCATCACCTCCGGTGTCTCGCTCTACCGGCGCAGCGCGCTCACGCGGGCGCTGCAGGAGCACTCGCTCTCGGTCTACGCCGAGGATCTCGAGAACGCGGTCATCCTGCTCTCGCACGGCGAGCGGATCTATTACGACGGTCGTCTGGTGGTGAGCACCGAGGGTCCCGGCAAGCTCTCGCGCTGGTTCTCGCAGCGCGTCGGCTGGTATCACGGGCTCGCCAAGGTCTACATCGAGCGCTTCGGCGAGGTGCTCAGGGTGAGCCGCCGCTCGCCCTTCGCCGCCTATCACTATGTGTTCTACGTCGCGGGCCTGTCCCTCGGACTGCACTTGATCAAGGTGCTGAGCGCCCTGCTGCTCGTGCTGAGCTTCGTGAGCGGGGTGGATGCATTGGTCCTCGAAGGCTTCGTGCCACGGGGGTCTCTCCTCAACCCGATCTACTTCACGTCCGCGATCAGCAGCTACCTCGCGCTCGGGGTGGTCGCCCTGTTCACCCGTGTGCCGAGAGCCGAGCGTGCGTACACCGCACCCATCGTGCCGATCTATCTGTGCTACGCCCTGGTGCACGTGGTTCCGATGACGGTCGGCTTCATCAATTATTTCGCGCTCAGGCTGTTCCGCCGGCGCATCTATCAGGACCATTACGAGAGCCCGGCGAGCCCCGTCGTCGTTCCCGACGAGGCGGGAGCCACCCGATGATGCAACCTCACGCGTCTTTCCCCTCCCGCTACGTGCCCGCCAGCTACTGGGAGGATCGCGCGCAGCGTTTCGCGGGGATCCGGGGCGGTCTGGCTGCGGTATGCGCCTACGGCATGCCGGAGTTCTACAACAAGGCCATCGACTTCGAGCAGCGCCGCGCGCTGATGCCCCTGCTCGCAGTGCGGCCCGGCCTGCGCGTGCTCGATGTCGGCTGCGGGATAGGCCGCTGGAGCCGGCACCTGGCAAAGCGTGGCGCGATCGTTCAGGGCATCGACATCAGCCCCACCATGATCGCCCAGGCGTGCGCGCGCGCGGCGCTCGACGGCACCGCCGAGCGCTGCCGCTTCGCGGTTCACGACGTCAGCACCTTGGACCTGGCCGATGAGCGATTCGATCTCGTCCTCGGGGTCACGGTGCTCCAGCATATCCTCGATGCCGATGCGTTGCGCAGCACCGTCACGAGACTTCGCAGACACCTCGCGCCCGGGGGGCGCATGGTGCTTCTCGAGGCGGCGCCCCGTCTGCGCGTCGATCGATGCGATTCCAGAGTGTTCACCGCCCGCAGCCGGGCCACGTACCTGCGGCTGTTCGAGGAGTGCGGCTTGGTCTGCCGGACGATGCGCGGCGTCGACCCTGCTCCCTTTCGCACGCGCCTGCTCCCGCACCTGCCGCGCCTGCCACGGCTCCTGCGCCTCGGCTTCCTGGCGCTCGCGACGTGGATCTCACTGCCGGTAAACTGGGCGTGGGGGCCCCGTGCGCTCGACCGCTCGTGGCACGTGGTGTTCGCCCTCGGGCATGGGAGCACAGGCCAAAAGACATGATCAAGGGACGCATTGCACTTGCCATCGGGTTGTTCCTGCTGCTGCTGATCGTCGCCGCAGTCGGGAAATGGTACGAAAGTCAGCGCAGCCCACAGGCCGCCGCCGACGCCACCATGGTCATTCACGTGACGAACGCCGGGGATCGCGGTCCGGGAACGATGCGGGAAGCCCTGTTTCTCGCCGCTGGCGCAACGGGCCCGAGCCGGATCTCGATCGAGGTCGCCTCGATCACGCTCGAGACGCCGCTGCCCGCCTTCGTCAACGGCCACGGCGTCAAGGTGATCGGCCAGGCGGGCGGCGTGGCCCTCGATGCTCACGCGCTCGGCTCGGGTCCCGTGCTGGACGTCTCCGGAGACGGCACCTCCATCGAGGGAATCAAGATCATCCATTGTCCGGGAACGGCGATCCTGGTGCGCGCCGCGCATCTGCGGCTCGCGAGCTCGACCGTCCAGTCGTGCGATCTTGGCGTCGATGTCGCGGAGAACGCGAGCGGCACGCTGCTCGAGCACAATCAATTCGTCGACGATCGCATCGGCGTTCGCTTCGCCGCATCGGGACGCGACAGCAGCGTCGTGAGCAACCAGTTCGTTCGTGACAAGGACGCGGGCCTGTGGGCGGTGCGAAGCACCCCGATCTCGCGCGATGAGGTGATCACGATCCGCGACAACAAATTCACCGAGAACGGCAATGCGGTGGTGGCCGGCAACATTCCCGTGCTCGTCCTCAAGAACGAGTTCCTGAACAATGCCGAAGCGGCCGTGCACCTGATCGGAAACGGCGGAGTCGTGCGCGCCAACCACATCAGCGGCGGCGCCTCGATGGGAATCATCGCCGAGAACGCACGCAGCGCGCTCATCGAGAACAACGAGCTCGAGGGTGTCGCAGCCTACGGCATCATGGTGCGTGGATCGGCGAACATCCTCGTACGGTCCAACCGCTTCAACAATTGCAGCTACGGCATGGCTTTCGTCCTCGGTGTCCCGACCGCACCGAGCACCGCAATCGACAACACGATCATCGAGCCGAAGTTCAACGGGATCGACGTCATCGGCGACTCTCCAAACCTGAAGCGCAATCAGGTGCTGCACCCGCGGGCGTTCGGCTTGCACGTCGAGGACTTCTCGGCGCCCGAAAAGAGCAAGGTCGTCTCGAAGCCGTTTCTCGACAACAACAGCTTCGGCACCGTCGCTGGCGAAGGCGCCATCCCTCACGCCACCGCGCAAGCCGCCGGACAGTAAGGGGAAGCAATTGCGTCCGAGCCTCGAAAGCACGCAGCTGCTGCCACGGCCGATCTGGCAGAACCCGCGCATCCACCTGCTCGATGACACCTGGCTGCTCACGATCGGCGCAATGCTGGTCGCGACGGGCCTGCCGTGGTTCACGGGCAACTTCGACGTCGAGATCGGCACCGCGACGCTCGGGTTGGTGGCCCTCGGCGGACTGCACATCGGCTTCACCATGCTCGCCTCCGGCTCACCGTCGCCCTCGCTCGGGCGCTCGCTGGCGCTGCGCTCGATGCACTCGATCGGCGTCATGCTGGTCGGTTTCGTCTGGGCACACGTCGGCGGCTTGCAGAATCCCTTGTTCCTGCTCACGTTCGCCCTGCCGGTGATCGGCTCGATATTCGTGTCGCGCTGGCATCCCTACTGGACGGCGCTGCTGAGCGTGCTGGTGGTCGGCGTCGTGGCGCTCACACAGGCACCGGACCTGCGCTGGTACCTGAGCGGCTTCCTCGGCCATTACGGGGCCGCGGCCGCTTGGTTCGACGGCCCGAGCAATGCGGCACCGCCGCTGTTTGCGGGCTTCTACGCCCCCACGAGCTACCTGACGGTGCTGCTCGAGGTGTTCGCCGTGCTCATCACGGCCTGTGCGATGACCTCGGAGTATCTCGGCACGATCTTCGAGCGGCTCATCAATCACAGCACCATTGCGCGCGCCGAAGCAGAGCAAGGCCAGGAGCTGTGGATCCGCCTGATTGAGCAGTTTCCGATTCCCGCCTTGCTGGTCGACCCGAGCTCCCTGCAGGTCGTCGCCTGCAGCAACAGCGCGCTCGTCTACCTCGGATGTGGCCTGACCTCGTTTGCGGACCGGACCCTGTTCGAGGTGGTCCAGTTCTCGTATCCCGATCTCATCCAGGATCGCATCGTCGTCGGCGACTCGGCGCCCGAGGCGCTGATCACCTTGCGCATCGAGGGGAGCCTGCGCCTCGCCCGCGCGTACGTGCGCCCGGTGAAGCGACACAAGCGCCAGTTCGCGCTGCTCACCCTGAGCGACGCCACCGAGGCGTTCTGTCTGCGGGGCGCGCTCGAGAGCTCGGAATATGCCGCCCTCGTCATCGACGGCCAGGCGCGCATCCTCGCCTTCAACCGCATGAGCTCGCAGCTGTTCGGCGACATCGAGGTGGGCTCCTCGGCCGCAGGCCTGGTGCGCACGACGGACCCGAGCGGCGCCGCGTGGTGGGATCCGGGTCTCAATGAGCGGCGCAAGACGCACATCGAGATCGGCGGACGCATCTACGAGCTGACGACGAGCCGGCTCAACCTGCCCGGTGAGGAGGAGTCCCTGCACTGCGTGTCGCTGCTGCCGGTGGCCCGCGTGGAGGCCGCCTCGTGGACGTCACCGCAGAATCCCGCTTCGTCCCGGCGAGCCTCCTCGGGGCCGGCTTGACGGGTGGCTCGATGACCGTGCGATTCGGCAAGAGTCATGGCGGGGCGCTCGTGGCGCTGCTGTTGCTCGGCAGCCCCGCGCTCGCGCAGACGAGCGACCGGCTCTCCGCAAGCGTCAGCGGCTCGACGCTCACCGGGACCAATGGCGGCGGTACGGGCGCGGTCGGCTGGCTGCATGGTTTTGATCCCAGCACGATCATCACCACGGGCATCGAGCACGATACGCTCGGACCCGCACGCTGGGACTTCCTTTCGGCGAGCGGCGCCTGGTCGTTCGGTCCGGACACGACGCGCTTCGGGATCTCGGGGGAAGCGCATGAGGGCGGCGGGACCGATGCCGGTGCCCGCACCGCCGCCGGCGCCCGGACCTTCAACTACGAGATCGAGGCGCTCGATCTATCGGCAACCTTCCAGCACCGCCTGTCGGCGACGCTCGAGGAGCGGCGCATCGACGTCGAGACGAACCACGGCAATCTTCCCAAGGCCCAGCTCGCCTATGTGTGGGGCCCGCATCTGCTCACGACCGCCTCCTATGCCTCCTCCACCAACGGCAATCTCGGCACGCACCTCAGCGGCGCGCGCATCGACCTGTACGAGGCGCCCGTCAACGTGCTGGCCGGAACGGCGTTCGGGCAGGGGGCGCCGGTCATCTTCGGATACATCAACGGGCAGAGCGTGTCGCGGGCGCTCGTTCCGAGCAAGGAGCTGCATGAGTATTATCTGGGCGCCGAGAAGCCGGTGCCCCGCTGGCACAGCGATTTCACCCTGGTCGCCGATTGGCTCAACCTCGGTGGCACCAAGAAGGCGACGCTCACCCTGAATTACTCGTATTCCTTCGGGGGCGGCTTGTGATGCGTCTGAGCGAGGCGCGTTCGGTGGTGTGGGCGCGCCTCAGGGGCCTCACCCGGGCGTGGCGGGGGTCGCGATCGAGATATGTGCCGACGCTCCTGACCGTCGCGCTCTTTCTCGTCGCGGGCTCGCGCCTGATCACGCTCAGTCTGCAGCATCACGCAGCGCTCGAGCGCGAGCGTGCGGGCGCTCTAGCGGCCGACTATGCGGCGCGCATCGAGCCCGCCCTGGCTCGATTGCTCGCAGCGACCTCCAAGGCGGCGCAGCAAGGCAGCGCCGCCGAGGCGGGTGACGGCCTCGGAGGCCGTGCGACGACCCATCTGAAGGGCATCTACTGGACGAATCCCGAAGGCGCGCAGGAGGCAGGCCGCGCCGAACCGGGCATCATGGCCGGCATCGATGCGGAGTGGCAGGCGGCGCAGTCCAGCGGCCGGGTGCCCGCATCGGCGATGCTCGGCCCCTTGCGTCTCGGCAGCCAGTGGCTGGTCTCGTTTCGCGTGCCCGCGGGCAATGGATCGGTGGTGAGCTATGCGGACCTCGACCTTCTGCTCGCCGACGCACACCTCGCTCGACTGATCGATGCGGGCTATGACTTCGAGTTGTCGCAGTCCGACCCACGCAGCGGGCGACCGCGCATCTTCGTGAGCTCTCGCACCGAGGAGCTCGCCGAGCCGCAATCCCATCGCATCAGTCTACCCACGGCGCCGGCGGTGGCCGGCAGCTATCTCGAGCTGTCCTTGCAGCCGCGTTCGGGTTGGGTCTCCTCCGCCCTGCTGCTCTCGGAAATCAGCCTGCTCGTGTTCGTGACCTGGATCGCGGCTTTCGGCCTGCACGACCTGTTGCACGCGCTCGAGCGTACGCGCGGCACCCTGCGCCGCGCGCGTGCGCGCATTCATGCGCTCAATCAGCGCCTCGCGGCCGAGATTCAGCAGCGGATGGGCTTGCAGCAGAGCTTCGATTTCGCGCGCCTGCACGACACGTTCACCGGCTTGCCGAATCGGCGCGCCTTCATGGATCAGCTCGACAGGGCGCTGCGCGAGGTGCGGGTCCGCGACCACCAGAGCGTCGCCGTCGTGCTGGTCGACATCGCGCGTTTCAAGACCGTCAATTATCTGCTCGGTCAGACCGCGGGTGACGACCTGATCGGTCAGGTCGCCAAGCGCTTCGAGCACGTTGCTCAACCGCCCGAGGGATTTCTGGCGCGCTGGGGCACCGATCAGCTCGCGCTCCTGCTGCTCGATGCGCCCTCGGGCGAGGAGGCGAGACGCACGGGCGAGAAGCTGAAGAGCGAGCTGCGCGAGCCTTTCCAGCTGCGCCGTCACAAGCTCCTCGTCACGGCAACCGTCGGCGTTGCCTGGGCCAACTCGGGCCAGAAGCGCACCGAGGACATGGTTCGCGAAGCCGACATCGCCCTCTCGGTGGCCAAGCGCGAGCACAGCGCGGGGGTCGTGCTTTACGAACCCGCCATGATCAGTCACTCCCCCACGTTGGTCAGCCTCGAGGCCGACCTGCACGTGGCACTCGAGAAGCATCAACTGCAGCTGCTCTTTCAGCCCATCGTCGACCTGCGCACGCACGAGATGGTCGGGGCGGAGGCGCTGCTGCGCTGGTGCCATCCGATCGAAGGGGTGCTTTCACCGGATCGGTTCCTGCGAACCGCCGAAGAGGCGGGTCTCATGGTCCCGATCACCCGCTGGGTGATCCTCAAGGTGATCCAGATGGCGGCCGAATGGATCCGGCAACTCCCCCAGGGGCGCAAGTTCTATGTCAGCATCAACCTGTCCCCGTCGGCGCTGCGCGATCCCGATCTGAGCTCCTACCTCGCGGCGCTGCTCAAGGAGACCCGGCTCCCGGCTCGCATGCTGAAGCTCGAGCTCAATGAGCTCGCGCTGGTCGCCGACGTCGCCGGTGCCCGCGAGACGCTCACGAAGCTTCATGACATGGGCATCCAGCTGATGCTCGATGACTTCGGCACGGGATACTCCTCGATCCGCAATCTCCAGAGCTACCCCTTCGACGTCGTGAAGATCGACTGTCCCGCCGTCAACCGCGGCGGCGCGGACGACAGCAACATGCGCATGATCGCCGGCATGGTGCAGATCGCGCGCAGTCTCGACCTCGCCTCGATCGCCGAGACGGTGGAAGGCAATGGGGCAGCCTCGAAGCTGCTGGCGGTCGGCTGCCAGTACGGGCAGGGACGCTATTTCAGCGAACCCGTCGACGCCAATGCGATTCTGCAGAGACTTCAGTCACGCACGCTGTTCGATCCCGCGGGCGCGCCAGGGGGCACGGACGTCCCCGAGGATACCGGAGCCACCATGATGGTCGCGACGCTCGATGAGGCGACGCTCATCGCGGCGGACTCCTCGATCGACACCTCGCAAACCATGATCATCCCGCTGGAGTCCATCAAGGCGCATCCGGCGTTCGGCGGTGATGATGATGATGATGACCTCGAGGAGGAATGAGACGGGTCCAGCAGTCACCTTTGGGCAGGAGCGGACGGCGACCGAGTCGAAGCGAGAGCGCGGACATGCTGGCTCCGTCTCGCTTCTGCCCAACCCTCTCGACCCCTGGGCGGCGGATCGGAATGGCGGGTAGCACGGCCCGGGCCGCGCGGGCACTGCTCGCGCTCGCCGCGCTCGCCGCGCCCACGGCGCTCGCCCCGCTCGCCGCGCAGGCGGCCGCCGGTGCAGCGAGCGGCGAGACGGATGCGCTGCTCCTGCGCCGTATCGAGACTTTCGTCGGCGAGGAGATGCACCGCGAGGGTGTGCCCGGTGTGGCGATCGGCATCACGCGCGGCGATGAGGTGCTGCTCGCGCAGGGCTTCGGCGATGCGAACGTCGAGCTGCATGCGCCCGCGGACGCGCACAGCCTCTTTCAGTCGGGATCCGTCGGCAAGCAGTTCACGTCGGTCGCGGTGATGCTGCAGGTGGAGGCGGGACGGCTCCAGCTCGACGACCCGATCACGCAATACTTCACCGACGCGCCCCCGAGCTGGCGAAAGATCACGATACGGCACCTCCTGACCCACACCTCGGGTATCTCTGATTACGAGGACGACTCGAGCGATTCCCGGCTCGATGCACCGCTCATCGACCTGCGCCATGACTACACCGAGGATGAGCTGCGTCAACTCACCTACCGCCTGCCGCTGCAGTTCGAGCCCGGCACGCGCTGGAAGTACAGCAACACGGGTTACCTGCTGCTCGGCCTGCTGATCCATCAGGTGTCGGGCGAGTTCTACGGCGATGTGCTCAAGGAGCGCGTCTTCGAGCCACTCGGCATGCGAAGCGCGCGGATCATCAGCGAGGCCGACATCGTCGAGGGCCGCACGGCCGGCTACCGGCGGGTCGCGGGTGCTCTCAAGAATCAGGAATGGGTGTCGCCCGCGCTCAACACGACCGCCGACGGGTCACTCTATCTTTCGATCACGGACATGCTGGCCTGGGATCGGGGCCTGCGCGCCCGGGCGATCCTCAAGCCGGAGAGCTGGGCGCAGATCTATGCGCCGGCGCATCTTGCGAGCGGCAAATCCTATCCCTACGGGTTCGGCTGGGAAGTCGACTCGGCCCGCGGCGCGCCTTGGTATCACCACTCCGGATCCTGGCAGGGCTTCAGGACCTACATCTCACGCTATCTCGCCGACGATTTGAGCATCGTCGTGCTCTGCAACCTGGCGGAAGCCGAGCCCGAGCGCTTCGTCGACGGCATCGCGGCCCTCATCGATCCCGCGCTCGAGCGCATCCGGCCGAGCGCCCCGATCGCCGATCGGGAGCCTGCGATCACGCGGCGCGCCCGCAAGATCCTCCTCGATGCGCAAAGTGGCACGCTGCGCGATCAGGACTTCTCCTATCTCGGATCGAGCTTCGAGGCCCTGGCACGCGCGCGGCAGCAGCTGCTTGCTCCGCTCGGGGCACCGCAGCGCCTCGCGCTCGTCGCGCGGAGGGATCTCGGGGATGACCGCGAATACGTCTATGGGGTGCAGTTCCCCACCACGATGCTGCGGCTGGATCTGGAGCTGCGCCCGGACGGTCGGGTGGCGGTGTTCGATCTGGAGCCCGAGTAGATCAGGATCATCGAGCGGCGTCGGCCGCCAGCGTGCCGGCGCGCACCATGCCGCTCGCGAGGTGACGCCCGACGAGCCACCAGTGCACCGCCGACCACAGCCCGACGACGGTGAGCGGCAGCAACGCCATCCGCAATGACTCGGTGCCGTAGCGCGCGCTCAACGCATCGCTCAGGAAGCCGACCAGCGCGGGAGCGACGATGAGATTGCCGATGTTGCTGGCCATCATGAGAAACGCCATCGCCTGGGCGCGCATGTGCGCCGGGGCGAGGTTTTGCATCAGCGCGTACGGCGGCCCGAACACGGCATAGGTGATCGAGATGAACAGCCACAGCGCGATGCGCACCGTCGTGATGTCATGGCTCGTGAACGCGACGATCGCCGGCACGGTTCCCAAGGTGCAGACGAGCGCAATGAAGCGCGGCAGCGCTCGGATGTCGGCGCCGGCGAGCATGCGCGTGATCACGCTTGTCACGATGAGCACCAGGGTGCCGCCGATCCCGTGGATGATCCCGAGCATCTGACCGGCATCGGTGAGCGAGAGGTGGTGCGAGCGCACTAGATAGGAGGGGGTCCACCACATGAGACCCCAGCCCCAGAGACAGTACAGGAATCCGGCGGTGAGGCAGTGGAGCATCGCGGGCGCGCGCGCGGTGTAGCGCAGCACTTCCACGAAGCGGGCACCCTGACCGGCATCCTGCCGCGCATCGAGGCGCCCGCGCGGCGGCTCGCGCACGGTCAACAGCAGCACCAGCGCAACCAGAACCCCCGGCATGCCGAGCACGAAGAATGCGCTGCGCCATCCCCAGTGATCCGAGATCCAGCCGGCGCTGTTGCCGATCATCGAGCCGATGGAGGCGCCGACCGAGTACACCGACAGAGCGAGCGCGCGGCGCGGCCAGTTGAAGTAGTCCGAGATCACGGAGGTCGAGGGCGGTGTGCCGCCCGCCTCGCCCACCCCGACGAGAATGCGGGCCATCAGAAGCTGAAAGTAGCTGCGGGCGATGCCACACAGGGCGGTGAAAAGCGACCAGGCCGCGAGTGCCGCCGCAATCAGACGCGTGCGGTTGGTGCGATCCGCGAGCACCGCCATGGGCAGCCCCGCCGTCACGTAAAACACCGCGAGCGCGACGCCCGTGAGGATGCCGACGCGGGCATCGCTCAGGGCGAGCTCGCCCTTGATCGGCTCGATCAGCACCGAAATCATGTAGCGGTCGGAGATGTTGAGCGCGTACACGATGCCCAGCAGCACCACCACGTACCAGGCGCCAGGAGCATCGGGGTATGCCGCGGACTCGGCGGGGACCGAGGACTCGCGGAGGTCGGGCGCCAGCATCGGCCCGAGTATAGCCTGCGGCGGCGGCTCGGGAAGGCTCGTCTGTGATTCCCCTCATTTTCGCCGCCCCGCGGCTGCGGTATGCTCGATCTCAATGAATGCGATCCAGCACCCTGCGCAAGCCCGAACCCCTCACCTCGTGGAATGGCCGACGCTCGCCGTCGCCGCGGGGGTGTATGGCGGCTTTGCGCTCACGACATATTATTTTCACGCGCTGCCGATCGTCGTGGCGGTGATCCTCGGGGCCGGGCTGCTCGCCTGGCACGGCTCGCTGCAGCACGAGACCATCCACGGACACCCGTTTGCCTCCCGGCGCCTCAACGCCCTGCTCGGCGGCGTGCCGCTCGGCCTCGTCATTCCCTATTCGATCTACCGCCGCACCCATCTCTTTCACCACCGCTTCGGCGGCCGCATCCTCACCGAGCCGTACGTCGATCCCGAGTCGTTCTATCTGCGGCCCGGTCAGCTCGGTCAGGCGAGCGCACCGATGCGCTGGCTGCGCCGGGCCAACACCACGCTCATCGGCCGCCTGATCGTGGGACCTTGGATTGCAACCAGCGAATTCCTGGCGATCGAGGCGCGCAATCTGGTGACCGAGCGGCGCGAGTGGCGAATCTGGGTCTGGCACGCGCTCGGGATCGCGGGCGTGCTCTTCTGGGTGGTCGAGGTGTGCCACATCCACCCGCTCGTGTACCTCGCCTGCTTCGTATATCCCGGGCAGTCGCTCTCGCTGGTGCGCTCCTTCGCCGAGCATCGGGCGAATCCCGGCCCGGCACAGCGCACCGCAGTGGTCGAGGCGAATCCGCTGATCTCGCTGATCTTCCTCTATAACAACCTGCACGTCGTGCATCACGCCCGGCCGGCGCTCCCCTGGTATCAGCTGCCGGCGGCGTGGCGCGAGATCAAGGCGCGCCACGGCGACGCCCCCGCGCGCTCCGCCGGGCTCGTCTATTCGGGGGGCTACCTCGAAATCGTGCGGCGCTACCTCGTACGCCCGGTCATCACGGTGGAGCATCCGGGCCGACCGGCGCTCGAGCGTGCCGAGGCACTCGCTCGGGCACCCGTCACCGCCGGTTGATGTCCGTCGCCTCGATCGCTGCGCTACCCATGTACGATTTTCCGGCGCTGCGAGCGGCGACGGATGCCTTCTGGTCCGCGCTCGCCCTGCGGCTGCGCGCGCTCGGCGTCGAGGGCGTCCCTGATTCCCTGACGCGCGATCTCGGACATGCCGCGAGCTGGCGTGATCCGCGGCTGCTCCTCGGCCAGGCGTGCCAGTACCCGCTGGCGATCGCCTGGCGTGAGCACGTGCGCCTGATCGCGGTTCCCGCGTATGCCGCGCCCGGTTGCCAGGGCAGCCGCTACTGCAGCGCCCTCGTCGTGCGCCGCGAGGATGCGGCGACGATGCTCGCGGATCTGCGAGGCCGGCGCTGCGCAGTCAACGAGCTCGATTCCAACAGCGGCGCGAACCTGTTGCGTGCGGCCGTCGCACCGCTCGCGAGCGGCGGGCGATTCTTCGGTTCGGTGTCGGTGACGGGAGCGCATCTGGCGAGCGTGCGCGCCGTCGCGGGCGCCGCAGCCGACGTCGCGGCCATCGACTGCGTGAGCTATGCGCACATGCAGCGTCTGTACCCGGAGCTGACCGGGGCGCTGCGTGTGCTCGCCTGGTCAGACTCGAGCCCGGGTCTGCCCTACGTGACCGCGCGCTCGACCGGGCCCTCGTTGATGAGCGTCCTCAAGCGTGCGCTGCGCGAGGTGTTCGAGGATCGCGCGCTCGATTCGGTGCGCGCGCAACTGCTGCTCACCGGCCTCGACTTCGAGGTCGACGAGAGCTACACCGAGGTGCTCGCGCTTGAGCGCGCGGCCGCCGAGCGCGGCTACCCCGCCCTCGCCTGAAGACGTCTCGCGGCCGAAGGGCGCACGCGCCTACATGCGCATGCGCTCGCCCGCCGGATCGAAGAGCGGCTCCGGGAGAATCGTCGCCCGCCGCCGATCGCCCAGGATCTCGATCTCGAAGGCGCTCGTAGCGGTGTCCGCGGCGAGCGCGACCGGCACATAGCCCTGCGCGAGCGAGCGCTCGACGCGGTGGCCATAACCGCCCGAAGTCACCCAGCCCACCACCTTGCCTGCGTGCCAGATCGGCTCATCACCGAGCACGTCGGCATCGGCCGCGTCGACCCCGAAGCTCACGCGCCGCAAGGTACCGCCGCTCTGCTTCTCGCGCAGCGCCGCCTCGCGGCCGATGAAGTCCGGCTTGGCGAGATCGACGAAGCGATCGAGCCCTGCCTCGAAGGGTCCGTAGATCGGCCGCAGCTCGCGATACCAGGTGGGAAAGTTCTTCTCGAGGCGCATGCTCAACAGCGCCCGCATGCCGAAGAGCACGAGACCGAGGGGACGGCCCGCGGCACGGATCCCCGCATAGAGCCGGCGCTGATACTCGGGGCGTAGCCAGATCTCGTAGCCGAGATCGCCGGTGTAGCTCACGCGGTTGATCATCGCGGGCACGTTCGCGACGTCCACGGAGCGATGATCCATGAACTTCAGCGCCGCGTTCGAGACGTCCTCGTCGGTGAGCTTCGCGAGCAGCTCGCGCGAGCGAGGTCCTGCGATCGACAGCCCGACCAGATCGAGATCGAAGCGGCGCACGCGCACCGACCCATCGGGGGGAAGCTGCGACTCGAGCCAGCGCATGTGATAGATCTGCGCCTGCGAGGATCCCCACATGAGGAAGCGCTCGGGACCTGCGCAGGCGATGGTGAAGTCACCGATCAGCTTGCCGCCCGGATTCAGCATGGGCGTCAAGATGAGCCGTCCGACGCGCGGCATGCGATTGGTCATGCAGCGCGCGAGAAACGCCCCGGCGCCGGGACCGGTGATCTCATATTTGGCGAAGTTCGCGATCTCGGTCGCGCCGACCGCATCGCGCACCGCATGGCACTCGGCCTTGACGTGCGCAAAGTCGTTCGAGCGATGGAAGGACACCACATCGCGCGGCTCGACCCCCTGGGGCGCAAACCAGAGTGGAGTCTCGAGACCCCAGCTGTCTCCCATGACCGCGCCCTCGGCGAGGAGCACGTCATAGAGCGAGGTGGTCTGCTGCGGGCGCGCGGCCGGCAGCTCCTCGTTCGGGAAGCGGATCGAGAAGCGGCGCGAATAATTCTCGCGCACCTTCTCGTTGGTATAGCTGCGCGTCGCCCATTCACCGTAGCGTGCGATATCCATCGCCCACACATCGAAGCCCGGATCGCCGTTGACCATCCACTGCGAAAGCGCCAGGCCCACGCCGCCGCCCTGACTGAACCCCGCCATGACCGCGCAGGCGCACCAGAAGCCCGGCAATCCTTGCACCGGTCCCACCAGCGGGTTGCCGTCCGGGGAGAAGGTGAACGGCCCATTGATGACCCGCTTGATGCCGGCTTTCTCCATCGCCGGGAAATGCCGGAAGCCGACCTCGAGCGAGGGCGCGATGCGATCGAGATCGGGCGGCAGCAGCTCGGAGCCGAAGTCCCAGGGCGTGGTGCGCGGCTGCCACGGCACGCAGGCCTTCTCGTAGGTGCCGAGCACCATGCCCTTGCGCTCCTGGCGCATGTAGATCTCGGCCTTGAAGTCGATCGCATGCGGCAGCTCGCGGCCGCGCTCCTGATTGTAGGCGGCGACCTC